>NZ_CP034450.1:6064702-6389553 GCF_003952505.1 Mesorhizobium sp. M4B.F.Ca.ET.058.02.1.1 | reverse complement strand
CGGCTGCAGGAAGTCGAGGGCCTCGTCCGGCCGCTCGACCACATCGAGGGAGCGCGGCAGGCCGAGCGAGGGGATCAGCTCGACGCCGTAGTGCGTGGCGAAGCCGCGCGTGCGCTTGGTGTCGATCTCCTCAGGGCGCAGCAGCGGGATTTCCATCAGCCCGATGCCGTGTTCCTTCAGCCGGTCCATCTGGGGTTCGATGCGGGCAAGGTCCCAGACCGGAGCGATGGCGAAAGTGTGCAGTCCAAAAGTGTTCATATGTTTAGCCTCGTTGTTCATGCGCCGCCGCGGCGCTGATATCGCCGCCGCCGACGATGCGGCTGACGACTTCGTTCATGTTCGTCTTGCTGGTGACGAGATCCGCATCGGCGCGGCCGTGGCGCAGCACGACGATGCGGTCGGTGACCGACAGCACGTCGTTCAGCCGGTGCGAGATCAGGATAACGGCGATGCCCTCCGACCGCAGCCGCCGGATCAGGTCGAGCACGCTCTGCACCTCGCGCACGGCAAGCGCCGCCGTTGGCTCGTCCATGATCACCAGCTTCGGATTAAAGGTCAGCGCGCGAGCGATCGCCACCGTCTGCTGCTGGCCGCCCGAGAACGAGCCGACCGACCGGTTGATCGACGGTAGCCGCGCGCCGAGCCGCTCGATCATCCTGGACGCCTCGCGGTCCATCGCCGCCTTGTCGACGAAGCCGGGAAACAGGCCGAACACCTTCCTGGTCGGCTCGCGGCCGAGAAAGATATTCGACGCCACGTCCTGCTGCTTGGCCAGCGACAGATCCTGATAGATCATCTCGATGCCGAGCTCGCGCCGTTGGCCGGGGTCGAGCGCAAGGATGTCCTTGCCGTCGTATTCGATCGAGCCCGAATCGGCGCGGTAGATGCCGGTGATGGTCTTCATCAGTGTCGACTTGCCGGCGCCATTGTCGCCGACGAGGCCGACCACCTCGCCGGCCGCGACCGAGAGATCGACACCGTGCAGCACGTCGACCGCGCCAAAACTCTTGCGGATGCCTTGAAGCGAAAGAAGCGTCATACGCGCGACTCCTTCCGGACCTGATACTGGTCGATGAAGACGGCGAGGATCAGCACCGCGCCGATCGCCATCTGCTGATAGTAGGACTGCACCGCAAGCAGCGTCAGCCCGTTCTGCAGCACGCCCATGATCAGCGCGCCGATCATCGTGCCGAGGATCGAGGCGCGGCCGCCGAACAAATTGGTGCCGCCGATGATCGCCGCCGTGATCGCGGTGAGCTCATAGTTGATGCCGGCGGTTGGGTCACCGGCATTGACGCGGGCGGTGAACAGCAGGCCGGCGAGGCCGGCGAGCGCGCCGGACAGCGTGTAGATGATGCGGCGGTGGTGCTCGACGCGGATGCCCGCGGCGCGCGCCGCGCCCTCGCTGTCGCCCAGCGCCAGCGTGTGGCGGCCGAAGCGTGTGTAGGCGAGCACGCAATGCGCGACGATCGCCGTCAGCACCAGGATGATCACCGGCATCGGGATGCCGAAGGGCCGCCCTTGCCCGATATAGACGATCGCCGACGGCAGGCCGTAGATCGCCCTGCCCTGCGAGATGACCAGCGCCAGGCCGCGCGCCAGGCCGAGCATGCCGAGCGTGACAATGAAGGCCGGCACGAAGGCTCGGGTGACGAGCTGCCCGTTGATGTAGCCGGCAAGGCCGCCGGCGAGGATGCAGGCGATGAGCGCGAAGACCGACGGCCAGCCGAGATTGACCGCGACGAAGGCGCCCGCCACGCCGGCAAGGCCCATGACCGAGCCGAGCGACAGGTCGAGCCCACCCGAGCCGATGACGAAGGTGGCGGCGATGGCCAGCACGCCGATCGTCGATGTCGCCAAGAGGATGTTGAGGAAATTGCTCAGCGACAGGAAGAACGGCGACAGCAGCGCCATCGCCGCGCTCAGCGCCACTAGCACCAGCAGCGACTCCAGCCTGATGTGGAGCCGTTCGACGGATGCGCGCTGCACCCGAGCCCAGAAACCGGGCTGTTCAGAAGCCATGTCTTTGCACCTTTGAGAGCGGCCGTAAGGCAGTAGGCAGTAGGGACTAGGCAGTAGGGCAAATATGAGAGCGATCCGAGCGGCAGGAACCGCTTACTTCCCCTACAGCCTACAGCCTACAGCCTACTGCCTATTCCCTGCTCACTTCACATATTGCAGCATCGGCTCCTTGCGGGCGTCGAGCATCTCCTTGGTCAGCACTAAGGTAGGCACGGCGATGCTCTCCTCGACCTTCTCGCCGGCGAGCGCCTTCTTGACGTTCTCGACCGCCTGCTTGCCGACCAGATAGGGAAGCTGCGCCACCGAAGCGTTGAGGCGGCCCTCCTTGATCGACTTGACCGCATCCGAATTGCCATCGACGCCGAGAATCGTCACCTGCTCACCCTTGCCGGCCGCGTAGACCGATTCCACGGCGCCTAGCGCCATGGTGTCATTGGCGCAGAAGATGGCGACGAGGTCAGGATGCGCGGTCAGCGTATCGGTTGCGATCGAGGCCGCCTTGCCGCGATCCCAGTCGCCGGGCAGCGAAGCAACGATCTCCAGCCCCGGCGCCAGTTCCTTGAGCTTGTCGGCAAAACCCTTGGCGCGCTTCTGACCAGTGATGTTGCCCGAAAGGCCCTCGATCACCAGCACCGGACCCTTGGCGTCCTTGCCGAGCTTGGAGACGAGATATTCGGCGCCCTGTCCGCCGGCCGCGACATTGTCGGAGCCGATGCGGAAGGTGATCTTGATGCCTTCCTTGTCGAGCACCGCCGGATCGAGATTGCCGTCGAGGTCGACGACCTTGATGCCGGCATCCTGCGCCGCCTTCAGGCACGGCAACAGGTTGGTCGAGTTGATCGCCGCGGTGATCATCGCCACCGGCTTGCGCTCCAGCATCGTGTTGCAGAGGTTGAGCTGCGGCTCGGCCGCCTGGTCGCTTTCGGCCGCCTGCTGGAAATATTTCACACCGGCTTCCTTGGCGCCATCCTCGACGCCCTGGCCCATCGCGCCCCAGAACGGATTGGCCAGCGTCTTCATCAGCACGCCGTATTCGCCGTCCTCGGCCTTGGCAGCGCCAACGGCCGACATCGCCAGCGCGATGCCTAAGGCCATCGTAAATCGATTTATCTTCAGAACGAATGCTGTCACGTTTTCCTCCCTGTTGATATTACGCGCCACGAGCCAAAGCCAGGTGCGGCGCCACTCGGTCTTCGACAATGGGGGCTATTGTCGGTTTCCTCCCCCGGAATGCGGGCCGCTGCCTGGCGAGCCAACGGATTCCCGCATCAACACCTTGCAGGGTTCGAGCCGCGCCCTTGGCGGACCGCCCTCGCCCTCGATCCTGCGAAACAGCACGTCCATCGCATTGCTGGCTATCTCGCGCACCGGCTGCACCACCGCGGCGATCGCCGGCCAGGTCACCTGCATCCATTCGGCGTCGTCGAAGCCGACCAGCGAGATGTCGTCCGGGCAATGCCATCCCCGCCTACGGAATTCGGAGAGCGCCACGAGCGTGCCCTTGAGGAACAGCGAATAGACCGCCGTCGGCCGCTCACCCTTGCTGAAATAGTCGCTGAGCAGCGCCCGCAGCGGCTCCACCTCGCTTTCCGAAAGCACGACGTCGATTCGGACGTCCGGAGCAAGTTTCAGCGCGGTGTTGCGAAACCCTTCGAGGCGGGCGCGCACCGTCGCTGCCTGCTGCCCGAGGCCGACGACCAGTATGTGGCGATGGCCCTTTCCGACAAGCGCGCGCGCCACCTCGGCGCTTGCCGCGGCGCTGTCGGCCGAGACCGTGTCGAAAGCATCGTCGGCGAGGACGCGGTCGATCAGCACGCCGGTCATGCCATTGGCCTTCATGAAGCCGGCCGCCGGCCCATGCTCATTGCGCACCGGCGCCAGCACCACGCCGGCGACACGCCAGTCATGCATGCGGGCAAGGATCTCCTTCTCGCGCGCTTCCGATTCACGACTGGAGGCGGCGACCAGCGTGAAGCCTCGTTGCTCGGCGAGACCCTCGAGCTCGCTGACCATCTGGCCGAAGAACTCGCTTTCGAACTCGGGCATGATGGCGCCGATGATGCGGCGCTTGGCCCGGCGCATGTCGGAGGCCAGCGGATCGACGCGGTAACCGAGCAGTTCGACGGCATCGAAGACGCGCTGGGCGTTTTCGGGCTTCACCGTGGTGACGCCAGCCAGCACCTTGGAGACGGTGGCGGCGGACACGCCGGCACGGCTTGCCACGTCGTGGATCGACGCACGGCGCTGCTGGGCCTCCTTCGCCATTGTCCTCCTCCTGAGGCTTGCCACATCAATCGATAAATCGATTTTTCAAAGTTGTAAATCGTTTAATCCGGAGTAAAACACGGTTGTGAATGGCACGGTCCGGTCGCGCCGGGAGGAAACATCATGTCAAAAAATGCCTTGCCGCTGGTCATCAGCGCGCCTGAGCCGCGCACCCTCGAACTGATCTTCACACCGCCGCAGCTGGCACGCTTTCGCAAAAAATATCGCATCGTCGAAACAACGCCTGAGATGGTGGCAGGGTTGCCTTCCGACATATTGGCCGAGGCGCGCTACATCGTCGGCCAGCCGCCGATCAGTTCCGAGACGCTGGAGACGCTGGAGGTGCTGCGCTGCATCTTCAATGTCGAGACCAATCTCGTCAACAACATGCCCTACGATACGCTGTTTCAGCGCGGCGTCCATGTCGTCACCACCGGGCTGGTCTTCGCCGAGCCGGTGGCCGAGCTCGGCCTTGCCATGGCGCTCAACCTGGCGCGCGACATCGTCGATGCCGACCTTGCCTTCCGGCAGGGAAAGGAACTGTGGGGCGGCGACGGCAATGCGACCGCGCGGCTGCTGAGCGGCGCCGAAGTCGGCATCATCGGCTTCGGCGATCTAGGCCGCGCGCTGAACCGGCTGCTGACTGGCTTCCGCACCCGCACCAGGGTATTCGATCCCTGGCTGCCGCCGTCGATCCTCATCGACAACGGCGTCGAGCCGGCCTCGCTCGACAAGGTGCTGTCGGAAAGCGATTTCGTCTTCGTCGTCGCCTCGGTGACCAGCGAGAACCAGGGCTTCCTCGGTGCCGAGGCCTTCGCCAAAATGCGCACGGGCGCCGCTTTTATCCTGCTCAGCCGAGCCGGTGTCGTCGACTTCCCGGCGCTGATGGAGGCGGTTCGCAGCGGTCAGATCGTCGCCGCAAGCGATGTCTTTCCGGAGGAGCCGTTGGCCAGGGACCATCCGGTGCGCGGGCTGCCCGGCTTCCTACGCTCCGCTCACCGCGCCGGCGCGCTCGACGTCGCCTTCAAGCGCATGGGCGACATGGTGCTGGAGGATATGGACCTGATCGACCGCGGGCTGCCGCCGCTGCGCTCCAAGCGGGCGGAACGCGAGACCGTTTCCAGGATGCGGTCGAAGCCGGTCGACAAGAATTGAGGGCAAAACGCCACCCTTCGCAACTCGCTGCACGCGGCGGCAAAGAACAATTAAATCGAACGCGGGGCGACCAAAAAGGTTCATTTTCCGCTAGATCCTATCTTGGCAGAATTATCATCTCGCAATCCGCTTCATCATGGAACCTTCGTCCAAACCTGTCGTTTGGCCTTTGATCGTTGCTTCGACGATCCCAAAGCAACAGGAGGATATATCGTGAACATCAAGATGATATGGCTCGGCGCCATGGCGCTTTCGATGGTCGCCGGCTCCGCGTTGGCCGCAGGAGAGACTGGCACGTCGGCACTCGACGACCCGGCCAAGATGCAGCCCTTCTATACAGACTCCACCATGAAGACGATGGTTAGCAACGACGATTTCGTGAAGGCCTGGAAGGCGCTGTCGCCGGAAGATCAGATGGCGATGATGTCGGCCTGCGATGACGAAGCGAAGAACGCCAATCCCACCAACAGTCATCCGGAGTTCTGCAGCAGCGTCAAGGCAAACGGCGGCAGCAAATAGGCCTGCCGGTATCGCAATGGATGAAACGGCTCCGCCTGCGGGGCCGTTTTCTTGCCGGCCGGGATTCTACAACGACCCCAGCCGAAGCGCATCCCGGGCGATCCGCCAGGCGGACTCGACATGTCGCCGCGCCGCCGCCTCCGCTTCCTCCGGCCTGCGTGAGCGGATGGCGTCCATGATCGCATTCATCTCGGCGATGGCCGGCTCGCGGCGGTTCTCCGACGCGATGGTCATCGAACGCAGTTGATTGATGCGAACGTTGAGCCCGGTGACGATCTCCCAGGCGATGCGCTTGTCGGCGGCTTCGAACAGCACCTCGTAGAAGCTGGCGGTCGCCCGCATGACCTCCACCGGGGCGCCCGAGGCCCAGGCTTCGAGCAGCTTTTCCAGGGCGTCGTCGAGGAGAGCGATCTGCTCCTTGGTGGCCGACGTCGCGCAGGCGCGCGCGGCGATGCCTTCCAGCAGCGCGCGCAGTTCGTAGATCTCGTCGGTGCGGCCGAGGTCCGGCTTGGCCACGGCCGGTCCGTGGCCCGGAACCATCTGCACCAGGCCCTCTGCCTCCAGTTGCCGCAACACCTCGCGTACGACCGAACGGCTGACGCCGAGCTGGTCGCAGAGCGGCCGCTCGACCAGCCTCTCGCCGGGCTGGAAGTGGAAATCCATGATCGCCTCGCGCATGCGCTCCAGCGCCAGCGTCCGTAGCGTCTTGGCAGAGCGGTCGATCCGAAGCGTGTCGTCAGGCATTCTTCTTCCGCCCTCTACGAGCAATTCCAGAAAAGTGTTCTGTCAGGAATTGCGCTTCAAAACAAAGAGATAGAGCGGTTGGCCGTTTCCATGAAACGGTGAGACGCTCTCGCCTCGCCACAAAAACAGATTCCATGGCCGATTGACAAGGCACTTGGCTCTCCATATTATGGTATACCATAAGACGTCGATAGAAACGACGAAACCGCATTGCGCCGTTTCGTCCGAGGAATCTCATGAAACCGGCCATCCGCAAGATCGTGACCTATGTCGAGAACACGCTGATCGAAGGCGGCAAGGCGGCGCCCCGGCCGCTGCGCCTGATCGGCGTCGCGGCGGTGCTGACCAACCCGTGGGCCGGACGCGGATTCACTGAGGACCTGTCGCCCGAGATCCGCGCCGTTGCCCCGGTGCTCGGCGAAACGCTGACCAATGAGATCATTGGCGTCGCCGGCTCCGGCGAAGCGATCGAAGGCTACGGCAAGGCCGCCATCTGCGGCACGTCGGGCGAAGTCGAGCACGCTTCGGCGCTGATCCACACACTGCATTTCGGCAACCACTATCGCCGCGCCGTCGGCGCCAAGACCTATCTCGCCTTCACCAATCTGCGCGGCGGGCCGAACACGCCGATCATGATCCCGCTTATGGACAAGAACGATGAGGGTCGCCGCTCGCATTATCTCACGGTGCATTTCCAGATCGGCGATGCGCCAGCCCCAGACGAGCTGGTGGTGGCGCTCGGCGCGTCGATCGGCGGCCGCCCACATCATCGCATCGGCGACCGCTACCAGGACTTGAAGGAACTCGGGGATCTGCATGGCTGACGCCGCCGCACTGGCCCTGGGCAAGGCTCCTGACGCCACCGGCTTCATCCGGGCCGGTTCCGGCGCGCCGGTTCTGCTGATCCATGGTGTCGGCATGGGCGCGGCGATCTGGCGGCCGCAGATCGCCTTGATGCAGGACCGCTTCGACCTGATCGCCATCGACATGCTCGGCCATGGCGGCTCGCCGCTGCCGCCGCAGGATGCCGGGCTGGCGGACTTCGCCGACCAAGCGATCCGCCTGCTCGACCATCTCGGCCTCGACCGCGTCGCGGTTGTCGGCCATTCCATGGGCGCGCTGGTCGCGCAGGAGATCGCGCTGCGCGCGCCGTCGCGTGTCAGTTCCGTCATTTGCCTCAACGCCGTCTTCCGCCGCCCGCCGGAACTTGCGCAAGCGGTGCGCGAACGGGCGGCCGCCCTCGGCGGCCATGGCGATCCCCAGGCCATCGCCGCGACGATCGCGCGCTGGTTCGGCGATCCGATCCCGCCGGATCTGGCCGACGCCGCCGCGACCGCGCGAACCGCGCTCGAGAGCGTCGATGCCGAAGGCTACGCCCGCACCTATCGCCTCTTTGCCAGCGCCGACACAGCCCATGTCGATCGCCTGGCCGAGCTTGCCACGCCGGCGCTGTTCATCACCGGATCGGAGGATCGCAATTCCACCCCCGCAATGTCCGCCGCCATGGCGCGGCTCGCGCCATCAGGACAATGCCTGGTGCTGAGTGGAGAAAAGCACATGATGACAATTGCTTCGCCCAAGAAAGTGACTCAGCACATCACGGCCTTTCTCGATCGCGCGGCCGACGTTGCCGCAAGCGCCCAAACCGCTTTCGACCCAATCGAGTTCCGCCGCGCGCTGGGCTCCTTCCTGACCGGCGTCACCATCGTCACCACGGTGGACGAGGCAGGAGACCCGCGCGGCTTCACCGCCAACTCCTTCACCTCCGTTTCGCTCGAGCCACCGCTGGTGCTTGTCTGCATCGCCAAGAAGGCGCTGGGGCACCAGGCCTTCTCGACCTCCAGGGGATTCGCCATCAACATCCTGTCGGAAGACCAGAAGGCCGCGTCCGGCATTTTCGCCTCCAAGGCGGCCGACAAGTTCGCGTCGGTGGTCTGGCAGCCGGGCCAGACCGGGAATCCGGTGATCGACGGGTCTGTCGCGGTCTTCGATTGCGGCATGGAGCAATTGGTGGATGCCGGCGACCATTCGATCCTCATCGGCCGGGTCCACGATTTCACCCACAACGGCGCCCAGCCATTGGGCTATTGCCGGGGCGCCTATGTCACGCCGGGCCTCAGCCAGGAAGCGCTTGCCGCGGCACCGCCCGGAACCGAGGTCGGCGCCATCCTCGAGAGCGATGGCCGCGTGCTCTTCCTCGAGGCGGCGGACGGCTCCCACCAGTTGCCGGCCGGACGTGGCCTCGGCGCCGCGAGCGATGCCCGCAGTCTCAGGGGAAAGCTTGCAGCCAAGGCGATCGACGCCGATCTTGGCTTCCTCTACGCGGTCTGGGACGATGCGACGGACGCCTCGCGCACCCATGTCTACTATCGCGGCACGGTAGGCGCGCCCCTGTCCGGCGACGGCCACATCAGGCTTGTCGACATCGACCGGATGGCCGATCTCAAGATCGCCGATCCGGCGGTGCGCTCGATGCTCGCCCGCTATGCACGCGAGCGCACCGAGGATCAGTTCGGCGTCTATGTCGGCAATGAGGTCGAAGGCGAGGTCCGGCCACTCGCCAAGGCCGCGCCGTCAGCAGCAATCCATTCCGGCCACGGGTGAGACCTATGAAGTTTTCGCTTTTCGTCCATATGGAGCGCTCGGATCTGGCCAAGCCGCAATCCGAACTGCTGGCGGAGCTGGAAGAACTCGTCGTGCTGGCCGAGCAGGCAGGCTTCGAGGCCGCCTGGATCGGCGAGCATCACGGCATGGAGTTCACCATCTCGCCGAACCCGTTCGTCAACATCGCCTATCTCGCCGCCAAGACTTCAAGCATCCGCCTCGGCACCGGCACCATCATCGCGCCCTTCTGGCACCCGATCAAACTCGCCGGCGAAGCGGCGATGGCCGACATCATCACCGACGGCCGGCTCGACATCGGCATCGCGCGCGGCGCCTACAGCTATGAGTATCAGCGGCTCTTCCCAGGGCTGGACGCCTGGGGCGCCGGCCAGCGCATGCGCGAGATGGTGCCGGCGCTGCGCGGCCTCTGGGACGGTGATTTCGAGTTGTCCGGCGAGTTCTGGTCCTTCCCGCCGACCACCTCCTCGCCCAAGCCCTTGCAAGCCCCCTACCCACCGATCTGGGTGGCGGCCCGCGATCCGAACTCGCACGACTTCGCCGTCGCCAACAAATGCAATGTGCAAGTGACGCCGCTTGCCTCCGGCGACGGCGAGGTGGCGAGCCTGATGGAGCGGTTCAACACCGCCTGCCAGGCCCATCCGGACATCGCGCGGCCGGAAATCATGCTCCTGATGCACACATTCGTGGCCGAGGACACCGCCGACGCCGACCGTCTGGCGCAGGATCTGTCGCTGTTCTACTGCCAGTTCGGCGCCTGGTTCCAGAACAAGAAGCCGGTGCATCAGGGCATCCTCGAGCCGCTGACCGAGGAAGAGATTGCGGCCATGCCGCAATACGCGCCGGACAAGATCAGGCAGAACCTCGTCATCGGCGAGGCCGACGAGGTGATCGCCCGGCTGAAGACCTATGAAGCGCAGGGCTACGACCAATATTCGATCTGGATCGACAGCGGCCTCTCGCATGAGCGCAAGAAGAAGTCCCTGCGGCTCTTCATCGACAGGGTGATGCCGGCCTTCCAGGCGGGGTCGCGATGAGCACCGTAGCCTTCAAGAATTACATAGACGGGGAGTTCGTCGAGGCCGCGGCGACCTTCGACAGTATCGATCCTTCGACCGGCACCCCCTGGGCGACGATGCCGGCCGCTGGCGTCGCCGATGTCGACCGCGCCGTCGAGGCCGCGCACCGGGCGCTGCGTTCCGGCCCCTGGGCCTCGCTGACGGCAACGGCGCGCGGCAAGCTCTTGGTCAGGCTCGGCGAGCTCGTCGCCGCCAATGCGGGCCGGCTGGCCGAGCTGGAGACCCGCGACACCGGCAAGATCATCCGCGAGACGCGCGCCCAGATCGCCTATGTCGGCGACTACTACCGCTACTATGGCGGGCTGGCCGACAAGCACGAAGGAGCTTTCATTCCGATCGACAAGGCCGACATGGAGGTGACGGTGCGGCCGGAGCCGATCGGCGTCGTTGCCGCAGTCGTGCCCTGGAATTCGCAGCTCTTCTTGTCGGCGGTCAAGCTCGGTCCGGCGCTGGCAGCCGGGTGCACCGTCGTCCTCAAGGCTTCCGAGGATGGCCCGGCGCCGCTGCTCGCCTTCGCCGAGCTGGTCCACGAGGCCGGCTTCCCGGCGGGCGCCGTCAACATCCTGACCGGCTTCGGCCACGATTGCGGACGCCGCCTGACCAGCCACCCGCTCGTCGCCCGCGTCGCCTTCACCGGCGGCCCCTCGACCGCCCGCCAGATCGTCGCCAACACGGCCGAGAATCTCGCCTACACGACGCTCGAGCTCGGCGGCAAAAGCCCGGTCGTCGTCTTCGCCGACGCCGATCTGGACAGCGCCGCCAACGCCGTGGTCGCCGGCATTTTCGCCGCGACCGGCCAGAGCTGCGTCGCCGGCTCGCGGCTGCTGATCGAGCGTTCGGTGAAGGACGAGTTCCTCGCGCGGCTGAAGCGGAAGGCCGAGGCCATCGCCATCGGCGATCCACAGGACACCGCCACCGAAATGGGGCCGCTCGCAACCTTGCGCCAGCGCGAACGGATCGAGACGATCGTCGCCGAAAGCCTGGCCGGCGGCGGCCGGCTGATCACCGGCGGCGCACGGCCCAAGGGCAAGGCGGACGGGTTCTACTACGCGCCGACGATCATCGAGGCGCAGGATCAGGCGCTCGCCTGCGTGCGTGAGGAACTGTTCGGACCGGTGCTGAGCGCGCTCGCCTTCGACAGCGAGGCGGAGGCGCTGGCGCTCGCCAACGACACGCCCTTCGGCCTCGCGTCGGGTGTCTTCACCACCAACCTCGCCAGGGCGCATCGCATGGCCCGCGGCATCCATGCCGGCGTGGTCTGGGTCAACACCTACCGCGCCGTCTCGCCGCTGGTTCCGTTCGGCGGCTATGGCCTCTCCGGCCTCGGCAGAGAAGGCGGCCTCGACGCCATCCGTGACTACACGCGCTCGAAATCGGTGTGGATCCGCACATCGGACGAGCCGATCCCCGATCCCTTCGTCATGCGCTGAGGCGGCCTGTCGACGGTGCACTGAAGAACAAGAAACGGAACACACAAAGTCAGAGGAGAACGACATGAAACTGATTTTCGCCGGCATCCTTGCCGGTCTGATTGCAACGACGGCCGCCAAGGCCGGGGAAATGGTGTTCACCAGCTGGGGCGGCACGACCCAGGAAGCCCAGACCAAATCCTGGGCTGAGCCGTTCACCGCTTCGGCCGGCGTCAAGGTGCTGCAGGACGGCCCGACCGACTACGGCAAGCTGAAGGCCATGGTCGACGCCAAGAACGTCACCTGGGACGTGGTCGACGTCGAAATGGACTTCGCCATCAAGGCGGCCAAGGACGGGCTGCTCGAGCCGATCGACTTCGCCGTCGTGCCGAAGGACGATCTCGATCCGCGCTTCAGCAACGAGCACGCAATCGGCAGCTTCTACTATTCCTTCGTGCTCGCCTGGAACAAGGGCGCGGTCCCCGGCGAGCCGGCCGGTTGGGCCGACATGTTCGACACCAAGAAATTTCCCGGCAAGCGCACCTTCTACAAATGGTCGGCGCCAGGCGTCATCGAGATCGCGCTGCTGGCAGACGGCGTGCCGGCCGACAAGCTCTATCCGCTTGACCTCGACCGCGCCTTCAAGAAGCTCGACACCATCAAGTCCGACATCGTCTGGTGGGGCGGCGGCGCCGAGTCGCAGCAGCTGATCGCCTCCGGCGAGGCCGCCTTCGGCCAGCTCTGGAACGGCCGCGTCTTCGCGCTGGAGAAGGACGGCGCCGATGTCGGTGTCTCCTGGAACCAGAACCTCACCGCCGCCGACGTTCTCGTCGTCCCGAAGGGCGCCAAGAACAAGGACGCCGCCATGAAGTTCCTCGCCGCGGCGTCCAGCCCGACCGGCCAGGCGAAATTCGCCGAGGCGAGCGGCTATGCGCCGATCAACACCAAGGCCAAGGCCGAGATGCCCGCCGACGTGGTCAAGGGCCTGCCCGACGCCCATGTCGACGGCCAGATCAACCTCGACATGAACTACTGGGCCGAGCATCGCGACGAGATCGCCACGCGCTGGTACGCCTGGCAGGCGAAATGACGCCCGCCTTCTCGTGACAGAAGCGGGACGGCTTCCGCCGTCCCGCTTCGCAACCCGGGATACCGCTATGTCGGTGGAAATTGAACAGAGCATCGCCAGAATGCGTCTTCCGGCAGGCGTCGGCGGCCTGCTGCCGGCGCTGACCTTGATCGGGCTCTTCTTCGTCGTGCCGGTTTTGGCGCTGCTCCTGCGCAGCGTCACCGATCCGGCTCCCGGCCTGCAGAATTACGCTGCGCTGCTCGGCGACGGCACCTACGCGCGGGTGTTCTTCAACACCTTCCTCGTCGCCTTCGTCGTCACCATCGTCACCGTGCTCGTCGCCTTTCCGGTCGCCTGGATGCTGGCGATCATGCCGCCGGCCCTCGCCTCGATCCTGTTCGGCATCATTATCCTGTCGATGTGGACCAATCTCTTGACCCGCACCTATGCCTGGATGGTGCTCTTGCAGCGCACTGGCGTCATCAACCGGGCGCTGATAGCGACCGGCATCACCGACCAGCCGCTGCCGCTCATCAACAACCTTACCGGCGTCACCATCGGCATGGTCTACATCATGCTGCCGTTCATGATCCTGCCACTGGTCGGCACTCTGCGCGCAATCGATCCGATGACGCTTCGCGCGGCAGCGCTTTGCGGCGCCAGCCCGCTCGCCGCCTTCCGCCGCATCCTGTTGCCGCTCTCGCTTCCTGGCATCGCCGCCGGCGGGCTGATGGTCTTCGTCATGTCGCTCGGCTATTTCGTCACGCCGGCGCTGCTCGGCGGCACGTCGAACATGATGCTCGCCGAAATGATCGCGCAGATGATCCAGTCGCTGCTCAACTGGGGCCTCGGCAGCGCCGCCGCCTTCATCCTGCTGGTCGTCACCATGGCGCTCTACGCGCTGCAACTGCGCCTTGTCGGCTCAAAACGAGCCGCGGGAGGCGCCTGATGCTGCTCGACTACGACCGCCTGGGCTGGCTGAAGGTTGCACTGCTGACCTTCACCGCGCTCGTCGCCGCCTTCCTGCTGCTGCCCGTCATCTTCATTGTGCTGCTCTCCTTCGGCTCGTCGCGCTGGCTGGCCTTCCCGCCGCCGGGCTGGACGCTGAAATGGTATCAGGAGCTGTTCGCCGACCCGTCCTGGATCGAGGCGGCGCTGACCAGCGCCCGCATCGCCGCTCTGACGGCCCTGCTTGCCGTCGCCGTCGGCCTGCTTGCCTCCTTCGCTCTGGTTCGCGGTGAGTTCCGTGGGCGCGAGATTCTGCGCGGCCTGCTGCTGACGCCGATGGTGCTGCCGGTCGTTGTCTTCGCCATCGCCATCTACGCCTTCTTCCTGCGCCTTGGCCTCGGCGGCACCACGGTCGGCTTCGTCATTGCCCACACCGTGCTGGCGCTCCCCTTCGCCATCATCCCGATCGCCACGGCGCTCGAAGGCTTCGACAAGTCGATCGAGGACGCGGCCATCGTCTGCGGCGCCAGCCCGCTCCAGGCCAAGCTCAGGATCACCTTGCCGTCGATCCGCATCGGCATTTTCTCCGCCGCGATCTTTTCCTTCCTCGCCTCCTGGGACGAGGTGGTCGTGGCGATCTTCATGGCGAGCCCCACCTTGCAGACCTTGCCGGTCAAGATCTGGGGCAGCCTCCGCTCCGACCTCACCCCCGTCATTGCCGCCGCCTCCAGCCTGCTGGTCGCGCTCACGCTCGCCCTCATGGTGGTGACGGCACTCTTGCGCCGAAAGTTGCAGACATGACCGATCCTTTCCTGTCGATCCGCAAATTGCGCAAGGCTTTCGGCGCCTTCGTCGCCGTTCATGATGTGACGCTGGAGATTCCCAAAGGCGAGTTCCTGACCTTCCTCGGCCCGTCGGGCTCGGGAAAATCGACGACACTCTACGCGATCGCCGGCTTCCAGGACCCGACCTCCGGCGATGTCCTGTTGCAAGGAAAGTCGCTGCTTGCGGTGCCCTCGCACAAGCGCAACATCGGCATGGTGTTCCAGCGCTACACGCTGTTTCCGCATCTGAGCGTCGCCGAAAACGTCGCCTTTCCGCTTCGCGTGCGCCGCCGGCCGGATGCCGAGGTCAAGCGCAAGGTCGCCGACATGCTCGCCCTGGTGCGGCTCGAAAGTTTCGCCGAACGGCTTCCGGGCGCGCTCTCCGGCGGCCAGCAGCAGCGCGTCGCGCTCGCCCGCGCGCTGGCCTACGATCCGCCCATCCTCCTGATGGACGAGCCGCTTTCCGCGCTCGACAAGAAGCTGCGCGAGGAGATCCAGGCCGAAATCCGCCGCATCCACCGCGAGACCGGCGTCACCATCCTCTATGTCACGCACGATCAGGAAGAGGCGCTGCATCTGTCGGACCGCATCGCGCTGTTCAGGGACGGCCGCATCGAGCAGATCGGCACCGGCGAGGATCTCTACCTTCGGCCCGCGACCGATTTCGTCGCCGGCTTCATCGGCAATTCGAACTTTTTGGCCGCCGAGCACCTGGAAACCGTCGGCGGCGCCGCGACCATCCGGCTTGCCGACGGCTCGGTGCTCTCAGGCATAAGCGCCAATGGCAGCTTCGGCAGCGGACAGAAGGCCAGGCTGATGGTCCGGCCGGAAGCTTTTCACCTGGAAAGAAACCAGAAAAGCGCCGAGCTTGCCGTCGAGATCGTCGATGTCGCCTTCTACGGCGAGCGCCGCCGCATCGTCGCGCGCACCGGCGCCGGGCAGGAAATCGACATCAGGCCGACATCGTCGGCCATGGCGTCGCACGATGCGACGGCAAGCCGGCGGCAGGTCTTTTTCGACCCGGCGGCGGCGTTCCTGTTTCCCGCCTGACGCTCGCGCCGGAGCGATTGGCGCCGCGGATGGGTTGGCACTAATGTCTACAAGCTTTATAGACTTCAGGCCCCGACGAAAGGAACAATCGGCTTTCGGCCGCACCCCCCGAACAATTTTCCACGACCAGGCCTATTAGCGACAGCAGATCATAGTCTGCGACTACGCCGGACATCGCCCCGGCCAGCTTCCTTGGCGAGATCGCCGAAATTGGCCTGAAGCCAGGCGATGGCGCCGGCGACATCGGCAATGACATAGCCCGCCGCCGTTGGTCCCTGCGGCTTCACGCGGATCGAGATCCCACCTACGGCATTGACTGTATCGAAGCCGTTTTCGTCCGAGGTATCATCGCCGAGAAACACCGGCCGTCGGCCGGTGAACGGATCGAGCTGCAAGAAGCGCCGGATCGCCGCACCCTTGGCGGCGTCGAGCGGCATCAATTCGACACCGGCATTGCCGGCAATCACGCGATAACCCTTGGGCAGGCGGGTCAGCGCTGCCTCGACCAACTCCGTCGCTCGGGCAAGCAGATGGGGAGCCGCACGAGTGTGGACGGCGAGCACCGGGCCCTTGCGCTCGACATAGACGGCCTGGCTCGCCAGCTCCAGTTCGATCTCGTCGGCGAGCGCCGCCATGTCCGCCGGTTCGTCAGCGGCCTCTACGGGGCCGCCCGGGACAAGTCTGTGCTCCAGCCCGTAGAGACCGGCAGTGCGCAGCTTCAGCGGTTCGAACAGTCGGTCGACCGCCGCGACCGAGCGGCCGGTGATGAAAGCAAGCGCGCCGTCCAGCCGGCGCTCGATCGCCTGCAGCAGAAAGCGAAGCTCTTTGCTGACCGACACGGCGTCGGGATGGGCTGCGTGTTCCAGCAAGGTGCCGTCAATGTCGAGGAACAACGCCCATCGGCCTTCGGGAAGGCGGGGTTTCAGCTCTGCCTGATAATTCATCGGAGTCCTGCTACCTGTCTGCGTTCGAAGATGGGGACGACATTATCGGCAATCGCTGACCGCTCGGCATTGGCTGTGACGCGGTCGAGCTCGCCACGCTTGCGCAGGCGCGCGGCGTCCAGAAGCATGCTGCCGGCCCAGCGGTAGACATTGTTGTCGCGCACGATCTCGCGCATGCGCCGCATGCGCTCGCGCTGCTCCTCGGCCGACATGGTCAGCGCCTGCAAGAGGGCCCCGCTCATCATCGCCGCGTCGTAAGGGTTGACGATTAGCGCTTCCAGCAATTCGCGCGATGCGCCGGCGAAGGTGCTGAGCAGTAGCACCCCCTGCTCGTCGTCGCGCGCGGCGACGAATTCCTTGGCGACGAGGTTCATGCCGTCATGCAGGCTGGTGACCATGCAGATATCGGCGGCGCGATAGATCTCGTAGACTGCCTTCTGCGAGTGATGCTCGGCCACGATGACGACCGGGCGATAGCCGTCACTGCCATAGCGCTGGTTGAGGTCGTCGGCATAGCGCATGCATTCGTCGTATAATTGCCTGTAGGCTGGCAATGTGCCCCTGCTGGGTGCGGCGATCTGCAGGAAGACGACTTTGCCGATCAGATCGGGATGCCTGGTGAACAATTCCTCCAGTGCGTGGAAGCGGTCGAGAATGCCCTTGGTGTAGTCCAGGCGCTCGACGCCGACGCAGAGCTTAACATCCGCCGACAGTCCAAATCGGTCGCGGACGCGCGTGCGGCATTCGGCGACATCGGGCAGCTTCGCCAGAAGCTGCAGCGGCCATTCGATCGAGATCGGATAGGCGTGGACCAGCGTCGTCTGGCCGCCATAGGAGATGGCGGCGTCCGCCCGCTCGATCCGGCTCTCAAGGAAGCGATCGACGCTTTCGGTGAAATTGTTGGCGTGGAACTGGGTATGGAAGCCGATGATCGAGCTGCCGAGCAGCCCGTCCAGGATACGCTCCCTCCAGGGGCAAATGCTGTAAACTTCCGAGTTCGGCCACGGGATGTGCCAGAAGGTGATGACGATCGCCTCGGGCAGGCGTTCGCGGATCATGCGCGGCAAAAGCGCAAAGTGATAGTCCTGCACTAGCACGATCGGCCGCTCGTTGCGCGCTTCGGCGACCACCGTGTCGGCGAATTTACGGTTGACGGCTTCGTAGGCCTCCCAGTCCGATTCGCGGAAGATCGGCCTCGTGAAGGCGATATGGCAGAGGGGCCACAGGCCCTCGTTGGCGAAACCCAGGTAGTAGCCCTGATATTCTTCCTCGCTCAACCACACCCTGCGCAGCGTGTAAGACGGATTGTCGGGTGGCACCTGCAACCGGTCGTCACTGTCGACCACCTGGCGATCCGCCGTGCCGCCGCCATACGCGATCCAGGTGCCGGCGCAAGCGCGCGTGATCGGCTCCATCGCCGAAACCAATCCGCTCGCCGGCACGACCAGTTCGACCTCTCCGTTCTTTTCGTTGTGGATGTAAGGCTCGCGGTTGGAAACCACGATCACCTGCGCTTCCGGCAGGTCCTCGTGAAGGATCTTTCTCAGGGTTTCGGGCGACCAAGTCACCAGCGCGGCATCGACCGACTGGCCATTCTTCTCGAATTCCCTGAGCACCTTGCGTGCCGCCTCGGAAGCCACATCCTCGCCGGCGACAGGCACCGACGCTGGCGCGGAATTGCGATGGCGCCGCGATATGGAGAAGAACACCGCGAGAGCGGAGAGTAGAAGACTTACCAGGAGCAGGCTCCACAGTAAGTCGATGCCTTGATCAGTCATTGAAACGCCAACTTGCCACCGGCCCGCCGCAGGACTCATTCTTCTTGTTTTCGACACCTTGCCGGGCGACGGAACAGACCGCCGCGCGTCCGGTGTGATTGTGCAACGCACAAACGGAGCATCGGTTCCGACATTTTCCGGGCCGTGGGCGATCCCTTGAAGATCGCGCGGTCGAAAGGCAGGAAGCCGCCATTTGGAGGTCGGCTGAAATCAGCACATCTCAGGTGCGCACGATGAGCGGCACCAGACCTTCATGCCGGTCGGCAAGGAAGGCGACGACACGATCGCCCACGCGCTGGAAGGTCAGGTCGACCGCCCTGTCGCCGACGGTCAGGTGTCGAAGCG
Source organism: Mesorhizobium sp. M4B.F.Ca.ET.058.02.1.1 (assembly GCF_003952505.1). NCBI lineage: Bacteria > Pseudomonadati > Pseudomonadota > Alphaproteobacteria > Hyphomicrobiales > Phyllobacteriaceae > Mesorhizobium > Mesorhizobium sp. M4B.F.Ca.ET.058.02.1.1. Next base: position 6,370,780 of record NZ_CP034450.1, on the reverse strand, counting down.
TGAGTGTGTCGATGCCGATCGGCAGCCTTGGCCGCGTGACGCGGATCTCGCCTTCCCAGCCATCGATCTCCAGGCCGAGACAGGCCTGCATCAGCATGAAGGCGGAGCCGGCCGACCAGGCCTGCGGCAGGCAGGCGACCGGATAGGCGATGGGCGCCTCGCCCGGCGCCCGGGTGAAGCCGCAGAACAGCTCCGGCAGCCGCATGTTGAAATGCACGGCCGATTCGAACGTGCCACTCATCAACCGCACCACGCTCTCGCGCTCGCCATAGCGCGCCAGGCCGACGCCGCAGATGGCGGTGTCGTGCGGCCAGATCGAGCCGTTGTGGTAGGACATCGGGTTGAAGAACACCGCGTCGTCGGAGAGCGTTCTCAGGCCCCAGCCCGAATGGAAGGATGCCGAAAGCAATTGGTCGGCGACCAGTTTCGCCCGCTCCGGCTCAGGCAATCCGACAAACAGAAGGTGGCCCGCATTCGACGTCCGCACCTTGCAGGGCTCGCCGGCGCCGTCGATCGCCAGCGCATAGAAGCCGAGATCGTCCGCCCAGAAATGGCTCTCCACCGCCGCGCGCATGGCTTCGGCGCGCTCCTCCCAATGCTCGGCCTCCGCATATCCGCCCCGGCGGCGGGCGAGTGCCGCCAGGCCCCGGAACGCGGCAAAGACGTAGCCCTGCACTTCCACCAGCGCGATCGGGCCCTTGGGGATGCGGCCATCTGCGTGAAAGACCGAGTCGAAACTGTCCTTCCAGCCCTGATTGGCGAGGCCGGATTCGGCGGCGCGCTGGTAGGTGACGAAACCGGTCTCCCGGCTCGCCTCTTCCGTCCACTCCGCCGCGGCCTTGATCGACGGCCACAGCCTGTCGATGAATTCCATGTCGCCCGTGCGATCTGCATAGGCGCAGGCGAGATGGATGTAGAGCGGCGTGGTATCGACGCCGCCATAGTAGCGGCCGAAGGGAAGCTCGCGCAGCGCCGCCATCTCGCCCTTGCGGGTCTCGTGCATGATCTTGCCGGGCTGTGAATCGCTGAACGGCGACGTCTCGGTTGCCTGGTGCTGGGCGAGGAAGGCAAGCACGCCGCGCGCCAGACCAGGGTTGAGCCAGAGCATCTGCAGCGCCGAGATCACGCCGTCGCGGCCGAATGCCGTCGAAAACCAGGGAATGCCGGCATAAGGATAGGGCCCAGTCGCGAGTTCGGTGGTGAGCAGCGCCACATCGGCGCGGGCGCGCTCGACCCAGTCGTTGAAGACGCGGCCGGAACTGTGCAACGTGGCGCCGTGGCGGCGCTTTGCCCGCATGCCGAAACGGGCCCGCGCCGCTGCGGCGCGGAAGCGATCGCGATCCGGGGTGTCGACAGCCTCCGAACCGACCTCGACATAGAGCACCTTGCTGGAACGCTTGGTCACCGCGACGAGGAAATCGGCGCGGCTGTCTGTCAGTTGATCGGGCGCCTGCGAGAACGATATCGCCGACAGGCGCGCCAACCCGTCCAGCCCGTCATAGCGAAGCAGCACCGACGTCGCGTCGATCTTGGCTGCATGCGCGGTGCCGCGCTTTGCCCTTGTCGAGCCCCGCACCTCGAACATGTCGCGGAAATCGGCGGCAAAGTGCAGAGAAACGCGGATCGCCGAGGTCTCCTGGCTATAGTTGGAAAGCGTGATGCGCTCGAACAGCCGGTCCTGCCAGATTAGCCTGACGCGCTCGACATGAATCGCGCCCTGCGGAATGTCGCGGCCGCCGACGCTTTGAACCGGCAGGTTGGTGAGATTGCTAGTGAACAGCACATTGTCCTGGCTGAGCGAGGCGCCGAGCAGCGATGTTTGCCTGCCACCGACGGTCAGCCGAAACTCCGAAAGCACGCGCGTGTCGTCGCGGAAGAAGCCGTCGCCGGCGCCCCGGATATCGCCATAAGCGTCGGCCACCGCGAAGCAGTCGCCCTGTTTCAGCGCGAACAGCCGGTGCGGCTCGCGCGGCGCGGTCTCGTCCAGAGCGGCAAGGGCTACGGCGGGATCAAGCTTGCGCTCGTCGAGCTCTGTCATATGTTTTTTTCCCGTTTGCTCCGCCCCCGGATCAGGCGGCGCCTCTCACGAGGCCTTCGCGTCGGTCGCACCACCGATGAGGCGCCCATAGGCGGCCACATAGTCGCGGGCCATTCTGTTGGCGGAAAACCGCTTTTCGAAGGCAGCCCTCACCTTTCGACGGTCGAGTTGAAGCAATGCCGGCACGGACTTGACCGCATCGTCCATCGAATTGACGACAAATCCGGTCACGCCCTGATCGATGATCTCAGGCAAGGCGCCACAATTCCAGGCAATCGATGGCGTGCCGCAGGCCATCGCCTCGATCGGAGCAAGGCCGAACGGCTCGGGCCAATCGATCGGGAACAGCAGGCCGGCCGCCTTGCCGAGAAACTCGGCCTTCTCGTCCTCGGCGATCTCGCCGACATAGTCGACGCGGTCACCGTCGATCAGCGGCTCAACAACGTCATGAAAATAGGCACGATCATCGTCACCGATCTTGGCCGCCAGCTTCAGCTTCAACCCAGAGCGGCGCGCGATCTCGATGGCGCGGTCCGGCCGCTTGTCGCGCGAAAGCCGGCCGAGAAAGGCAAGATACGGTTCCTCTTCCGTGGTCTCGAAAGCGGGCCGATAGATGTCGATCGGCAGGCCATGGTGGATCGTCGCCAGCCAATTGGCCTCGGCCAGCCCTGCTCTCTGGCTGCGTGAGATGGAGACCATCGGAAAGCGTGGGAAGCGCCGGTAGGTGGGCGCCAGGTCGACATAGTCGAGCCTGCCATGCGGCGTCGTCACCGTCCTTCCGGCCATATCCGCGAAGAAGGAAAAATGCAGGAAATGGCTGAGGTGGAAGTGGATGAGGTCGAATTCGTGCGCCCGCTCGCGGACCTCGGCCAGCATCGCCAGATGCGCGGCTATCTCTGATTTTTTCGGGCGCGGATCGAGGCGAAGCGCGCATTCACGCCCGGCAACGAGCCTCGCGGAAGTCCGGCTGTCGCCGCTGGCAAACAGCGTAACCTCATGGCCGAGAGCGACCAGCGCTTCCGTTAGGTAGGAGACGATCCGTTCGGTGCCGCCATAGAGTTTCGGCGGCACGGACTCGTAGAGCGGCGCGACATGGGCAATTCGCATGATGTCTCCAGCTGATTGGCACAGGGCCAAAATGCATCAGCCGGCATATCGTTCCGGGCCCCGCTTCTCAGCCGGACAGCGCCGCGCCGACCCAGTCGAGCCGCGCGGCGGGGACGAGGCCGTAATTGTAGAAGTTGATACCGTCGACGCCCGGCGCCCTCGCCGGCTTCACCTTGGCGGCGAGCACTTCCGCGCCGGCCATTTCCGGATAGAAGAGCCGGTAGCCGGTGCCGAGGAATTTTTCCGGGCCGAGCGCCGCGCGGCCGGCCTCGAGCAGGCTCGCGACATCGTCCGCCTGCATGTCGTAGGCGCACAGGATCGCCCCGTTGCAGACCTTGCCGAGCGCCGCGAGATCGCAGCCGCCGAGCCAGCCGTCCTTGAGGTCGATGATCAGCACCCGCGTCGCCGGATGCGCCACCTCGCGCAACTCGCAGACCAGGCTGGTCACCGGCTCGAAGCGCCAGACGAGATAGGCATGGAGTTCCGGCCAAGGCAGGAAGATATCGAGCCCACTTGCCGGAAAGTCGGGAAAGCGCCGCTTCGGCACCGCACGCTCGCAGGTCTCGGCGATCCATTGCCTGACCAGCTTTTGCGCCGCCGCGCCATTGACGCCGGCTTTGGCCGCGCGATCCAGGCAGGACGGGCAGAAGCACAGCGAGAGCAGGAAATCGTCTTCTGGCGCCAGGCCGACACCATCCTTCTCGTGATGATACTCATGCGCAAAACCCATGAAGGACGGGCTTTCGAGCTCGATCCGGTCCGGCCTGTAGCCGTGCGAGATGTCCGCGACCAAGGCGCGGACATAGGCGCGCGCGTCGCGATGCGAGGGACAGAGATTGTAGTAATTGGCATCGCCGAAGGCGTTGCGGGTGACGGCCTCGGGGTGAAGCATGCCGAGGCGGGTGTTGTGCAGGCATACAGTCCAGCACGAAACCCCGAGCCCGCCCGCGTCGCGGCGGCGCGCAAGCTTGCGCAGCACATCGCCGCCTTCACTGATCACGTCAGCGACCTTGGGCCGGATGGCGAGGCCGGCCCAGCGCGCTGATGTCGGCTGGAAGTAGATGGTGCCGTCCTCAGGGAAATAGGCCTTGCGCCGCGGGCTGCGCGGCTGCAGGAATCGCCCGGCATGGTAGGACGTGGCGAGGCTGACCATATTGAGCCCGGCACGCTCGACGAGATCACGCTCGACCGTCTCCAGTCCGATATCCTGGATGTCCCAGGGATAGGTCCACATTGATAGCTGCATGGTCATCCTCGGCTTCCTTGCGTCGCCCGGCGTTTGCTCTCAGCTGTCCACCGGCTCCGCGACTTGCATCAAGCAATCGCCTGCCTCGCACATCGTGTGCAGCCGGCGCGACAGCACGATGCCGCTTTCGGCGAAATGCAGGGCTTCCTCGGCGAAGTCGAGCCGTTCAAGGTCGTGGTACCAGCCGGCAAGCTGTCCGGCGCTGACGCTGTCGCCGAGCCTGACCGCTGGCTCGAACCAGCCGCGCCGCGTGGCATAGATGCCCTGGCTGTGCCGCGACAGCGAAAGCAGCCGCGTTGGAGCGGTAGGCTCGGCCTCCGGCGCCAGAACGGGCGCCTCGACCAAGCCCAGCGCCATCATCAGCCTGTCGAGCGCACGGGCGGTGAGCGCCATGGAATCCACCGTTGCCGTGCCGCCACCGCCGAACTCGCCGCTGACGCCGATCGCGCCGGCACGGCGCGCGGCACCCATCGAGGTCGGCGACGCCGGGCCGTTGTCGGCGATGAAGCCATAGGGCATGCCGAGCGTGCGCATCAATTCGACGCCGCGCCGGTGACGCTCCGGGTCGGCATTGCGTTCGACCAGTGCCGTCGGCAGATGCTCCATCGAGGTGCCGCCGGAATGGATGTCGAAGACGACGTCGTGGCGGGCAAACAGCTCGGTCTCGAGGAAATGGGCCAGCCGGCTGGTCGGCGCGCCCGACGGATCGCCCGGAAAGGCGCGGTTGAGGTTGCCGCCTTCGAGCGGCGAGCAGCGCTTGGCGGCCATCACCGCCGGCGCGTTCGCCATCGGCAGGATGGTGACGCGACCCCTGATCCGCTTGGGATCGAGCCTGCGCACAAGCTTGGCCAGCGACAGCTCGCCCTCATATTCGTCGCCGTGATTGCCGGCCATCAAAAGCAGCGACGGGCCTTCGCCGTTGCGGATCAGGCAGATCGGCACCTTGACCTGGAAATAGGGCGAGCGGTCGATCGAGAACGGGATGCTCAAATGACCTGATGTCTTGCCGTCGCGGTCGAAATCGAGCGTGTGGACGAGGCCGGTGTGCATGGTTCCCTCTCAGACGGCCGCCACCGCCGTGACCTCGATGCGCAGGTCCGGATCGGCCAGGCGTGCCTCGACGCACGCACGGGCAGGCAGCCGTGACGGATCCACCCAGGCATCGTAGATCTTGTTCATGGCATCGAAGTCGCCGATCTGCGGCAGGAAGATGTTGACCGCCACCAGCTTCGACTTGCTGCTGCCGGCCTCGATGAGCAGCGACTCGATCTTGGCCAGCACGTCGCTCGTCTGCGCCTCGATGCCGGCCTTGCGGTCGTTGGCGACCTGCCCCGCGATGTGCACCATGCCGCCATAGACGACGGCCTGCGACATGCGGGACCCGGACTGGAAGTACTTGATCATGACGGATCCTTTCGAGGTTCTCTCATAGGGCTCTGGTCAGCCGAAATAGGTGGGGAAGGCGTGCGCCACATGCCCGTTTCCATCGACGCCGAAGATGACGCGGTAGCGGTCGAGGCAGGTGCAAGGGTGCGAGATGCCGAACTCGACGACGTCGCCGACGGCGATGTCGTCGCCCGGCTGAAGCGACAGGAAGGCATGCTGGTCGTTGAGTTTTATGACCTCGGCTTTCGGCGGCGCCGCAAGCGCATGGCCGGCGCGATGGACCATCAACGGCTTCGGGAAGCCTTGGTCGAACGAGACGTCGCGCATCCCCATGCCGCAGATGGCGAGGCTGGGTTCTGGCCGCGACAGCACCTCGGCCCAGATGCGCAGCGCCGGGCGGAACAAGCGCCGCGCCGAAACACTCGCGCCATTGACGGTAAAACCGTTGCGGGCATCGACCGCCCCCAGCGATCGATCGTAGACGCCATGATCGTGGAAGAAGATGGCGCCGCTGCGCAGCACCAGCCTCGCATTGCTGTCCTTCGCGACGACAGGCGAAAGCGCCGCGATCACCTTGTCGAAAAAGACTGAGCCGCCGGCCGTCACGATCAGCGGCGCCTCGCCGCCGACGCGCGCACGCAGCCTGAGGAACATGTCGCCGACGTTTGCCAGCAGCGCCGACACCACCTCCTCGGTGCGCACCGGATCGGGTTGCGCGGCCGCGCCTTCATAGGTCGCGACACCGGCGATCAGCAGCCGTCCGCCTGTCGCCGCGATCGCGTCGGCGATCGCCTCGGCCACGGCAGTCGTCCGAGCCCCTGCCCTTGCCACGCCAAGTTCGACCAGCACGCGCAACGGAGCCAGCGCCGCATTGGCGCGCCATGCCTGGGCAAGTGCCTCCACGGCGTCGACAGAATCGGCAAAGACATAGAGCTCGGCCTGCGGCCAGGCGCCGGCAAGCGCCGCGAGCCGGTTCGCGCCGCCCGCACCGCCAACCTCGTTGGCGATGATCAGCCGCGTCAGCCCGGCCTTCAGCATGACCGTCGCCTGCCTGATGTCGGCGACCGTGGTGCCCCAGGCGCCGGCCTCGACCAGCGACCGGGCAAGGTCCGGCGCCATCGGCGTCTTGGCGTGCGGCGCGATCTCGGCGCCATGCTCCGCGACATAGCGCAGGAAGAGCTCGCGATTCGAAGCGAAGGCGGCCTCGTCGAGCGTCAGCAAAGGCAGCGACATGCGGCCGTCTGCCGGATGCCAGCCTTGTTGCCCGACCTGTCTGCTGTCCAGCCCGGAGGTGCCTGGCGGCACGCCGCGGATGCGATCGTCGAGCAGAAAATTTTCATGCACGACGAGCGGCGGAGCCGGTGTGTTTTCACTCATCCGATGCTACCCCTTGCGCCGTTCCAGAGAGATTGCCGGTGCCGGTCATCGCTTGAGAGAAACGCATGCCCATTCCCTACGGTGGACCGATCATCGATGCCCATCATCATCTCTGGGACCTGGGTCTCGGCCGCAATCCCTGGCTGACGCCCACGGCCGGCGAACGCGGCGGCCTGGGCGAGCTTGGCCCGCTGCGCCGCAACTATCTGCCCCAGGATTATCTGCGCGATGCCGCCCGACACGCTGTCGTCGCCACCGTCCATGTCGAAGCCGGTTGGGCTGCCGACGACTGCGTCGGCGAGACCCGCTGGCTGGAGACGCTGGACAAGTCGCAGGGCATCCCGACACGCTATGTCGTGCACGTGCCGTTGGCCAGCCGGCAGGCCCCGGCGCTGATCGAAGCGCAGGCTGCCTTCCATCGCGTCGTCGGCGTGCGCGATATTCTCAGCTGGGACCCCGATCCGGCGCGTCGCTTCGCCGCCCGCGACGGCATCATGGACGATCCGGCCTGGCGCTCCGGACTGAAGCTGCTCGCGCGCCACGGGCTCTCCTTTGACCTGATGGTGTTCCCGCGCCAACTGGCTGATGCCGCTCGCCTCGCCGCGGCCTTTCCGGATCAGCAATTCGTCCTCAACCATTGCGGCAGCCCGATCGACCGCGACGTTGATGGCATGCGGAAATGGCGCGACGGACTGCGGCTTCTGGCGCAGCACGACAACGTTGCCGTCAAGATCTCGGACCTCGTCGCCTACGATCATGACTGGACGCTCGACAGCCTGCGGCCGGTGGTGCTGCACTGCATCGACTGTTTTGGAACGAAGCGCGCCATGTTCGGCTCCGACTTCCCGGTCGCCGGCCTGCATGCCTCGTTCGACGAAGTGTATGACAGCTTCAAGGCCATTGCTTCGGGCCTTTCCGCGGACGAGCAGGCGGCGCTGTTCTTCGGCAACGCCAAGCGCATCTACCGGCTGGACGACGTGTCATCGACGAGCCTGCTCCCGGCCTGAGAGAAGCAGCAGGCCGAGGATCAGCGAGCCGAACAGGATGCTGCGCCAACCGGGAGATGCGTTGACCACGGTGATCAGCGCGGTGATGGTCACCAAGAGGATCGCGCCGGGAATGGTGCCGGCATAGGTGCCGAGCCCGCCGAGAATGGACGTGCCGCCGAGCACCACCGCGGCAATCGATGCAAGCAGGTAGGGATCGCCGATCCCGACATAGCCCTGTCCGTTCATGCCGAGCACGAGCACGCCCGCCAGCCCCGCCGTGAAGCCGCTGATGCCATAGACGGCGAGTGTCGTCGACGTCACCGGCACGCCGGACAGGGCCGCGGCAAGCGGATTGGCGCCCATGGCGAAGATGCGCGCGCCGAACGGCGTGGCGTGCATGACCGTCAGCACAATCGCGGAAACGGCCACCCAGAGCAGAATGCCCGCCGGAATCCCTGCCGGCCGCGCATTGCCGAGCCAATGCACCAGCGGGTTCTCGGCGGTGACGGCACTGCCGCCAGCAATGATGATCAGAAGCCCTTGCAGGAAGGTCGCCATGGCCAGCGTCATGATCATGGGATGAACGCGCAGCAGCGCCACGCCGAGCCCGTTGACCAGCCCGATCACCGTGGTCAGCGCAAGCACCGCGAGCACCGGCGCAAGGCCGGTCGGGTCGGCCTGCCATGACAAGAGCGGCAGGCTGATGGCGCTGACGGTGACGATCGCCGCAACCGAAAGATCGATGCCGCCGGCGATCACGACGAAGGTCTGGCCCGCCGCGACCAGGCCGATCACGGCGCCGAGTTCGACCAGATAGCGCAGATGGCCATAGGCGCCGAAGCCGCGCGACGCGAAGCTCGCCCCGATCCAGACTGCCGCGACAATGGCCACGGTGAGGAAGGGCCGGCTCTTCAGGATCGCCTTGGCGCGCTTGCCGCCCGCGCTTTCGTTCCAGGCTGTCATGGCTGCACCTTACGGAATTGCGGGATGGCGACGGCGCCGATGATGATCAGCCCCTGCGCGACATACTGCGCCACCGGCGTGAAGCCGAGGAAGAACATGACGCTGATCATCAGGCTGAGCAGCAGGCTGCCGGCGAGCGCGCCGCGCATCGTGCCTTGCCCGCCGAGGAAACCGATGCCGCCGAGCACGGCGGCGGCGATGGAGTTGAGCGTGAAGGCATTGCCGATCACCGGATCGCCCGAGCCCGTCTGCGCGGCGACGAACAGGCCGGCGCTGGTCGAGAGCAGGCCGCTGATCGCATAGGCGGCGACGCGCGCCATATCGACCGGCACGCCGGACCGAAAGGCGCCGACCGGATTCTCGCCGGCGGCGTAGAGGCTCAGTCCCAGCGGCGTGGCGAGATAGAGCTTCCAAAGGAGAACGATTGCCAACAGAAGCACGAAGGCCGCTGGCGTGTCGCCGGCCAGCAGGTCGGACAACCATTCCGGAATGGAGCCACCCGGCCTTGGCAGGATCAGCAGTGCGGCGCCACCAATGATGAAGGAACCGGCGAGCGTGACCACGATCGCCGGCAAGCGAAGCCGCACTACGATCAAGCCGGTAACGGCTCCGATGCCGAGCCCGGTCAGCGCCACCGCGGCGGCGCCGCCGGCGACGCCGAGTGGCCCGGCCATGGTGGTCGCGGCGATGACCGCCCCGAGACTGACGGTGGCGCCGATCGCCAGGCTGATGCCGCCCGTAAGCATGAGGATCGCCTGCGCCATCGCCACCAACGCCAGCGGAAACCAGCTCTGGGTGAACTTGGCGAAGCCGGAGGCCGTGAACAGGCCAGGAAACAGCACGCCATAAGCAATGAGGAATGCGAGCACGACGACGAACAGGCTGCGCACGCCGATATTGCGGCGCGCTTGCACCGGCCAATAGAGGGCACCGGCGGTTTTCGCGGGGGAAGAAGTACTCATGCCGCGACCTTCTGTTTCTCGGCGCCCATCGCCGCCGACACGATGGCTTCCTCGCTCAGCGCCGTGCGTTCGAGCGTGGCCGCGATGCGACCTTCCCGCACCACCGCCACACGGTCGCACAGATGCACCAGTTCCGGCGTGTCGGAACTGAGCAGCACGACGGCCTTGCCAGCGGCGGCGAAGGCGCGCAGCATCAGATAGATCTCGCGCTTGGTCTCGACATCAACACCGCGTGTCGGGTCGTTGAGCAGCAGCACCAGCGGATCATGCGGCATCCATTTTGCCAGCGCGACCTTCTGCTGGTTGCCACCGGACAGCGCCTGCGCCGGCCGCTCGAGATCGCCCTTGATGGCGAGCTGCGCGGCAAGGCCCTTTGCCGTCTTGCGTTCGGCCTGGCGGCTGCGCAGCTTCAGCGCCGGCAGCCGCGCGAAGGCAGGCAGCATCATGTTGGTGATGATCGGATGGATCAGGTGCAGTCCCTCGCGCTTGCGGTCGGCCGGCACGTAGACGAGGCCGAGCGCATTGGCCTTCGGCACACCGCCGGGCAGGCCCGGGGCACCGTTGACGGTCGCCGACTTCGTCCTCGCCGGGATGGCGCCGTAGAGGCCGAGCAACAGGTCCTCCTGCCCCTGCCCGACCAGGCCGCCAATGCCCAGCACCTCGCCCGTCCTGATGTCGAGATCGACGTCGCGCATCAGGCCGGCCGCAAAGTTGCGGACCGAGATGGCGGTGGCCGGCGAGGCGGAAGCCTGCCACTTGGGAAAGAGATCGCCAGGGTCGCGACCGACCATCAGCCGCACCAGCCCGGCGGCGTCGGTTCCGTCCAGCGAGCGGTCCGCCGTGCAGGTGCCGTCCTTGAGGACGGTGACATGCTGGCAGAGCGTCATCACTTCGTTGAGCCGGTGCGAGATGTAGAGGATGGCGATGCCTTCCCGGCGCAGCCGCGCCAACAGATCGGTCAATATTTTCGTCTCCGTCGCCGACAGCGACGAGGTCGGTTCGTCGAGGATTAGCACGCGTGGCCGGCGGTAGAGCGCCTTGGCGATCTCCACCATCTGTCGGCGCCCGAGCGGCAGTTGCCCGACGGGCGTCGACAGTGGCTCGTGCAGCCCGACGAGGTCGCACGCCGCCCTTGCCCGGGCGGCGAGCTCATTGTAGTCGACCAGGCCGAACCGCTTCGGATAGGCGCCGAGGCCGATATTCTCGGCGATCGAAAGGCTGGCGGTCAGGCTGAGCTCCTGCTGCACGACGGCAATGCCGGCCTGCCGCGCCAGCGCCGGCGTCATGCGCGCCACCGCGCGCCCGTCGACCTCGATCGTCCCGCCATCCGGGCGCAGCGCCCCGGACAGAAGGTTGATCAGGGTCGACTTTCCGGCGCCGTTCTCGCCGAGCAGCGCATGCACGCGGCCCGGCTGGAGAGCGATGGAAACGTCGCGCAAGACCGGATTGCCGAAGAAGGCCTTCGACACCCCCCGCGCGGCTAGGAGCGGAGCCATGGTTGTCAATGCTACAACCCTTCCGGCCTATTTCTGCGCCAGCAGCTTCTTGAACAGCTCCTCATCGTAGGGCGAATAGATATAGCCGTCAGCCGGGAAATCCTTGGCCCGGGCGAGGTACTCGTCGATGTTGGAATTGTCGATCACCGGCAACGGGATCTTGACGAAGGCCGGCACGTCCTTGCCTTCGAGCGCCTGGACGGCGGTGTAGGTAGCGAAGGCGCCGAGCCAGTTCGGCTGCATGGTGGCCCAGCTCTTCAGGCCCTTTTCCTTCCACAGTTCGAGGAACTGCCGAGCGTTCTCGCCGGTGATCGGCACCTGGTCGCGGCCCTGCTTGTCGAGTGCCAGCACCGCGCCCGCCGACAGCGCGCCGCCGAGCGACAGGATGCCGTCGATTTCGGGATTGGCGAACAGCAGGCTGGTGACGGCTTCCTGCGCCGGCGCGACATTGTAGGGTGTGTTGGTCTCGGCCAGGATCTTCACGTCCGGGTGAGCCTTGAGCTCGGCATCGGCGCCCTTGCGGCGATCGTCGCTGACCGAGACGCCGGCCGGACCGTTGAGGATCAGGATCTTGCCCTTGCCGCCGATGGCGTCGATCAGGAACTTGGCGGCCTGGTCGCCCCACTGCGAGGAATCGGTGTTGACCTTGGCGGTCACCTGGTCGGTGTCGACGAGGCTGTCGAAGTTGATAATAGCGATGCCCTTGGCGCAGGCATCGGCGATAACGCGCGCCGGCGCGGTCGATGAGCCGGCGATCAGGATGATGGCGTCGACATTGGAGTCGATCATCGACTGGATCTGCTGGATCTGCACGTTGGCGTCGCCCTGGGCGTCGGTGACGACCAGCTTGTCGACCAGCCCCTGCTTCTTCAGCGCCTCGACCTCGGCCTCGATGGTGCCCTGCGTCTGCTTCATCCAGGTCGGCACCGAATAGATGTTGGCCCAGCCGATCGTGTACGGCGCCTTGCGGTCGCCCTTGATGCATTTGGCGGCGGCATTGGCCTGCGAGCCTACGCCCAAGGCCAAGACGAGACCGAGGCAAAGGGCGCTGGCGGATGCGAAAAACGGCGATTTCATCATGACTGTTCCCCTTCAGTGGTTGTGTCCGGGCGTGCGGAGTCGGGACGACAAAACCGCCGGTTGCCGCGTTGCGGAACCGCCCGTTTTTTCGTCTGGACTTCTCTGTCCGGCTCGTTAATCTGTCCGGTATTTCAGACATCGTGTCTGTATATCGGACAGGCGGGATGCTAGACTGAGCCTTGGCATCTTTCAAGCGTCTTGAGACGAGGACTTAAAATGATTTTGGACGGCCGAAATGAGCGATAGCGCGACCGATCTGATCGAGGCGGGTGGCGCTGCACCGCAAGGCGGCGAGCGCCGCCGCGGCATCGACCGCGTCATCATGCTGCTCGAGGCGCTGCTCAGGCATCGTGCGCCGGTGCGCGTCGGCGACCTCGCCAAGATGATTGGCGCGCCGCGCTCGACCACCTACGAGATCGTCAACAGCCTGCTCGAAGCCGAGATGCTCGAGAATGTCGGCACCGAGGGCTATGTCTATTTCGGCCGCGCGATGCACCTGTTCGGCTGGGCCTATTCGCATCACAATGCGCACTACCGTCGCATCCTCGAGACGCTGGACAGGATGGCCGCGGAGACCGGCGAGACCGTTCAGATGTGCGGTCTGCGCGGCAACAAATATGTCGTCCTCGACTGCCGGGATTCGCCCGGCCCGTTCCGCATTTCCAGCGATGTCGGCGTCGAGGTCCCGATCCCGTGGACGGCATCGGGACGGCTTCTGGTCGGCCATATGAGCAGGGAAGAGCTTGGAGCTTTCATCCCGGCTGACGACTACAAGCTTCCGGACGGCCGCATCATCGCACCCGGCGAATTCTTCGCCGATGTCGAACTGGCGCGCCAGCAGGGCTTCAGCGAGACATCGGCGCTCGCCGACCGCTTCACCTGGTGCATGGCCGCCCCGATCCGCGACGGCCATGGCGCCATCAACAAGACGCTGTGCTTCGTCCTGCCCGTCGACACGCCGCAAGCGCGACGAAGCGAATTGCTGGCCTTGCTGCGCGAACGCGCCGGCGGCCTGTCGCTGGCGGGAAGCTAGATTTTGCCGACTGGCCTCGCCAAGTTCGACCACGAGATCGCGACGCCGGCCGAAACGCGCAGGATGCTCGGCCTGAAAGGCGGAGGCTCCGGATTCCGATGCGCCGGGCTGCTTTGTGAAACGCGTCCGCTGCCAGGCAACGCCGCCGGGCCATCGGTCCCTGCCCTCTTGGCTGCACGAGGAAATGAGCGGCAAGACGGAGTTTAACCACGGGTCTCTGCCGGCGCGCGGCCTATGTTCCGGGATGCGTCGATAGCCGCGCGACTGGTCCTGCGGCCATGCGCCGAATATCAGTAGCGGCCCTAATATTAACTGTTATGCCAAGCAGGATGTTGACGCCTCCTCGCTGACAGGGTTAATAATACCCTAATATAAGCGTCGAATAAAATGGCCCCCGACCGGCAACAACGGGTTAAGCGACGCTAAAGGGGCTAGGGGAAACACAGCACGGCGGCCAGTACCGCCGCAGCCATCACCATTTGAGCCACAGCCCGCCCGTGACTGGCCACACGTTGTGCTGGCCATCGCTGGGCGTCGGCATCGAGGCCTTCGGGTGCGCTGACACAATCGACATGTGCCGGAATCTGCGTGCCGGGCGTGCAACATTTTCAGTCAAGAAGCGGCTGGTCTTTCAATGGGGTCGACAGGCGGTGGGGCGTCTGTCGTTAAACAACAGGGGTGAAAAATGGCTACTCAGGTCACCGGTGCCGGCGGCACCACGACGTCTTTTTCCAACACACCGCAGGCGAAGGACGACATCTTCTTTTCTTCGGAAGATGCCGGTAGCGTCCTGATTCTGAATGTTCTAGCGAACGACCTGGGCGGGGCGGCCAAAACGCTCTACTCCATCGACGACACCGTCAGTGCGTCGATAGCGACGAAGACCTATGCGCCGGCGGACCTGCTGACCAAGGACATTACATACTCAAGCTCCGACGACAGCGCGGGAGCCGCCGGGACCACCGACACCAGCCTCCTGGGCGCCAGGATCTGGATAGCCAGTGACGGCACGATCCATTACAGCACGGCCAGTATCGACGGACTGTTGCAGTCGCTTGCCGCCGGGCAGATCCTTGTCGACAAGGTGACCTACGCCATCCAGCTCGGCAACGGCACGCTGAGCTGGGCCACGGCCACCATCCAGTTCACCGGCACCAACGACAAGCCGGACATCCATCTGGTGACGACGGACAAAGACGCCGCCTCGCTGACCGAGACCAGTGCGCCGCTGACGGCGAGCGGCACGCTGACGGTGAACGACGCCGATGTCTCCGACACGGTGAGCGCGAGCGTAACCTCGGTGTCGCCCGGCGGCACCACCGGCAGCCTGGACAGCGCCGCCGTCATCAACATGCTGACGGTTTCGCCGACCTCGCTGACGGCCGATGCGGGCGAGACCCACAATCTGACCTGGAGCTTCAACTCGACGCCGCAGGCGTTCGATTTCCTGGCGGCCGGCGAGACGCTGACGCTGACCTACACGATCCAGGCCGACGACGGCCATGGCGGCACCGACACCCAGACGGTGACGGTCACCATCACCGGCACCAACGACGCCGCCATCATCGACGGCACCACCAGCGGCGCGGTCGACGAGGACGGCGCCGATGCCCCGGTCACCGCCATCGGCTCGCTGACGGCAAGCGATGTCGACAACGCCGACAACGTCTTCCAGGCCGACAGCGGCAGCACCAGCTACGGCAGCTTCACCATCGATGCCGCCGGCAACTGGACCTACACGCTCGACGACACCAATCCGACGGTCGACGCCCTCAATGACGGCGATCCGCTCAGCGACTCCTTCACCGTCCATTCCGAGGACGGCACCAGCCAGCTGATCACCATCTCCATCACCGGCACCAACGACGCCGCCATCATCGACGGCACCACCAGCGGCGCGGTCGACGAGGACGGCGCCGACGCCCCGGTCACCGCCATCGGCTCGCTGACGGCAAGCGATGTCGACAACGCCGACAACGTCTTCCAGGCCGACAGCGGCAGCACCAGCTACGGCAGCTTCACCATCGATGCCGCCGGCAACTGGACCTACACGCTCGACGACACCAATCCGACGGTCGACGCCCTCAATGACGGCGATCCGCTCAGCGACTCCTTCACCGTCCATTCCGAGGACGGCACCAGCCAGCTGATCACCATCTCCATCACCGGCACCAACGACGCCGCCATCATCGACGGCACCACCAGCGGCGCGGTCGACGAGGACGGCGCCGATGCCCCGGTCACCGCCATCGGCTCGCTGACGGCAAGCGATGTCGACAACGCCGACAACGTCTTCCAGGCCGACAGCGGCAGCACCAGCTACGGCAGCTTCACCATCGATGCCGCCGGCAACTGGACCTACACGCTCGACGACACCAATCCGACGGTCGACGCCCTCAATGACGGCGATCCGCTCAGCGACTCCTTCACCGTCCATTCCGAGGACGGCACCAGCCAGCTGATCACCATCTCCATCACCGGCACCAACGACGCCGCCATCATCGACGGCACCACCAGCGGCGCGGTCGACGAGGACGGCGCCGACGCCCCGGTCACCGCCATCGGCTCGCTGACGGCAAGCGATGTCGACAACGCCGACAACGTCTTCCAGGCCGACAGCGGCAGCACCAGCTACGGCAGCTTCACCATCGATGCCGCCGGCAACTGGACCTACACGCTCGACGACACCAATCCGACGGTCGACGCCCTCAATGACGGCGATCCGCTCAGCGACTCCTTCACCGTCCATTCCGAGGACGGCACCAGCCAGCTGATCACCATCTCCATCACCGGCACCAACGACGCCGCCATCATCGACGGCACCACCAGCGGCGCGGTCGACGAGGACGGCGCCGATGCCCCGGTCACCGCCATCGGCTCGCTGACGGCAAGCGATGTCGACAACGCCGACAACGTCTTCCAGGCCGACAGCGGCAGCACCAGCTACGGCAGCTTCACCATCGATGCCGCCGGCAACTGGACCTACACGCTCGACGACACCAATCCGACGGTCGACGCCCTCAATGACGGCGATCCGCTCAGCGACTCCTTCACCGTCCATTCCGAGGACGGCACCAGCCAGCTGATCACCATCTCCATCACCGGCACCAACGACGCCGCCATCATCGACGGCACCACCAGCGGCGCGGTCGACGAGGACGGCGCCGATGCCCCGGTCACCGCCATCGGCTCGCTGACGGCAAGCGACGTCGACAACGCCGACAACGTCTTCCAGGCCGACAGCGGCAGCACCAGCTACGGCAGCTTCACCATCGATGCCGCCGGCAACTGGACCTATACGCTCGACGACACCAATCCGACGGTCGACGCCCTCAATGACGGCGATCCGCTCAGCGACTCCTTCACCGTCCATTCCGAGGACGGCACCAGCCAGCTGATCACCATCTCCATCACCGGCACCAACGACGCCGCCATCATCGACGGCACCACCAGCGGCGCGGTCGACGAGGACGGCGCCGACGCCCCGGTCACCGCCATCGGCTCGCTGACGGCAAGCGATGTCGACAACGCCGACAACGTCTTCCAGGCCGACAGCGGCAGCACCAGCTACGGCAGCTTCACCATCGATGCCGCCGGCAACTGGACCTACACGCTCGACGACACCAATCCGACGGTCGACGCCCTCAATGACGGCGATCCGCTCAGCGACTCCTTCACCGTCCATTCCGAGGACGGCACCAGCCAGCTGATCACCATCTCCATCACCGGCACCAACGACGCCGCCATCATCGACGGCACCACCAGCGGCGCGGTCGACGAGGACGGCGCCGATGCCCCGGTCACCGCCATCGGCTCGCTGACGGCAAGCGACGTCGACAACGCCGACAACGTCTTCCAGGCCGACAGCGGCAGCACCAGCTACGGCAGCTTCACCATCGATGCCGCCGGCAACTGGACCTACACGCTCGACGACACCAATCCGACGGTCGACGCCCTCAATGACGGCGATCCGCTCAGCGACTCCTTCACCGTCCATTCCGAGGACGGCACCAGCCAGCTGATCACCATCTCCATCACCGGCACCAACGACGCCGCCATCATCGACGGCACCACCAGCGGCGCGGTCGACGAGGACGGCGCCGACGCCCCGGTCACCGCCATCGGCTCGCTGACGGCAAGCGATGTCGACAACGCCGACAACGTCTTCCAGGCCGACAGCGGCAGCACCAGCTACGGCAGCTTCACCATCGATGCCGCCGGCAACTGGACCTACACGCTCGACGACACCAATCCGACGGTCGACGCCCTCAATGACGGCGATCCGCTCAGCGACTCCTTCACCGTCCATTCCGAGGACGGCACCAGCCAGCTGATCACCATCTCCATCACCGGCACCAACGACGCCGCCATCATCGACGGCACCACCAGCGGCGCGGTCGACGAGGACGGCGCCGATGCCCCGGTCACCGCCATCGGCTCGCTGACGGCAAGCGACGTCGACAACGCCGACAACGTCTTCCAGGCCGACAGCGGCAGCACCAGCTACGGCAGCTTCACCATCGATGCCGCCGGCAACTGGACCTACACGCTCGACGACACCAATCCGACGGTCGACGCCCTCAATGACGGCGATCCGCTCAGCGACTCCTTCACCGTCCATTCCGAGGACGGCACCAGCCAGCTGATCACCATCTCCATCACCGGCACCAACGACGCCGCCATCATCGACGGCACCACCAGCGGCGCGGTCGACGAGGACGGCGCCGACGCCCCGGTCACCGCCATCGGCTCGCTGACGGCAAGCGACGTCGACAACGCCGACAACGTCTTCCAGGCCGACAGCGGCAGCACCAGCTACGGCAGCTTCACCATCGATGCCGCCGGCAACTGGACCTACACGCTCGACGACACCAATCCGACGGTCGACGCCCTCAATGACGGCGATCCGCTCAGCGACTCCTTCACCGTCCATTCCGAGGACGGCACCAGCCAGCTGATCACCATCTCCATCACCGGCACCAACGACGCCGCGGTGATTACCGGCAACGGCATCCAGGACACCTCGGTCACGGAGAAGAGCGGCGTTGCCAATGGCACGCCGGGCGATGCGACGGCCGGGGGCGACCTCAACGCGATCGACGTCGACAATCCGGCCACCTTCGACGTCCAGGCCGCCGTGGCCAAAAGCTATGGCACGTTCTCGATCGATGCCGCCGGCACCTGGAGCTACACGCTGGACGACAACAACGCCACCGTTCAGGCGCTCAACAGCAGCGGCGCGAACACCACGCTGCATGAGCTGGTGACGGTCACCACCGCCGACGGCACCTCGCAGGTGGTCGATATCACCATCAACGGCGCCAACGATGCCGCGGCGATCACCGGCACGGCCAGCGGAGCCGTCGTCGAAGCGGGCAGCTCCAATGGCGGCGGCACGCCGACAGCTACCGGCGACCTTCTTTCAACCGATGTCGACAACACCACGGACTCGTTCCAGGCCGTCAATTCCGCGACGGCCAGCGCGTCCGGCTACGGCGCCTTCACCGTGACATCAGCCGGTGTCTGGACCTATACGCTCGACAATTCGAACCCGACGGTCAACGCACTCGCTGACGGGCAGCCATTGAGCGACAGCTTTACCGTCTATTCGGAGGATGGCACCGCAAAGCTGGTCTCGATCTCCATCACCGGCGCCGACGACGGCCCGCCGCGCTTTGCGCCGACCGATATCCAGCTGACGCCGATCACAACAACGGATAATGTGAATTTCAATTCCTTCCAGTTCACCGGAACCCTGAGCGCGACCGACTCAGATCCTGGCAGCTTTGTCTACAGCATCACCTCGCAATCGAATGCGAACCTGTTTTCGATCAGCGGGAACACGCTCAGCTCGGGAAGCCTCACGACGAACAGCATATCCACCGTGACCGTGCAGGCCACCCAAGTCGGCGACCCGGTCGGGCCCGCATATCAGTACAGCGAGACGTTCCAGATCATAACGGGCAGCAACGGCTTGAACGCGGGAGAAACACTCAACGATCCCAGCAACAACAACGGCGACGACGTCCTCTACGGCAATGGCGGAGCGGACTCGATCTTTGGCCTGGCCGGTAACGACACGCTGTTTGGGCAGGACGGCAACGACACACTGAACGGCGGCGATGGCAACGACCGACTGGTCGGCGGTGTCGGCACTGACACGCTTACCGGCGGCCTGGGAGCCGACACGTTCTACTACGGATCGGCCGTTTCGGATTCCCCGGCAAGTGCCGCGAACGACACCATCACCGACTTCGTGCATGGCACCGACAAGATCGACCTGTCCTCGATCGACGCCAGTACCGCCGCCGGCGACCAGGCCTTCCTGTTCGGCGGGCAGAACGGGGCTACCGTCGCCAACAGCATCACCTGGTCTGAGGTCGGCAGCAACACGATCGTGCGTGTCGACGTCAACGGCAATGCGACGGCGGATTTCCAGATCACGCTGACCGGCACCGGGCTTGGCCTGACCGCGAGCGACTTCGTGCTGTGATGAATGAGGAGGTGAGCCGGCGGCCACGCGCGGCTCACCTCGTTTCCCGCCGGCCGCGGGTTCTGCTTACGAATTAAGGTTTACGGCAGGTTTACGAGCGGATCGCGTGGCCGATTGAGGGATCGGTAGTAGTATCGGTCCGGGCGTGCAGTTGGGGGCGGGTTCTCCGCTGGGTATCTTGAGTATCGGTAGCAAATCGCAGATCGTGAACGACGCGCTTCGGGCGTGCCGCCGCTATTTCCTGGTCGCGGCCGCCTTCAGCCTGGCGATCAATCTGCTCTATCTCGCCTCGCCCCTCTACATGCTGCAGATCTACGACCGTGTCGTCACCAGCGGCAGCCAGACCACACTGGTGATGCTGACGCTGGTGCTGCTGGTCGCCTTCATGGCGCTGGCCGGCCTCGACCTGGTGCGCGCCTGGATCCTGACGCGCGCCAGCGCGCGCCTCGATCGGCTGCTTTCGGCCAGGATCCTGGCCGCATCGGTCGAAACGCCGTCGCAGGGCGCCTCGCAGAGCCAGCCGATCCGCGACTTCGACACGTTCCGGCAGGTCATCACCGGCAGCGGTATCCACGCGCTGTTCGACCTGCCCTGGTCACCGATCTACATCGGCATCATCTTCCTGCTGCACCCCTGGTTGGGCTTCTTCGCGCTCGGCTCCGCGCTGCTGCTCATCGCCATGGCGGTGCTAAACGAATATCTGGTGCGCGCGCCGCTGAAGCAGGCCAACGACATCGCGACGACCAACTACAATTTCACCGAGATGAGCCTCAGGAATTCGGAGGTCGTTCGTGCCATGGGCATGATCGACGGCCTCATCCGCCGCTGGGGCCGCGACCGCAACCTAGCGCTCTTGCGCCAGGCGCAAGCGAGCGACCGCGCCGCGCTGATGACGGGGCTAATCCGCTTCCTGCGCCTGACCATGCAGTCGCTCATCCTCGGCCTCGGCGCCTATCTGGTGATCGAACGGCAGACCACAGCCGGCTCGATGTTCGCGGCCAGCCTCCTGCTCGGTCGCGGCCTGCAGCCGGTCGAGCAGATCGTCGGCCTTTGGCGCAGCCTGATCCTGGCGCGCGCGGCACTTGCGCGAGTGCGCAGGCTGGTCGACGGCGACGCGAAGGACGAACGCTCGTTCAACCTGCCGAAACCCTCCGGCAAGATCTCGGTCGAGCAGGTGAGTTTTGCCATTCCGAACCTGCAGAAAGTACTGCTGCGGGATGTCTCCTTCCGGCTCGAGGCGGGCGAGGCCCTCGGCATCGTCGGCCCTTCCGGCGCCGGCAAGTCGACGCTAGCCAGGCACCTCGCCGGCGTCATGCAGCCGAGCCGCGGTACCGTCAGGCTGGATGGGGCCGACATGTCGCATTGGGGGCGCGATACGCTGGGCGACCATATCGGCTACCTGCCGCAGGACATCGAGCTCTTCGCCGACACCGTCGCCGCCAACATCGGCCGCTTCAAGACCAATGTCGACCAGGAGGTGATCGAGGCCGCGCGGCTCGCCGGCGTACACGACATGATCATCCGCCTGCCGCAGGGCTACGAGACGCAGATCGGCGAAGGCGGCGCGGTGCTGTCGGGCGGTTATCGCCAGCGCATCGCCCTTGCCCGGGCGGTGTTCGGCACCCCGAACCTGATCGTCCTCGACGAGCCGAGTTCCAACCTCGACGCCGACGGCGACCGCGCGCTCAGCGACTGCGCGATCGAGCTCAAGCGCCGTGGCAGCACCGTCATCATCGTCTCGCACCGGCCCTCGACGCTCGCCAATGTCGACAAGATCCTTTTGCTGCGCGATGGCGCGGTCGAAGCCTTCGGCATGCGGAACGAAATCGTGGCGCTGCTCAACCAGCGCCAGGCTCCGATCGCCGTGGCAACCCAATGAACTGCGAGAGGAGAGACGTTTGAGCGACAGCGCCCTCACTTACCGCAGCCTGCCCGGCGAAGCCGGCATCCCGGCCCCGGACTCGATCCGGATGCCGGCCCTGATCGGCCTGTTGATCATACTCGCCTTCTTCGGCGTCTTCGGCGGCTGGGCCGCCTTCGCCCCGCTGAACGGCGCCGTGCTCGCCGAGGCGGTCGTCAAGGTGGAGGGCAACCGCAAGAGCCTCCAGCATTTCGATGGCGGGACGATAAAGGAGATCCGCGTCAAGGACGGTGATATCGTCCAGAAGGGCCAGGTCCTGCTGCTGCTGGACGACACCAGGCTGCGCTCCGAGTTCAATCTCTACGCCCAGCAGTACGCCCTGCTGCGTGCCACCGATGCCAGGATCCGGGCCGAGCTCGACGGCAGCCAGGAAGTTGCCTTCCCGAAGGATATCGCGGGCGAGCACCAGGCCTATCTCCAGGACGCGATGGCCAACCAGGTCGCCGATCTCGAAAGCCAGCGCGCCTCGATGGCCGGCGCCAGGCAGATCCTCGAGAAGCGGATCGCCGAGCTCGACGAGCAGATCGAGGGCAAGCAGGCGCGCGTCGATTCCTATCGCGCCCAGTTGCGATCGACCGTCGACGAGAAGGCGAGCCTCGGCAAGCTGCTCAAGGCCGGACTGACGACCCGCCCGCGCATCCTGGAGCTCGACCGATCCGCCTCGGACCTGCAGGGCCTGATCGACGAGAACCTGGGCGCCATTGCCGGCAGCCGGCAGACCAAGGCCGAGCTCGAGAGCCAGATCGCGCAACTGTCCAACGAACGCCGGGCCAAGCTTTCGGCGATGATGATCGAGACGCAGTCCAACCTGGCCGATCTCGTGCCCAAGATGTTCGCGGCCCAGGCCGCCATGGACCGTGCCGAGGTGCGCGCGCCCTATGACGGCCAGGTGATGGACCTCAGCGTCTTTTCGATCGGAGCGATCGTCGCGCCGGGCCAGACCATCCTCGATATCGTGCCGACGCAGAATTCGCTGATCGTCCAGGCGCAGGTCCGCGTCGAGGACATATCGAGCCTCAGGTCCGACATGACGGCCGAAGTCCGCTTCACCTCCTACAAGCAGCGCTCGATACCGATCATCCATGGACACGTCACCCGCATTTCGGCTGACCGTATTACCGACAGCAAGACAGGCCTTCCCTACTATGTCGCCGACATTGCGGTCGATCCGGCCGAACTGGCCGCCGCCCCTCAGATATCGCTCTATCCAGGCATGCCGGCCTCGGTGATGATCGTCACCGAGGAGCGCACGGCGCTCGATTACATATTGGGGCCGCTGGTGACATCGTTCCACACCGCCTTCCGGCAGAAATAGCCGCCGCGGCGACGGCCGGATCAGTGATCCGTATCGAAAGGGCGCTCAGTCGGTCCTGATCCAGACGCCCTTGGTGTTCAGATACTCATCGAGGTGCTCGGTGCCGCCTTCGCGTCCGTAGCCGCTCATCTTGTAGCCGCCGAACGGCACCGCCGGGTCGATCGCGTGATAGGTGTTGACCCAGACTGATCCGGCGCGGAGCCGATTGGCCAGCCGGTGCGCCTTGCCGATATCGTGCGTGAACACGCCGGCGGCGAGCCCATAGGGCGTGTCGTTGCCCCGCCGCACCGCCTCATCCAACGTGTCGAACGGCAGCGCCGAGATGACCGGGCCGAAAATCTCCTCTTTGGCGATGCGCATGTCGTCGGTCACGCCGGCGAACACGCCCGGCGTGATGAAATTGCCCAAGGCAAGCGCACCCTCGGTGACGCGCGCGCCGCCGGTCAACAGCCTGGCGCCCTGCCGCACGCCGTCCGCGATGAAGCCGGTGACGCGCTCGAGCTGACGGGGAGAGATCAGCGGCCCGATCTCGGTTGCCGGATCGGCGCCGTCGCCGATCCTGAGCTTTGCCGCATGGGCGGCGACCCGCTCGACGAACTCCTCATAGATCGGCTGCTCGACGAAGAGCCGCGAGCCGGCGATGCAGATCTGGCCGGAATTGGCGAAGACCGACATCGCCGCCACCGGCACGGCGCGCTCGATGTCGGCGTCGGCGCAGACGATCACCGGCGACTTGCCGCCAAGCTCCAGCGAAACGCGCTTCATGTTGGAGGCCGAGGCGCGCAGGATGCTTTGGCCAGTCGCGGTGGAGCCGGTGAAGACCACCTTATCGACATCCATATGCGAGGCCAGCGGCGCGCCGGCCTCGGCGCCGGTGCCGGTGACGACGTTGACAACGCCCTCCGGCAGGCCCGCTTCCAGCATGATCTCGGCGATCAGCAGCGGCGTCAGCGGCGCCTCTTCCGAGGGCTTCAGCACGATGGTGCAGCCGGTGGCGAGCGCCGGGCCGATTTTCCAGATCGAGGCGGCGGCAGGCGCGTTCCAGGGAATGATCGCGCCAACGACGCCGACCGGTTCCTTGCGGGTGTAGGACACGATCTCGCCGGGCAGCGAGTTGCCGACCGTCTGCCCGTGAATGGAGGTGGCCATGCCGGCATAGAAGCGCAACATGCCGAGCACGCGGGTCCTGTTGGCCAGCGTGCGCGTGATCGGCATGCCCATATCCGTCGTATCGGAAAGCGCGATCTCTTCCCAATGCCGCTCCATCAGATCGGCGATCTTGAGGAGCAGGAGCTGGCGCTCATACGGCTTGAACCGGCTCCACGGTCCTTCGAAGGCACGGCGCGCGGCGGCGACGGCGAGGTCGATGTCCCCGGCACCGGATCGCGGCACGGTGCCGATCACCGCCCCCGTGGCGGGGTTGCGCGTCTCGAAGGTGCGGCCGCTCGCCGCGTCGCGCCACTTTCCATCGATCAGCATCTTGCGGTGCCGTCCGTCGATGGGAACGCGCAAGGATAGATCTTTCGCCGATGCCGTCATTGCCGCAGACCCTTGTTCCTGAAACGCCCGGCCGAAAGCAAAGCAGCCGTTGCAGACCAGCACCGCCTATGTAACGTGCCGCGGGTGAACAAAGGAAGACACATAGGGCCCGACGCCCGCTGTACGGAGCTGGTCATCCCGCCGTCGACAAGAGCATCTGACCGGTGACGAAACTGGCGGCGTTCGAAGGCAGGAAGATCGCCGCGCCATCGAGCTCGTCGGCGCGATCTTCCGGCACCACGACGTCGTTCCGCTGACCTTCGCGCGCTGGCCCACCCACGGCAAACCAGTCGTCTTTGATTTCGATGCCAGGCCGACGGCAGTCGAGACAGCAACGGCGGTCATTCGAAAGTGTAGGTGAACCCTTCCGCGGAAGCCCCGACGGTCACTTTCGTCATCTTTTCGCCTTCGAGCGAACGGTTCAGAACGCCGCGGCTCAGTTCCGGCAGCAGCGTGTTGGTGAGGATGGCGTCGATCATTCTCCCGCCGGATTCGATCTCGGTGCAGCGCGCCTTGACCAGATCCATGACCCCGTCGCCGATCACCAGCTCGGCATCGCTTGTGGCTCGCAGCCGGCGCGCGATCTTGGCGAACTGGTGGCGCGTGATCGCCTCGATCATCGCATCCGACAGCGGATAGTAGGGTATGGTCACCACCCGGCCAAGGAAGGCCGCGGGGAAAACCTTGAGCAACGGGCCGCGCAAGGCGGTGTCGAGATCGTCGAGCCCGGCTCGCACCGTGCCGTTCCCGGTGCGGTCCATGATGACCTCGGAGCCGACATTGGATGTGAGCAGGATCAGCGTGTTCTTGAAATCGATCCGCCGGCCTTCGCTGTCGTCCATCATGCCCTTGTCGAAGACCTGGAAGAAAATCTCGTGCACGTCGGGATGCGCCTTCTCGACCTCGTCGAGCAGGATCACCGAATAGGGTTTTCTGCGCACCGCCTCGGTTAGGATACCGCCCTTGCCGTAGCCGACATAACCGGGCGGCGCGCCCTTGAGCGTCGAGACCGTATGTGCCTCCTGGAATTCGGACATGTTGATCGAGATGAGGTTCTGCTCGCCGCCGTAGAGCGTTTCGGCCAGCGCCAGCGCGGTCTCGGTCTTGCCGACGCCGGAAGGACCGCAGAGCAGGAACACGCCCACCGGCTTTTCCGGCGCGCCGAGCCCGGCGCGGCTGGTCTGCACGCGTTTGGCGATCATCTCCATCGCGTGATCCTGGCCGACCACGCGCTCGGCAAGCGTGGCGGCGAGCTTGAGCGCCTTCTCGGTCTGGCTGGACAGCATCCGTCCGGTCGGGATGCCGGTCCAGTCCTGCACCACCGCGGCCACGGCGTTGCGGTCGACAGATGGCAGGATCAGCGGCGTCTCGCCCTGGGCCGCGGCAAGTTCCCCCATCAATTCGCGCAATCGTGCCAGGTCGGCGGCGGAATCCGGTGGCGAAGCGGCGACCTCGGCAACGGGCGCCTCGACCTTGGCTGCCTTCGTTTTCGCGGCCTTCGTCTTCGAGGTCTTGGTTTCCGCTGCTTTCACCTCCGGCGCCTTGGCCCCGGGTGCCTTCTTCTCCGGTGCGTCTGCTCCGGTCGCGGCAGCCGCTTCGCCGCCGGCAGCTTCCTCGGCGTCCACCGGATCGAGCGGCACGCCCTCGCCGCGCAGTCGTGCGCGCAGGTCAAGGATTTCGGCCACCAGCGCCTTTTCCCGGTCCCAACGGGCCTGGGCGGCGGCCAAAGCGGCTTCGGTTTCGGCCAGGCCGGCATCGACCCTGACCTGCCGGTCCGCCACCTCGATGCCGATCGCCGCCTCGCGGCCGATGATGCCGCGCTCGACCTCGAGCGCCTGGCGACGGCGCAATATGTCCTCGACTTCGGCAGGCGTCGCATGCTGCGAAATGGCGACGCGGGCGCAGGCCGTGTCGAGAAGGCTGACCGCCTTGTCGGGCAGCTGCCGCGCCGGAATGTAGCGATGCGACAAGGCAACCGCCGCCTCGATCGCCTCGTCCAGAATCTGCACCTTATGGTGCTGTTCCAGGACGCCGGCGACGCCGCGCAGCATCAGCACGGCCACGACTTCCGACGGCTCATCGATCTTGACCACCTGGAAGCGGCGGGTCAGCGCCGGGTCCTTCTCGATATGCTGCTTGTACTCGGCCCAGGTCGTCGCCGCGATGGTGCGAAGCTCGCCGCGTGCCAGCGCCGGCTTCAGGAGATTGGCGGCATCGCCGGTTCCGGCGGCACCCCCGGCGCCGATCAGCGTGTGCGCTTCGTCGATGAACAGGATGATCGGCGTCTCGGAGGCTTGGACCTCGTCGATGACCGCCTTCAGCCGCTTCTCGAACTCGCCCTTGACGCTTGCCCCCGCCTGCATCAGCCCGACATCGAGCATGCGCACGCTGACATTCTGGAGCGTTGGCGGCACGTCGCCCTGGGCAATGCGGAGCGCAAAACCCTCGACCACGGCGGTCTTGCCGACCCCGGCCTCGCCGGTGAGGATCGGGTTGTTTTGCCGGCGCCGCATCAGGATGTCGACGATCTGCCGGATTTCGGGATCGCGGCCGACGACCGGATCGATCTTGCCGTCGTGGGCGCGCTGCGTCAGGTCGGTGGCATATTTCGCCAGCGCCGAATCCCCGCCGGGGCCGTGTTTCATCGGCGTCTCCGTGGCGAGGGTGGCCGGGGCAGCGCCGGCCTCCAGCGAACCTTCCATGACATCGGCGAAGCGGGAAATGACGCCGTCCGCATCGATCCGGTCGAACTCGGCGCTGATCTTCGAAACCAGGCCCTCCAGCACCGGCGTCTTCAGGCAGGCAAGCAGGATATGCGAGCTGCGCACCTCCTCGACGCCGAACTCCAGCGTCGCGAGGTTCCAGCCTTCCTGGATGGCGTGGAAGATGTGGTCGGAGAATTCCTCCACCGAGGTGGCGCCGTAGGGCAGCTTGTCGATGGCACGGGTCATGTCCGCCGTCAGCCGGCTGGCATCCAGCCCGGCATCGGCGACGATCATCTGCACATCCGAGCGCTCCGACAGCACCAGTTGCTGAATGAAATGGACGAGTTCGACATAGGGATTGCCGCGCAGCTTGGCCGTGTCGGCCGCGGCCTTGAAGGCGCGCACCCCCGTGGCATCGAGCTTGGCAACCAGTTCCTTGCGCTTGAAGCTCTGCGATGACCGGCGCTGTTCCATCGAACCTGCTCCCGAAATCAGCCAGCCGATACCCTGCCATAGAAGCGGCAGGTTGACAAAGCATGTGATGGATGATGCGCCTCGATGCCCGATTCGCCCAGCATCTTCCGTTTCAGGGAAAGCCCCGCATCCCCAGGCAAACAAACACGAAATTGCCCTCGCCTATGCGATGCATTTCACATACGGCGCCGGACAATGACGCCATGGGTTTCGGCGACAGAACGGTCGCGTTTAGCTTCCGTTAGTTTTTGAGCAGTCCTTGAATTGTGATAAAGTGACGCACTGTGATAACCTTGCGTCACGCAAGGTCTCAAGGCCGCTCCTGGGGGTTGGTGTGATTGATCTCGCACTCTGGCTGAATCCTCTCGACGGTGAGAATCCGTCAGGTGAGGATTTGCGCAACGACCCGGCCTTCCATGAGCTGGAGCGCCTGATCGAACAGCAGACCAAAGTCGAGTATGACGACCGCAACAAGCCGTCCGCGGAAGCGATCATTCCGATCGACTGGCCCGCCGTGCTTGCCAAGGCCGAGGAATTGCGTCCGCGCGGCCGGGATCTGCGCCTTCTGGTCATCGTCACGCGCGCCCTGGCCAATGAAAACCGGCTGGCCGGACTGGCCGACGGTCTGAGCCTGATTGCGCAGACGTTCGACGCCCACTGGGAGACCCTGCACCCGGCGCTGCGATCCGGTGCAACGCCGCGCGACGCGGCCTTGCGTCGCATCAACGCCCTGCTCGATCTCCAGAACGGCCAGGAAGGCCTGCTGGCAGACCTGCGGCAGATGATCTTTTTCGCGCCGCGCCCGATCGGGCCGATCAGCGGGCGCGACCTGGAACAAGGCGCCCTCGACGAGCGCGTCATGCTCCAGGAAGCGGCCTCTGGGCTGAATGCCAGCGAAAAGGCAGCGCTTGCGAGCGCCCACAGCCAGCTCTTGAACCGGGTGCGCAGCGGATGCGCGGCGCAGATCGATCAGGCCGGCGAGGCGATGACGTCGCTGCTGGGCGACGCCCGCGCGGCAATCGCGGCCCTCGATGCCGTCGAGACCGCGCTCAACGCCCGCATCGAAGGCAACGGTCCCGCCGTCCCGGAATTGAAACGGTTCCTGCAGCGTTTGCTGACGACCCTGGAGCGCAATTCGGCTGCCGGCGCGTGGCGAACGGCGCGGCGAACGCGCATGCAGCGATCAGCGCCGGCGCCGCAGCCGCGAGGCGCGGCGCGGCGATGCGCGGCGCAGATCGTCAGGCCGGCGAGGCGATGACGTCGCTGCTGGGCGACGCCCGCGCGGCAATCGCGGCCCTCGATGCCGTCGAGACCGCGCTCAACGCCCGCATCGAAGGCAACGGTCCCGCCGTCCCGGAATTGAAACGGTTCCTGCAGCGTTTGCTGACGACCCTGGAGCGCAATTCGGCTGCCGGCGCCGTGGCGAACGGCGCGGCGAAACCCTCCCCGCCGCCGGCGGAACCGGCAACGCCCGTCCGAAACGGTCATGGAGCCGATACGATGGCAAGTGTCGCAAGCTACGCGGAACAGAGCACCGGGCTGCCCGACCGGATTTCCTCGCGCGATGACGTGGTCAAGTGCCTCGACCTTGTCGTCGCTTTCTATGACCGCACCGAGCCGTCGAGCCCGATCCCGCATCTCGCCCGCCGTGTGCGCCGCATGGTGCACATGGATTTTGTTGAACTGATGGAAGATCTCGCCCCGTCGGGGCTGAAGGAGTTCCGGCTTCTGGCCGGCGTTCCCGATGCCAAGAAGACGGCCCAGAAGGATGAAAGGTAGCAACACATGCCAGCCGAAAGCAAAGCGAAGGTCATCGAACGAAATCGCGCGCCGCGGGTGCAGATCGCCTACGACGTCGAAACCTACGGCAGCCCGACGACGATAGAACTGCCGTTCGTCATGGGCGTGATGGCCGACCTTTCCGGCGCTTCGCAAACCAGGGAAGCTTCAAAGTCGCTGTTGGACCGTGCCTTCGTCGAGACCGACGCCAACCGCTTCCCCAAGTTCATGGAGGCGCTCGGGCCACGCGTGAAGGCGCGGGTGAAGAATACGCTGCCGCAAGCGGAAGGCGCCGAGAAGGACGAGGAACTGGCGCTTGATCTCACCTTCACCAAGATGGGCGATTTCGCGCCGGACAAGATCGCCGAGCAGGTCCCGCAACTCGCCGAGATCCTCAAGATGCGTCGCCAGCTCGAGGAACTGCTCGGCTTCATGGATGGCCGTGTCGACGCCGAAAAGCGCATCGCGCAGCTTCTCAACAACGAGCCGCTTCTGAGCAAGATCGCCAGCCAGGCAATGTCTGACGACGACAAGGTTGGGGAATAAGTCATGGCCGAACAGCAAAAGACCGCAGCCGTCACCGCCGAGGCCGAAGCCATTGACCTGGGGGAGTTCAGCGGGCTCCTTGAGAAGGATTTCAAGGTCAAGAAGGACGACAGCGAGAAGCTGCAGCAGCTCGTCCGCAATCTCGCGCTGGCGGCGCAATCCCGCTCCGAGACCACCACCATCTCGTCCAATGCGATCAAGTCGATCAAGTCGCTGATCGCCGGCATCGACAAGATGCTGACCACGCAGGTCAACGAGATCCTGCACGCGCCGGAAGTGCGCGAAATGGAAGGCACATGGCGCGGCCTCTGGTATCTCATCAACAACACCGAGACCGATGCCAAGCATCTCAAGATCCGGGTGATGAACATCTCCAAGGAGCAGCTGGCCGACACCCTCGAGGATTTTGAAGGCCAGATGTGGGATCAGAGCCCGATCTTCAAGAAGGTCTACACGGACGAGTATTCGATGCTGGGCGGCGAGCCGATCGGCTGCATCGTCGGCGCTTACGAATTCTCGAACCATCCGCGCGACGTCGGCCTCTTGCGCAACATTTCGGGCATCTGCGCCTCGGCGCACACGCCGTTCATCGCGGCCGCCTCGCCGCGCCTGTTCCGCATGGACAGCTGGCAGGAACTGCCGAACCCGCAGGACCTTCAGATGATTGTGAACAACCCGGCCTACGCTTCGTGGCAGTCGCTGCGCGAGAGCGAGGATGCGCGCTACATAGGCCTGACCATGCCGCGTGTGCTGGCACGGCTGCCCTACGGCACCGAGACCGTCCCGGTGAAGGGTTTCACCTTCGAGGAGGAGGTGCAGGGCGACCACAACAAATATGTCTGGATGAACGCCGCCTTCCCGATGGGCGTCAACATCAACCGCAGCCACAAACTCTATGGCTGGGGCACCCAGATCCGCGGCGTCGAGAATGGCGGCACGGTCCTCAACCTGCCGGTGCACGCCTTCCCGACCGACGACGGATCGATCGCGATGAAGTGCCCGACGGAAGTCGCCATCGACGACCGCCGCGAGGCGGAATTGGCCAAGCTCGGTCTGATGCCTATCCTGCACCGGAAGAACACCGACCTCGCGGCCTTCATCGGTGCCCATTCGCTGCAGGATGACGAGACGCGCGCCGGTCGCCTGGTCGATCCCGATGCGCAGTCGAACGAACGCCTGAGCGCCAACCTGCCCTACCTTTTCCCAGTGTCGCGCTTCGCGCATTACCTCAAGGCAATTGCGCGCGACAAGATTGGGTCGTTCAAGGAGCGCTCGGACATGCAGATCTGGCTGACCGAGTGGATCAATCGCTACGTGTTGGCCAACCCGGCCTTCGCCGACGACAAGGCGCGCGCCAAGCGCCCACTTGCCGCGGCAGAGGTGCAGGTGGACAGCGTGGAGGGCCGGCCGGGCTATTACAATGCCCGCTTCTATCTGCGCCCGCATTATCAGTTGGAGGGCATCAACGCTTCGCTCCGGCTGGTGTCAGAACTCCCGTCAGTGAAGGGTTGAACTGCAGCAATGTGATCTTGTTTCGTTTGAGAGCGGTGGAGAAAGACAATGCCTGTGAAGATCGATGGCTTCCTGAAAGTTCCGGATATCAAGGGTCCGAGCGTACGAGACGGCCACGAGGACGAGATCGAAATCCATGGTGTCGACTACAAGATGGTCGCGCCGTACGATCCGAATTCGCTCTCGCGCCGCGGTCGTGTGGCCTTGGGGATGATCAAGTTCACCAAGCACTACGACAAGTCCTCGCCCTATCTGAAGAAGGCGCTGTTCGAGAACAAGGCTCTCGACGAAGTGGTGTTTTCCGCGCGCCGGACCATAGACGGCGAGACGAGCGACTATCTGGTCGTGACGCTGACCGACGCCTCGATCATGGAATACGACATGTCGCAGGCCGAGGACGAGGAAGACCTGATCGAGGAGGAAGTCAGCTTCGCCTACAAGAAGATCAAGTTCGTCTACGACAAGGACGACGAAATCGAAATGGATGTCTATGTCGGCAAGTGAGGTCCGGCGGCCCGGCGCGAACAAGCCGCGGCTTGCCGGCAGTTCGCGAGCGACGCGCGAGGCGGTCCAGCCCTCTCTTTGGGACCGCCTCGTCAACGACCTGCCCGGGCTTACCTCCGAGATAGACGGGCTGCGCCGGCTGTTGCAGGACGAGCTTGGCGCGGAGCGGCTGGAGACATTTCTTGCCGGGAGCGCGCGCGCGATCGACGCCGATGCGGAGCTGACACCGGACCAGAAGCGGCGCCTGCACCGGCTGATCTTTCAGGACGAGCACCGTGCGGAGATCGAAAGCCGCGGTGTGGTGGTGTCGGCGCGCGTGCTGAGAGAGGCCGTGCGGCGAGACATCGAGGCCCTGTTCAACACCGAGCGCTTCGAATCCGTTCCGCTGCTGACCGATCTCGAGCGGGAGCAGGCGATGGACGACCCGCCTTCGCTGGCTGATTTTCCGGAAGTGCGCCGAAGCGTGATCAATTACGGCGTGCCTTCCTTCTCCGGCCGTTCGTCGCGAGACTTCGACCGCGATACGTTGGCGCGGGAGATCCGTTCGGTGCTTGCCACGTTCGAACCGCGCCTGAAGGAAAGCGCGACGACCGTCACGGTGACCCTTGGCGACAAAAGTGTGGGTCTGAAGATCGAGATAGACGCGGTGCTGATCATGACGCCGACGCCGGAACGGCTGCGCCTTCGCACAACGATCAATCTCGACAACGGCCTGGCGCGGACCGAATTCAGGGAAAGCTGAGATGGATCGGGTCTTCGTAGAATATTACGAGGAAGAACTGACCCATATCCGCGGGCTCGCCGCGGAATTCGCCGACATGCATCCGGCGATAGCTCGCAACCTTTCGCTCGATACGGTGCCGTGTCCGGATCCCTATGTCGAGCGCCTGCTGGACGGGGTTGCTTTTCTTGCCGCGCGCACGCGGCTAAAAGTCGATGCCGAGCGCTCGCGGTTTTCACGCGCCGTGCTCGACGTCCTCTATCCCGATCTGGTCACGCCGGCGCCGGCGACCGCCATGGCAGTGCTGAAACCCGGCCAGCAGGTCCAGTCGATGATTGCGGGCCACGTCGTGAAGCGCGACACCCGGCTGGTCTCCGGCCTCCAGCCTGGCCTGTCGACACGCTGCACTTTCACCACCGCCCAGGAGATCACGCTGTGGCCGATCGAGATCAGCTCGGTCAGCTATTTCCAGGATCGCAGCGGACTGGCGGCGGCCGGCATCGGGCCGGTCGGCGGCGTGGCCGGCCAAGCGGCGCTGCGCATCGCGCTCACCCGCACCGGCAAAGGCAAATTCAACGAACTCGCGCTTGACCAGCTTGATCTCTATCTTGCCGGCCGCAGTAAGGCGCCGCTGATTTTTGACGCCATTTTCGGCGCCTGTTCGGCGGTTGGCGCGCGCACCGAGGGCAAGACCAACCCGATATCGCCGCTGCCGGAACCCGAAATGGTCGGCATTCGCGACGACGAAGCCTTGATGCCGCGTACCCGTCCGACATTCGAAGGCTACCGCCTGCTGCGGGAATATTTCATGATGCCCGAGCGCTTCCACTATGTGCGGGTTTCTGGCCTGAACCCGGTGGTGCGCAAATGCGACGGAGGGCTGGAGGTCATTTTCCTGTTCCGGCGGCCCGTACCTGAGCTTGCCGACCTTACGCCCGCCGATTTCGAGCTCTTCGTAACCCCGATCATCAATCTCTTCGAGCGCGAGTGCAACATCGTCGAGCTCGATCCCCGCCGGACGCGGCAGGTACTGCATGCCGACCGTACGCGGGCGCGCGACTTCGAGATCTATCGGGTCACGCGGGTCGAGGACGCCGAGAGCGAGGGCAGCGACGCCGAAATACCCGAGCTCTTCAGCCTGGGGCAAAACCGCGGCAGCGGCTGGGTCTACTCCACCGAGCGCCGGCCGCGCCGGCCCACCGAGGATGAGCGGCGCGATGGCCTGACCCGCACCTCCTACACCGGGGACGATGTCTTCCTGGCCGTTTCGCGTCCCATCGCAAGCCCGGCGAACCGACCTCTGAGGCGCCTCGACATCATGGCGCTTTGCACCAATCGCGACCTGCCGATCCTCGACGACAATCCAACGCTGACGCTGGAGACGGGCGACCCGGTCGAGGCGGTCAGGCTCATCGGCGCGTTGCGTCCGCCGCAGCCGGCGATCCCGGCGGCGCTGCCGGCGGGCGCCGAGGGTGAATCCAGGGCCGACAATCTCGCCTGGCGGCTGGTGGCCCAGCTCGGGCTCAATTTCCTCAGCCTTGCCAAGGAAGGTCGCGGTGTCGATCCGCTCCATGCGTTGCTCGACCTCTATGCCGACCGCGGCGATCCGGGTCTCGCCCGCAACGTGCATTCGATCGTGCGCATCGACTCGCGCCCGGTCATCGAACGACTGCAGATCGACGGGCCGATGTGCTTCGGGCGGGGCACGGAAGTAACGTTGCATGTGGACCAGTCCGTGCTCGCGGGACAAAGCACCCTGCTGCTTTCGGCCTTGCTCGCGCGGCTGTTCGCCCGCCATGCCGGAATAAACGGCTTTGTGCGGACCCGCACGCGGCTGCTGCAGAAGCAGGAGGATGTGCCATGGCCGATGACGCCCGGCAATCGCTACCTGATCTAGGCAGCATCGGATCGGGCCGGAGCGAGGGCCTGTCCCAATCGTTCGACTTCTTCGAGCTGCTGCGCCGGCTCGAACGCAGGGGCGGCCTATTCGGCCATTCCGGCCGGTTGGAACGCGAGCCGGCAAGACTCGGACAGCATGTGCGCCTGAGCTTCTCGGCCAGGGACGTGGTGGACTTTCAGGAAGCCGCCGACAACGCGCCGGCGCGGGTCACGGTTGCAAATCTCGGCCTGATGGGACCTGAAGGTCCGCTGCCGCTGCATCTGACCCGCTGGGTGCTTGATCGCCTGTCGCAGCGCTGGTTCACCGGCGCCGATGCCAGGCAGACCAGCGACACGACCTTTGTGGACTTCGTCAACATCCTCCAGCATCGCATGATTGCCCTGTATTACCGGGCTTGGGCGGATGCCCACTCGGGAGTGCAGGTCGAACGCGCTGTCGGCGGCCGCGTCCGCGCAATGCTCGAGGCGATGGCCGGCATTGGCCTTCCCGGCACCCAGGACCCCGAACTCGACACCGTCAAGCTGCGCCAGGCCGCTTCGCTTGCCAGCCAGGTCGACGGTCCGGAACGGCTCACCCTGTATCTCGCCGAAGCCTTCAAGGTGCCGGTGCAGGTCAAGGAGTTCGTCGCCGCTTGGATATCGGTGCCGACCGCGCTGCAGAGCCGCCTGGCCAAGGCCTACGCGGCCCTCGGCCGCGGGGCGACGATCGGCCCGCGCGTTTTCAGCCGCCAGAGCAGGATCGAGCTGCGCGTCGGCCCCTCGGCCTGGAGGACTTC
Source organism: Mesorhizobium sp. M4B.F.Ca.ET.058.02.1.1 (assembly GCF_003952505.1). Classification (NCBI taxonomy): domain Bacteria; kingdom Pseudomonadati; phylum Pseudomonadota; class Alphaproteobacteria; order Hyphomicrobiales; family Phyllobacteriaceae; genus Mesorhizobium; species Mesorhizobium sp. M4B.F.Ca.ET.058.02.1.1. Next base: position 6,334,919 of record NZ_CP034450.1, on the reverse strand, counting down.
AAGTCGTTTCTGCCGGGCAGCCGGCGGCTGACGCTGTTCAAGCACGCGGTTCGCGACATGATCGGGGAAACGCTCGACGTCGACCTGCGTATCGTGCTCGCTCGCGAGGCCGTGCCGCCGCCTCGCGTCGGAACCGTCCAGCTTGGCCGGACCGCCTGGCTTGCGCGGCCCCCCGAAAGGGGAGATGCTGACGATCTGCGGCTGCGCACGATCGTCGGATGGCGGCCGGAGATAGCGGAGGTCGCGGCATGAGTCTGCTGCTGACGCTGGAGCAAGGGCCACGCACCCAGGCGGTAAGGCAGACCCGGCTGGACGAGGGCGAACTGGTGATCGGCCGCAGCGCCGACGCCGGCTGGCAGATCGACGATCCGGACATGTTCGTCTCGCGCGCCCATTGCAAGATCACCGGCGGGCAGGACGGCTATTTCGTCACCGACACCTCGAGCAGTGGACTGTTCATAAACGACTCCGACAGCCCGCTCGGCGCCGGCAGGTCGGCACGCCTGCAAAGCGGCATGCGGCTGAGGCTCGGCGACTACATACTCCATGTCGACCTGCAGGCGCCGGCCATGCAGCCGCCGGCCACCAGCCAGCCTGTCGCCGAACGGTCGCCGCCGGCGTCTCGCGCGCCGGTCAGCATCGGCAACGACGATTTCTTTTCGGCCAGATCCGACGAAGAGCCGCGGCGACCGCGTCCGTCCGACCTGCCGGACCCGTTCGAGCAACCGCTGCCGGGGGCGTTCGCACGCGCCAACGTGAACCAGGGCAGCTCTCAGGCCTTCGACGATCCGTTCAGCCTCGATCCTGTGCCCTCCCTCAACGGCGCGGCCGAATCCGCTCCGGCAAAGCCGTCGCCCATCCAGGACGATTTCGGTTTCGGGCCGGCCGCTCCGGCGCATGGCGAATGGCCGGCGGGCCAGCGCGAGCGCGTCGCCGAAAGACCGCAACCAGCGAACCCATGGGACTTGCCGGCGCAGGCGCCCGAGCCCCCTCCCGCGCCGCGTGTGGACGCCAGTCCGCGACCGGTCCGTCAGCCGCCGGCGGCCCCGTCGCAGTCGCACTCGGACATGGCGCTTCGCGCCGCCTTCCTGCGCGGCATGGGCGTCGAGGAAGCCGATCTCGCCGGCCGCGACGCGATCGCCGAGATGGAGAAGTTCGGGCGGGAGTACCGGCTGATGATGGAAGGGCTGATGCAGCTTCTGCGCAAGCGCTCGGAGGAAAAGGGAAACGCGCGTGTCGCCCAGACGATGGTTGGCGCCTCCGAGGTCAATCCGCTCAAGTTCCTGCCGACGGTCGACGATGCCATCGTAACCATCCTTGGCGAACGCAGCCCCGGCTTTCTTGATGGCGAGGCGGCGATCTCGGACGCGGTCCGCGATCTGGCGCAGCATCACGTGCGCGCCTGGCGCGGCGTGCAGGCGGCGCTTCGCCAGATGGTCGACCGCTTCGACCCGGCGGCGATCGAGGATGAGCTGAAGTCGAATTCCGCGATCGGCACGCTGCTTTCGGGTGGGCGCGGCGCCAAGCTGTGGGAACTCTACCGGAAACGCCACCGTGAGATCGCCGAGAGCGCTGAAAAGACCTTCCTTGGCGAAGTCGGCGCTGATTTTAGGGATGCATATGAGGAGGAGTGAGACATGATCGATCGACGCGAATTCATCATTGCCCTTGGTGCCACGGGGCTGGTTTCGGCCTGCCAGAGCGGTCCGCCGAAACCATCGGTGATTACCGTCAACGTGAGCGGCGGAGCCGGCATGAACCCGGGGCCAGGCGGCGGAGACCGGCCGGTGACGGTCCTGGTGATGCGGCTGAGCAGCACTGGCAAGTTCAATTCGGCCGACTATTTCGCGCTGCAGGGCGATGCAGGGTCCGCGCTCGGGGCCGACCTCATCGGATCCGACACCATCTCCGTCGCGCCGGGAAAGACCGCGGCCAAGACCATCACGGTCGAACCAAACGCGACGGCGCTCGGTTTCGTCGCGCTGATCCGCGAACCTGGTGGGAGGAGCTGGCGAACGACCAAGTCGGTCTCGCCTGGATCCAAATTCACCATCAACGTGACGCTCGGCGGCGGCGGTATCTCCGCCTAGCGGCGAGACAGGGCGAGACAGGAAGTGGCTCCGTGCAGAGAGTAACGGCATGAGCGATGCAAACAGGGTGCTATGGTCTGAGGGACTGTTTCTGCGGACCCAGCATTTCCAGCAGCAGGACCGGTTCCTCGAGGCAACGGTGCGCGGCGCCTTGCGGGCCGGGCAACTGCATACGTTCGGCTTCCAGCAGCTTACCCTGGATCAGTCGTTGCTCGACGCCGGCCAGATCGCCATCTTGTCGGCGCGGGGTATATTCCCCGATGGAACTCCCTTCTCCATTCCCGAGATGATGGATGCGCCGCGACCCTTGCCGGTCACGGCCGACACCGGCGCAGGGCCGGTGCTGATCGCGCTGCCGCTCGAACCTCCCGGAGGCGTCGGCTTCGATCCGGCGCACGCCGCATCCACCGGCGCGCGCTATCACGGGCGGATCGTCTCGGTCCGCGACGCGGTGCAAGGAGGTTCGGACCCCGAGGAAATCGAGATTGCCCGGCCGCAGGCGCTGTTGCTTGCGCCGGGCAAGTCGGTTGGCGGCTACACCGCCCTGCCCGTCGCCGATGTCAAAGGCGTGCGGGCCGATGGTGGCGTCTCGCTGGACGAGACGTTCCTGCCGCCGACATTGATCACGGGTGCGGTGGCCTGGTACCGGCAATTGCTTCTGGAAGTCGTCACCGGCCTCGACCAGATCGCCGAGGCGCATGGCAAGATGGTGATGGGCGGACCAGGGCGCAGTGTCGAAGACCTGTTGATGCTGCACCTTGCCAACGCGGCGCGCCCGCGGCTGGCGCACATGCTGACGCAGGACGTCTTTCACCCGGCCGAGCTCTACCTCGAGCTTGCCGGCCTCGCTGGCGAGATGGCGACCTACGGCTCCAGTTCGCGACGGCTGGGCGAATTGCCGGCCTATGACCACATGGCCCCCGGCCCGCCTATACGGCGCTGGCCGATGCCTTGCGCTCGCTCATCCTGAGCCTGCGTTATATCGAGCCCAAGTCGCGCGCCCTGCCTGTCATGCGGCACTCGACCAATGTCTGGAAGATCCGCATCGACAACCCGAAGCTGCTGGTGGCGAGCCGCATCGTCATCCGGGTCGGGTCCGAGCTGTCGGAAGATGCGCTGCGCAAGATCTTCGTCAATCAGGCGACGGTCGGCGCGGCCGACCAGTTCGAAGGCCTGTGGAAGTCGCGCCTGCCCGGCATTCCGCTGAAGCCGCTGCATTCACAGCCGCGCGAAATCCCCTACGACGGCGACCGGCTGTGCCTCGAGCTTGACCAGAAGAGCGAGCACTGGGCCTCGCTGCTCGACGCCCCCGGCTTCGTCATCGGCGTTTCCGGTGTCTTGCCGAGCGAGCCGCAGGTCGACTGCTATTCGGTGAACAGGTGAGATCATGAGCCGGGATGATCCCTTCGGACTGTCGGAGGATCGTGAACGCACGCGCATCAGACTGACCGGCGCCCAGATGCCGCGGCCGATGGCGCCGATGCTGACGGGTGCGCCGGTCAAGCGCTCGCGCGCCCATCCCAATGCGCTCATCAACGCCTTCGCGCCGCTGCTCGAATTCGCGCCCGAGCTTGAAAGCGCCCTGGCGCCGGAGAACCCTGAAACATTGCGCACGCGCCTGCTCGAAGAGCTGGTTCGGGCGCGCGATGCCGCCATGACATCGGGATCGTCTCTGGAGCGCGCCGATCAGGCGGCCTGGGTGGTGGCGGCGCTGCTCGACGACCTCGCGCTGAACACGCCCTGGGGCGGCGCCAGCGCATGGCCCCGCCAGCCGCTGGTGGTCATGCTGCGCGGCGACGTCGATGCCGGCACCCAGTTCTTCACGCGTCTCGACGAACTGGAGCGCCACCCGAACCGGGATCGCGAATTGCTGGAGCTGCAGTACCAGTGCCTGGCGCTCGGCTTCCGCGGCAAATACCGGGTGCCCGGCCGCTCCGGCGACCGATCGCTCAATGCCGTTCGCGTGGCGGCGGCGCGCTTCCTGCGCGATGCCGACGCCGAGGGCGCGCCGCTGTCGCCACACTGGAAAGGCGTGATCGCCTCGGACGAGCCGCAGCGCTTCATCGTGCCGATCTGGGTGATGGCGCTTGCCGCGGCGGTGATCGCCACCGTGGTCCATATCGGCCTCTCGATGGGACTGAGCAGCCAGGCGGTGGAACTCTCGGCGCTCGTCCGCGCGCTGCCGCCGCCTCAGCGCGCCGACATCGCGCGCGCCGCGCCAAAGGTCGACGCGCCGGAACCGCCTGCGCCGGAACCGGTCGACTTCGCGCTGCTGCCGGAATTCAAGGCCGAAGCGCCGGACGACCTCAGGGGGGCGCTCAGCGGCACCGAAAGCGTGTCGCTCGCCAAGCTGGTCATCCAGTCCTCCAACCCCGAACTCTTCCAGTCGTCACGGCCAACGCTGACCCAAGGCTATGAGCCACTGGTGGAATCCATCGCCAAGGTCATCCTCGCCAACCAGGAACTCATCGGAAACATCACCGTCGTCGGCCACACCGACAACGTGCGCCTGCAAAGGTCCAACCCGCTTTCGAGCAACCAGCGGCTCTCGGAAGCGCGGGCCGAGACCATAGCCGACCTCCTGGTGCGGGCCGGCGTGCCGCAGGAGCGCATCCATTCCGAAGGGCGCGCGGAGACCGATCCGGTGGCCGACAACTCGACACGCGAGGGTCGGGCGCTCAACCGGCGCGTAGAGGTACTGGTCGAGAAGAGGCTTTGAGATGTTCATCCTTCGCTTCCTCTGGGCCGTGCTCACCTCGCGCTTCCTTTGGACGCTGATCGGCATCGCGCTGCTTTCGCTGGTCATCTGGATTTTCGGCCCGATCGTCCAGGTTGGCCCCTATTCGCCGTTCGACTCCGACAATGTGCGCATCGCCATGATCGCTGGGCTGATCATCCTGTGGCTGATCTGGCTCATCGTCGCCCAGCGCCGCGCGATCCGCGCCAACCGCATGTTCGTTGCCGAGATCGCGGCGCCGGCGGCGGAGAAACAGCTTACCCCCGGCGAGGAGAACGTCGCCGCCGTCGGCGCAAAATTCGGCGAGGTGATGGCCGAGCTGAAGCGCCGCAAGCTCGGCGGGCGCAAGTTCCTGCGCGAGATGCCCTGGTATGTGATCGTCGGGCCGCCGGCCACCGGCAAGACCACCGCCTTGCGGCAGTCCGGGCTGAATTTCCCCATCGATCTCACCGACGACCTGCAGGGTGTTGGCGGCACCCGCAACTGCGACTGGTTCTTCTCCGAGAACGCGGTGCTGATCGACACCGCCGGCCGCTATGTCCAGCAGGAAAGCCAGCCTGACGTCGACGCGGCGGAATGGTTGGGCTTCCTCGACCTCTTGAAGAAGCATCGGGGCCGTCGGGCGCTGAACGGCGTGATCGTCGCGCTTTCTATCGATACGCTTTCGGAGGGCGACGAGGCCATCAAGGCGCACGGCCGCAAGATCCGCCGCCGGCTGGCCGAGCTCAACGACCGGCTCGAAATCCGCCTTCCGGTCTATCTGATGCTGACCAAGGCCGATCTGATCAAGGGTTTCGAGGCCTTCTTCGGCGGCCTGTCGACGGCATCGCGCGAACAGGTGTGGGGGACGACCTTCCCGCTCGATGCGCGCGTCGACGCCAAGACCGTCGAGCGCGAAATCACCACGCTGGCGACCGAGCTCGAGCGACGCCTTGTGCCGCGCCTTGAGGATGAGGACAAACTCGCCGCGCGCGCCGAGATCTTCCGCTTCCCCGCCCAACTCGCAAGCCTTTCCGAGCCGATCCAGCTGCTGATCGAGGCGATGTTCGGCGAAAGCCGCTATGAAGAGGCAGCCTGGCTGCGTGGCCTCTATCTGACGTCGGCGACCCAGGAAGGAGCGCCGATCGACCGGCTGACGGCAGCCCTTTCCTCTTCCTTCGGGCTGCCTCCGCGCCGCGCCATGCCGGCGCCACGCGTCGAAAAGCGCAGCTTCTTCCTGAAGAACCTGCTTACCGAGGTGATTTTCAAGGAAGCTGGCCTCGGCACGTTCGACCCGCTGGCGCAACGTCGCCGCGCCTGGATCTGGCGTGGCGCGGCCACCGCGTGTGCGGTCGCAGCCTTGCTGGCCGCCGGCCTGTTTACCTGGTCCTATTTCGACAACCGCAATGCAATCACCGCGCAGGCTGGTCAATTCGAGGCGCTTCAGGAGCCACTGACCGCCGTCACCGCCGCCCCGGCATCGGTGGAGCAGCCGGCCATCGACGGCGCATTGGCCGCGATGGACCAGGTCACGAATGCCCGCACCGCGCCGCCGGACGCGCCGCATGACCTGCTCGGACCCTCGGCCTCGGCGGAGCTGATGCGCGCGCAGGCCGATACCTACGACCACGCGCTGCGCAACGTGCTCGAGCCGCATATGGTCGCGCTGCTCGAGGCGACCATGTGGCGGCAGATCCGCGACCCTGACTTCATGCTGGGGGCGCTGAAGACCTACCGCATGATGACCGGCTTGTCGCAGATGGACACCGACTTCGCGCAGAACTGGTGGGTGAACAGCCTGCCGGAATTCGCGCCGGCGCCGCCCTTCCCGAGCCCGGACGCCGAAGAGCATCAACTGGCCGCGATCCGGCGTATGGCGGTCGATGACAACTACGTCGCTCCGGACAAGGAACTGGTCGCCGAGGCGCTGAAAACGGTGTGCACGATCTCGCTGCCGGCGCGCGCCTACAAGCAGTTGCTGGCCGATCCGGAAGTGGCCGCGGTGAAGGAATGGATCCCGGCCAATTTCGCCGGCCCCAACGGCGCCAAGGTGTTTGCCCGGCGCTCCGACAAGACGTTGCGCGTCGGCGTTCCGGGCGCCTTCAGCTATGCCGGCTTCCACGATGCCATTCTCGACCGGGTCGAGGACGTTGCCGCCCAGGCGGCGCTGGATCGGGCGGTGTTCGCCGGCGGCTGCTCGGAGAATTCCGAAACCTCGGTCTCGGCTTTGTCGGAAGACATACTGAAGCTCTACTATGAGGACTATATCGCGCAATGGGACAGCTTCCTGCGCGACATGCGGCTCGCCCCGTTGAGCGACCTCAACGTCGCCAGCGAGAACCTCAAGGACCTTTCAAGCGCCGATTCCGCATTGAAGCGCCTGCTGACGGCGGTGGTTCAGGAGACGGACCTCACCCGGTCCGACGAGGCGCCGGCTGACGACAAGGCGGCCGCGAAGGGCGGCTCGAAACTGCTCGGCAAGCTTGGCAAGCTAGGCAAGGTCGTCAAGACCGGGGCAAAGCTGCTGCCGCGCGCGGGCTCCGCCGACAAGGTGGACCTCACCGGCAGCCTGGTGGCCGAACACTTCAAGCGGCTCAAGGGCGCGATCGCCGAAGTCGATGGCCAGCCGCCGGCGCTCGACGCGGCTGTAGTGGCCCTGACGGCGCTTTCCAATGTGCTGCAGACGGTCACCGCCAACCCCGATCCCCAGGATGCCATCAAGAAGCAGGGCGGCCTCGCCGAACTCACAGGCGCTGTCGCCAGGCAGGCGCAAATCCTGCCCGACCCAATCGACGACTGGCTCGGCGGCATCGCTGGCGATACTAGCGGCCTGACGCAGAAGGCTGTCACCAACGAGCTCAACGCCATCTGGCGCGCCGACATCCTGCCGTTCTGCCAGGCGGCGCTCAACGACCGCTATCCGTTCAGTCCCGAGAGCGCGGTCGACGTCAATGTCCGCGACTTCGCCCGCCTGTTCGGGCCGTCCGGCCTGATCGACGCCTTCATCAACGACCATCTGATCAGCTACGTCGACACCGCCAGCCAGCCATGGAAATGGCGCGCCGATTTCGGCCTCGACCCTGCGGCGCTGGCGGCGTTCGAACAGGCCAGGCATATCCGCGACGATCTCTTTCCCGGCGGGACGGGCCCGGTGATGAGCTTCACGCTGGAGCCCAAGGACCTGTCGCCCAACGTCACGCGCGTGACGCTCAATCTCGATGGCCAGAACCTCGTCTACTTCAACAATGCGACGCGACCGCAACCGATGACGTGGCCCGGCAAGGACGGCACCGGCGTGATCTCGCTCGCCTTCCAGCCGGTCGACGGCTCGCCCGAGATCATGCTCAACGAGACCGGCAGCTGGGCATGGCTGAGGATGCTGCGCGCCGGCCGCTTCACCGGCACCTCGCTGTCGGATGTCTACAGCCTGCGCCTGGGCACCAAGGGCATGTACGCCGATTTCGAGCTCAAGGCGGCAAGCGTCGAGAACCCCTACAACCTCGAAATGTTCAAGAAGTTCACATGTCCGCCGCAGATATGATCCTGCCGGGCTTCTACGGCAAAATCCCCGCCACCGGCGATTTCGTGTCGCGGCGGCTGACGGGAGATTTTGTGCGCGTCTGGGATCGCTGGCTGGCGCAGCAGATCGTGCCGCTGATTGGGCTGGAGACGTGGCGGCCAGATACTGCTTTGCGCTTTCTCGCCGGCCCCACTTTGTTTGGCGCCTCAGCAGGCATCATCTTACAGAGCGCCGACCGCGTTGGTCGGCAGTTTCCCTTGAGCGTCGTTGCGCGGATAGCCGAAGCGCCATTGAAGCTCGCTTACGCCGATGCCTGGTTCGAAGGCATCGAAGAAGCGGCCTTCGCCGCGCAGCGAGGCGAGCGGACGCCCGACGAACTTGATGCAGCGTTGACGGGGTTACCCGTGCCGGCTGTCGATCAGTACAGCGACGTCATCGACGATCTAGTGATGTGGACCGCCCGCTCGGACATTTTCGACGTCGATGCGCAGGAGCCGCAAAAGACGCTGGAGCAGATCTTCGCCGCCACCTGGGAGACCAGCTGATGCAGATCTGGAACCAGATGGGCTATCCGCACGAATATACGACGGCAACCGATGTCGCAGGCCATGAGCACATCGTGGTTATCGTCAAGGGTACGTTCGATTTTCCGGCGACGTCTGGCGGAGAGGTGCGGAAATCGGCCCAGCAGGTGCCTCTGGTCATGGCCGACATGTCCACCGGGGCGCCCGGGTTCTCGGCCACGCTGTGGGAGTCCGACTTCGCCTTCCGCAAGCCGCGCTGCGACGTGATCGTCAATGGCTTTGCCTATGCGCCCGGAGGGCGCCCGGCGGAGCGGGTGCCGGTGGGCATCAAGGTCGGCAACTGGTCGAAATTGTTCGAAGTCGTCGGCCACCGTGAGTGGCGCGCCATCGGCCCCGTCTTTACAACGACCTCGCCCCAGCCCTTCCTCAAATTGCCGATCTCCTATGACGTCGCCTGGGGCGGCGTCGACCGGCTGGACCCGGAGGACAAGCTGCCCGCCAGCTACAAACACAACCCGGTCGGCACCGGCTGGTCGCGCACCAGGAACCAGCGTCTTGTTCCCGGCCTGCGGTTGCCGAACACACAGGCCGTCGGCGAAGAGATCCGCTCGCCGTTCGGCGACTACAGGCCGATGAGCTTCGGGCCGATGGGCCGGGGCTGGCCCGGCCGCATCGAGTATGGCGGCACCTATGACGACAACTGGGCCGACAACATTTTCCCATTCCTGCCGCCGGATTTCGACGAGCGCTATTTTCAAATGGCGCCGGTCGATCAGCAGATCGACCATCCGCGCGGTGGTGAAGAGATGCAATTGGTCAACCTGACGCCGGAAGGACGGCTCGGCTTTCGCCTTCCCGCGACCGGACTCTCGATGACGTTCTTCAAGCACCAGCAAAGGGTGTTCGATGGCAGCGTGCTGCCGGACACCCTGCTTGTCGATGCGGAGAACCGGCGATTTTCCCTGGTCTGGCGTGTCTCACAGAGGATCCAGCGCATGATCCTGGAGTTTACCGAGTGCTGGGTCGGCCCGCCGAGCGAGTCCATGCTGCGCGCCATGGATCGGGGTAAGGAATATATCCGCGCCAATCTGAAAATCCCCACGGACAGCGAAGCATGAACGGGTCGGTTGCGATCGCCTCGATCGGCATGGTCACGGCTGTCGGCCTCGACGCCCCGTCTTCGTGCGCAGCCATGCGTGCGAAACTGGACGGGTTTCAAGAGACACGTTTTCGCGGACCGCGTGGCGGCTGGCTGATTGGGGCGCCGGTACCGATTCCCCGAACCTGGATCGGCGAGAAGCGCATTGCGCATCTCGCCGCGGGCGCAATTGTCGAAGCGTTCAGCGGGGCTCCTGAGGCACGCGGCCAAACAGCGTTGATCCTATGCATCGGCGAGGAAGGCAGGCCGGGCCATCCCGTGCGCAGTCCCGCCAACCTGTTGCGACGCATCGCCGACATCGTGGAGGTCGAGGCATATTCGCGCTCCAGGGTAATCGCCCATGGTCGCCCCTCCGGACATGTCGCGCTCGAGCAGGCACGGCGGCTCATGTCCTCCGGCGAAACGCCCTACATCATGATCGTCGGCGTCGACAGCTATCTGACCTCGGAGACCATTCGCCACTACATCGGAGAGAGCCGCATTCTTGCGCCGCAGAACCCGAATGGCTTCATTCCAGGCGAAGCCGCCGCCGCAGTCTTGTTGTCGAAACGGAATATCAGGTCTCTGCGGTTGATGGGTCTCGGTCTGACTCGTGAGCTTGCTTCGATCTACAACAAGGAAGATCTCCCTCTTCGAGGCGACGCGATGACGACCGCCTACCGAGTGGCGCTTGAGCAGACCGGCATCGAAATGAACGGGGTTGGCTACCGGATGTCTGATCTCGTGGGCGAGCAATACTGGTTCCGGCAGACAGCACTGGCATCGTTGAGATTGGTCCGGGGGCGCCATGCCTTCCAGGATCTGTTGTCGCCGACCGAATCCTTGGGCAACATCGGCGCGGCCGTCGTGCCCATGATGATGGGTATGGCATGGACCGCGGCCCGGAAGGGCTACGACAAGGGCAATCCGGTCCTGATCGAAGCGTCCAACGACAGTGGTGCGTGCGGCGCCGCTATATTTGCGGCTGCAAGCTGATGTCGACGAACGTTTTTGCCAACGGTCTGGAAATTTCCGGCAAAGCCGTCGACGCAAAGACCTTGGGGGCGTTTCCGGACGTGTGCTTCACGCCGCCTGAAAATCCGGCCACCCCACCAGGCGTACCGGTCCCCTATCCGAGTTTCGGCTTTGCATCGGACACCGACAAGGGAACGGGTACCGTCAAGATCGCCGGCAAGACGGTCAACATCAAGAACCAGTCTTACCTGACGAAGACATCCGGCACCGAGGCCGGTTGCGCGGCGAAGAAGGGCGTCATCACGTCCAAGAATACCGGCAAGGAATATTTCAATTCCTGGTCGAGCGACGTGAAGTTCGATGGCGAGCCAGTCGTTCGCCATACGGATCTCGCGACGAACAATCACGCTTCGCCCCAAGCAAACACCCCGCCGATGACGCATGCGGCGCAGTGGGAGGTCGATGGCGTCTCGTGCAAAACGATCCTGACCAGAAACGATATGGTTCTTCACCGCCACGGCGACAGCACGTGCGACAGCAAGAAGGGGAATGGTCGGAACACTATGTCGAAAATCAGTTCATGGCAGTGTCCGGCAACCGCAATAAGACCAAGGCCAAGTTCAAGAACTACAAATGTGACGACGCGCCCTGCCTTTGCATGCATTCCAGATGGACCAAGGGCGACACCAAGCCCAGCGGCATCAGGAACGGTCAAACCACCGGCACGGACCATTACGACAAGAGCAAGGTATGTCGTGACAGCCTGAAGAATGACGATCCGAACCTAGGTGAGTTCACCGACACCTGCGCTGAAGCGTCGGTGGAGAATCACGAGAACATGGCCGGCAAATCAGCCGCGGAGAAGGCAAGAGTGGCCGCCTGTCTGGTCGCGGTCTTCCTTGCTCACATCCAGGAAAAGATCAACGAGCATAGGAAAGCGACCGGCAAGCCACCTATGAGCATCAAAGACGTCAGGGCCATGACAAGGTAGGAGTTAGCCGTGAGCAAGTTCACCAACGACATCGAAACGATCCTCCGGGACCCGCGCTACCATGCCCAATGCATGCAGATCGTACCGTTCGGGCGGGATCACTGTGCCCTGCTTTTCGAACTCGGAACGCAGGACCACGACATCGCCTATTCCGTTGTTTTCGAAGTCAGCAGCTTCGCACCGGGAACCCAAAGTCAAACCTTGAAGCTTGAAGAATGGCTGGCGTCTCTCGCTTCCCCCAGCCTCACCAACCTTTTTGCCCTTGAAGTGGGAAGGGTCGTCTGGCGTTACCGCGGGGGCAACTGGACCTCGACGAAAGTCGCGAAGAATCTGATGCAGCGTGTGTGGTCCTATGACGACGGTCTCACCCTCCTGGTTGGAGACAAGGGCAGTCGTGGGCGTTCGACGGAAATGCCTGGTCGGCCTTGAAAGCCGATCGGCCTCATCGCCTGCGCGACGTGCACGGACCACGGCGCGATCTTATCCACTGCGTAGGCCAGGTGGGAACTCTGCAGCGGCTGGTCGGTGACGGATGGCGGGCAATCGATCTGCCTATCGAAAACGATCTTTGGGGTGTCTTCGTAACGCCGGACGGCGTCGTTCGCGCCTGCGGCAATGATGGCACATGCATCCGCGTGGTGAACGAGGAAATGATCGAACTGGAAGCGCCCAAGAGCAGGTTTTTCTGCGTTCACCAGTTTCAGGGGGAGGTGTACTGGGGCGACAGCGAATTCGGCATCTACCGGGAACAAGGCAACCAGCTCGTAGAGTTCCACCCCGCCGGCACCGGCTGGGACATGCGTTCAGACACTGAATATCTCTATCTTGTCGGAGGCGGCATTGCCTGGCGCTTCGACGGCAAGAAATGGAACTCGTTGCAGCTTGACTATGACGGCACCGACCTTCGCCTGATCCAGTAGTCAGCGCGGCAGATGGGCGGCGAGATACTTGCGCACACTCGCGAGATTCAGCTGCGTCACGGCTATCGGCTGAACCGTGGGCTGGAGCATCCTGACGACGAACAATTCGCCCGCCTCCGGATATTCGGCAAATCGGTCATTGGCAATCTCGCGGCCGATGTCGCCCGCGACCCGCAATCCGTCCAGATGCGCTTCCAGCCGCTCTATCAATCGCGCCAGACGATCTTCATCCATGTCGGGATTCTCTTCTGGATGAAGCAAATGGTAGTCGTAAACCGTCCAAAGGAAGGCAGCCATCTCCGCGTGCTGGCGTACGATCTCGCGAAGCACCGGAACAGCCATCAGTTCAGGTTGATCGAACCGCCCCGAATGCGGTTCGACGCGCTTGCGTGACTAACGAGATAGGTGCCGCGGATTGTTATATGCCCGTCCTTCTCCATGACAATCGTGGCCTTGCCGCAACGCAGCTCAAGACGTTCGTCGGCGTTGATTTGCACGCTCTCGCCGTCCCGAATGACCCGTGTCGCCGACTTCCGGCCAGGATCGACAATGCGCCCGACGATCAGGGGCATCCGCGGGTCACCTCCCTGGAACAGCAGCGCCACTTCCGAGCCGACCATCGAAGATGTCAGTTCGGTGAGGCTGCGTGCCTGGAGCGCCGTCTGCTCCGGGTTCCCAGGGAAAACGACCAGCGGGGCCGAATCCTCGAAACCCAGGAAGATCCCGATTACGACGCCCTCAATTTTCGCGACCGTCCTGGCCATTCTGAATGATCTCTCAGTTCAGGTTGATCTTGCTGCCCTTCATGGTGATGTTCTTTGAGGCCTTGACCTCGATTTCACCGGACCCGATGACGGTTATGTCTTTGCCCTCGATGGTGATCGTCCCATCCTTCTTCATGCCGATCGCAGCTGATCCGCACTTGATGACGATCGCGTCGCCGGCCTCGATCGACAACGTCTTGCCAACCTTGATCCCGCCATCCTCACCAATGTCCACCAAACTCTTCTTGGCAATCTTGAGCGCACTATTGCCGCCAACCTCGGTAAGATCGTCCTTGGCAATCTTGGCGGAGCGGTCAGCGCCGATGTCGGTGCCTTGATTCTTTGCGATCTTAAAGTTCTGGTCGGCACCGACCTGGACGGCTTGCTCCGCCGCGATGTTCCAGCTGTCTCCCGCTCCGATGTCATGGCTCTGCGCCGCGCCCACGCTCACCGACCGCGACGCGCCGATCGTGTTCGACTGCACCGCACCGACGCTTCGTGTCTCGGAGGCCCCACCGTATCGACACGCGCCGCGCCAACCGTGATCGTCTGCACGATGCCCACCGTCTGCGAATGGTTGGCGTCGATATTCTCCGTCGAGTTCGAAACGACGTGGATCGTCTCATTCGCCATCACCGTCAGCGATCGGTCCTTGCCCACCGTCTCGGTGTCGTTGCTGCCGATGTTCGTAGTCTGGTCGACGCCGACCTTGACCGTCTTGTTGTTGCCGACGTCCTCGTCGAGGTTGTGGCCGACGGAGTGCTTGGCGTCGTGGTCAATGCGATCGGACTGGTCGTGCTGGACCAGCTTCGTGCGATCGTGCTTGATCAGAAGGTTGTGATCCTTCTGCGCCTGGAAATTGACCAGCTCGGAACCGGCCTTGTCCTCGAACATCAACTCGTTGTAGCCGCCGCCGCCCTTGGACGAGTTCGATTTCCAGCCTGATTGCGTCGCATTGCCCGGCAGCCCATAGGGCGGCATCTGCGAGGCGTTGTAGACCCGGCCGGTGATGATCGGCAGGTCCGGGTCGCCGTCGAGAAAATCGACGATGACCTCCTGGCCGATGCGCGGGATCTGGATGAAGCCCCAGCCGCTGCCGGCCCAGGTCTGCGAGACTCGCACGAAACACGAGCTGTTTTCGTTCTTCTTGCCCAGGCGGTCCCAGTGGAACTGCACCTTCACCCTTGCATATTTGTCGGTGAATATCTCCTCGCCCGAAGGGCCGACCACCGTCGCTGTCTGCGGGCCGCGCATGATCGGCCGCGGCGTGATCCGCGGCGGACGGTAATGCAAGGAAGTGGGCGCGACGCCGAGCACGATCTTGAAGTTCTCGGCGTGGATCTCGCTCTGGGTTCTGTAGCCTGGATCGAACAACCTGTATTCGGCGCTGATCACCAGATATTCCTGGTTCTGGTCGTCGCGCGGAAAACTCTCCAGATTGAACGTGCAACCGGAATGGAGGCCGCGCACGGTTCCGGCAGCCGCGCTGCGCTGGTGCAAGGCCTGGAGTTCTTCGCGCCGGATCCCGGCAAGACTGTCGCCCCGCCCCACATCCAGATGCGCTCCGCGATGCCGGTAGTTCTCGCCCGAGGCCTCCTTGTGGCTGAACGGCTGGGCGGACTTGGCCATGAGGTCGGCGCCAGGCTTCTCGAAATCATAGTCTGTGTGCGCATAGGCGCCGGGCCGCACCTCGCTGCCCGGGACCCATTCGGTGATGTATTCGACATCCCTCCGCGAGCCCTGTCCCTCGAAATTGTAAAGCACCTTATCGTAGCCCGGAGCCGCCTTCAGCTTGCTCATCGCATCGCACAGAATGAGCGTGTGCTTGCCCTCGTCGTATTCGAAGAAATAGAAGATGCCTTCGTGCTCCATCAGTCGCTGCACGAAATCAAGGTCGCTCTCGTCGTACTGCACACAGTACTCGCGCGAGGGATAGGACCCTTGCAGCCGCTTCTCGAATTTCGCCGTACCGTATTTTGAGAAGATCTTCTCGACGATTTCGACGGCGGTCATGTTCTGGAAGATGCGGCAATCGGTGGTGTTGCCGAGAAACCAGAGCCATGGCCTGATGACCGCTTCATAGTAGGCCAGCCGGTCCTCGATGCGGGTTAACCGGAACTCCGACACCAGGCCGCTGAACCAGCGCTTCGGATCGGATTCGCCTTCGACCGAAACGGCGCCGCCCAGCATCTTCAGCGGATCGACATTGTGGTTGGTGCTGACAAACCCCACCGTATGGGCGAAGCAGCGGCTGATCTCATCGCGCCCGACAAGATGGGTGAAGGTCAACAGCTCGGCGCCTAACGGCGTCTGCACAACCGTGGCACGTTCGTTCGGCATGGGTCGTGCCCCTCCAGGACGCGGCCGCCAGTGTGACGGATTTGAAGTTCCCCCTATGTTAACCGCATCACGTTCGGGGACTTCCCGGATTGCCACACCAGGCTTCGTTCAGCCTACCATATGTTTTCCTGCCAACCAAAAGGAACCAAGGGCGGGCAAACCTTGCTCCGGAGGCGGTTGTGAGAGGCTGCTGTCGTGTTGTCCTCGCAAGCTGCTAGAATGGCGAAGTATCGATCAGCGGTCGGCGGCACTTTCATATGTTCATCAGTCTGCAGATCAACAATGTCGAGGCCGCGCCCGCCGGTCTCCCGCTCGGTTACGGTTCGCGCGACCGCAGCTTTGAAATCGGACGCGAAAATTGCGACTGGACCCTGCCCGACCCTGACAAGTTCATTTCCGGCCGGCATTGCGAGGTCCGCTATGAGGCGGGCGCGTTCTGGCTTCACGATGTTTCGCGCAACGGCACCTTCATCAACGGGTCCAGCCAGCGCCTGGCCGCGCCGCATCGCCTCGGCCATGGCGACCGGCTGTTGATCGGCCGCTATGTCATCTTCGTGTCCATCGACGACGAGCGCGGCGTGACGGGTCACCCCCAACCGAGATCCGGTTCGACGCAACGGGAATTGCCGGCATCGACGGGCCGGCCCCAGGAATTCGGCAACGAGCCGTTCTTCAATTCGCGCGAGCAACGCCAGGCGCCGGCGTCGACGTCTTCCCTGCTGCAGGCAGCCGCGCCGCCTTCGGCCGCGCAGCGCCCCGTTGCGGACGAATTGCTCAGGGAAATCGCGCGGGCGGCCGGCATCTCGCCGGATCTGCTTCAATCGCGGGACCCACATGAGGTTGCCGCCGAGATCGGCGCGGTCCTGCGGACGACGGTAGAACAATTGGCCTTGCTGCTGAAGGCCCGCGCGGCCGCCAAGATCCTGGCCAAGAGCACGCACCGCACGATGATCAGCGCAGCGGACAACAATCCCCTCAAATTCGTGCCCGGAACCGACGACATCCTGGAAATCATGTTCGCGCGGCGCAGGGCCGGCTACCTGGACGCCAGGCACAGTGTCGAAGACGCCTTCCGCGATCTCAAGACCCACGAATTCGCCACCTATGCGGCCATGCAGGCGGCGCTCTCCCGGCTGCTTGACGACCTGTCTCCCGAGGCGATCGGCAGGAAGCTTCCGCCCACCTCGTTCAGTTCGAAGAAAAGCCAGGCCTGGGATGCTTTCGTTGCGACCTGGCGGACCATGGAGGAAGCCCACGAAAACGGCATGCTGGACATATTCCTGGCCTATTTCGCCGAAGCCTATGCCAAGGCCGACAAGCAAAAATAGCGTGTAAATTCCGGCGCCAGAGCCGGATCCCTACACCGCCGCCGTTAAGAATAATCCGGGCGGTTCCGCGCATATGGTTCCAATCGGACGCTTCTGAGATTACGATCACATACGACAGTTCGCCAGGCGGTTACGGCTGAATGACCCAGGGGTCTGCGGCAAATGTCATGTTACGGCGGGATCGCGTTCTGTAGCCTAGCTTCCATCGGACACTCCCCGCGTCAGCAGGGCACGCATTCTGGTCTTGCGCGCCGGCACGGCCGCCATGCGCGGACGGAAGGCCAGCAATGAGCTCGAAGGACGATCCCTTCGGCCCCGCCGGCAAGACCGTCATTCGCGCCAATCCACGACGCAGGCAAAAGCCGGCGCCGGCGCCGCCGGCATCCGCCGATGGCGGGCAGCCCCTGCCTGTGCGGGATTCGACGGTTTTCGATCCGCAGGGCGGACAGCACATGCCGCCGGGCTGGGTGTCCGGAACCGTGATCTATCAAGGGGCGACGTCCAATGCCGGCCCCTTGGAGACCGCGCCCTCGTCGGGGCCGCAGCAGGACGTCCTCCTCGACGCCACCGGCAGCATCACCTACCCCACGGCAAACCCGATCATCGCCGCCGCCGCGCCCTTGCTGATGCTGCTCGGCCAGCTCCGACTTATCCCGGTCGAAAGACGTGCCGAACCGCTGGCGTTGCACATCGCCGAGGCGATCGAAAGGTTCGATCGGGCGATGCAGAAGTCGGGCATTGCCGAAGAGGACGCACGGATCGCCAAGTTTGCGCTTTGCGAAACCGTTGACGATCTCGTCGGCAACCTGCCCTGGCCCGAGGGGGACGGCTGGGCAGGGCACGGCATGCTGTCGCGGTTCTTTCGCATCAAGTCCGCCGGCGCCGGCTTCTATGAGGCGCTGAACAAGCTGCTGGCCGAACCGGAAGCGCATTACGACCTGCTCGAACTGATGCATGCCTGCCTATCGCTGGGGTTTGAAGGTCAGTATCGCGGCCTCGCGCGCCAGGACAGCAACCTCGAACGTGTCCGACGCGACGTCTTCGACACGCTTCGCTACTTCAGGGCGCGGCCCGACGACGACATTTCACCCCGCTGGCAGGGATTGGCGGCGACAATGGCGCGACCGTCAGCGCGGCTGCCGCTCTGGGCCGTCGCGGCCGTCACCTCGGGTCTCCTGACGGCGGCCTTCTTTGCCTTGCGGGTCTTCATCACCAATGAGGGTGACGCCGTCGCCGGCGAGCTTGTGGCGCTCAATCCATCGACGCCGGTGACAATCGAGAGCGCCGACGTGGCTGCCTCGGCCGAGCCGGCAAAAGTCGCGCCTCCCCCAACCCCCGTCGCGCTCACCCAGATCAACCGCATCCGTGCGGCGCTAGCCGAGGATCTGGCGCGCGGCGGGCTGGCGGTGGGCACGCAAGGCAGCTTCATCGTGGTGGAAATAAACAACGCCCTGACGTTCGAACCCGGCAAGGCCGAGGTGAAGCCGGAGTTCCAGTCCGTCGCCGCAGACATCGCCACGGCTCTCGACGCCGAACCGGGGCCGATCAGGATCATCGGTCATACCGACAACGCAAAACCGCGCAAATCGAGCACGTTCAAGTCCAATTTCGACCTCTCGGTCGCCCGCGCCAAAGCCGTCGCGGCGATGATGGCACCCGGCGTCAAGGACCCATCGCGCATCACCACCGACGGCAAGGGCGAAGACGAGCCGATCGCCGACAATGCGTCCCCGGAAGGCCGTGCCACGAACCGCCGCGTCGATGTGATGATCCCCAAGGAGGAGACATTATGAGCGCGGCCCCTCGGAAGCGCCCATGACGCATTGGCTGCTGCGCATACTCAACGTCGTCGCCTTGGCCGGTTTCGCGGCAGCCGTCTGGTTTGCCGGACCACTGATCCGTTATGCCGATGCGCGCCCACTCGGGCCGGTCTGGTTGCGCGCCGCGATCGTCGGCGTGGTCGTGGCCGCGGCGGCGCTCTTCTACACGGTCCGGTTCTGGCAAAGGCGAACGGCGCATAAGGCGCTTGAAGCCGCGATCGTGCGCAACGACGCCGACAATGACGATTCGCAGGTGCTCGAGGCCCGCATGAGCGAGGCCATCGCGGCACTCAAACGCTCGAGCGGAAAGCGCAATTTCCTCTACGAGATCCCCTGGTACATCGTCATCGGCCCACCCGGCGCGGGCAAGACGACGGCGCTGGTCAACTCCGGTCTGAATTTTCCGCTTGCCGGTTCCGGCACCGCGCAGCCGGTGGCCGGCATTGGCGGCACGCGATCCTGCGACTGGTGGTTCACCGACGAGGCCGTGCTGATCGACACCGCCGGGCGCTACACGACACAGGATTCCGATCAGTCCCGCGACAAGAAGAATTGGCTCGCCTTCCTGTCGCTGCTCAAGAAATACCGCGCCAGGCAGCCGATTAACGGCGTCATCCTGGCAGTCAGCCTTGCCGACCTCATGAGCTTCGACGATCGGCAGCTTGACGCCCATGTCGCCGAGATACGAAGTCGCCTGCGCGAAACCTATGAAACGCTCAGGATCCAGTTTCCGGTCTACCTGCTGTTCACCAAAGCCGACCTCGTCTCCGGTTTCATGGATTATTTCGGCGGCTTCGACGAGGCGCGCAGGCGCAAGGTGTGGGGCGCGACCTTCCAGACCACCGACCGCAACAAGAACATGGCCGGTGAGGTTCCGGCCGAATTCGACGCTCTGGCCGGGCGCCTGGCGGACGAGATGGCCGACCGGCTCCAGGAAGAGCAGGATCCGGTCGCGCGCATATCCATCTTCGGCTTTCCGGCCCAGTTCGGCGCATTGCGCGGCCGGGTTACCGGTTTTGTCACCAGCCTGTTCGACATCTCCCGCAGCGAGGTAAACGTCAGCCTGCGCGGCCTCTATTTTTCCTCGGGCACCCAGGAAGGAACGCCGATCGACCAGGTGCTGGGCGCGATCGGGCGCAGTTTCGGCAGCAGTTCGCAGGCGCATCTGTCCGGCACCGGCAAGAGCTTTTTCCTCCACGATGTTCTGGCCGACGTCATTTTCGCCGAGGCCGGCTGGGTTTCATACGACAGGACAGCCGAAAGGCGCGCCGCGATCGCCAGATATGGCGGCATCGGCGCGATCGTCCTGGCCGCCGCGATCGCCCTGGGCGCGCTTGGGCTGAGCTTCACGGCCAACAGATCGCTGCTCGCCGCCACGACGCAGGCCATGAGCCAATACCGCCAGGCGGCGGAACCGCTGCTCAAAAGCACAGAGGTCGCCGACGTCGACCTCGAAAACGTGATTGGCCCGCTCGACCAGTTGCGCAACCTGCCGGCCGGATTCGAGACCGGCGACGCGCCGACGCCGATCGAGGAGACATTCGGCCTCAGCCAGCGCGAACGGCTTCTTTCAGCGGCCAGGACGGCCTACCGGCAAGCGCTGGAGCGAAGCTTCCGATCGCGCCTGCTGCTGCAGGCCGAGCGCACGATCCAGGCCAGGATGGCCGATCGGGCGATGCTCTATGAGCCGCTGAAGATCTATCTGATGCTGGGCGGCAAGGCGCCGAAGGTCGACGACGAGCTGATCGTCTCCTGGATGCGGCAGGACTGGGAACAGAACCGCTATCCCGGCGAAAACAACCGCGAAGGTCGGGCCCAGCTCGAAAAACATCTGCGCGCCATGCTGGCGCTGGACGACGCCTATGATCCGGTTTTCAAGCTCGACCAGCCACTTGTCGAAGCCGCCCAACGCTCACTCGGACGCATGAGCCTGGCCGACCGCGCCACGGCCCTGATCAAGTCGGCCCTCCATGCGGCAGCCCTGAGCGATTTTTCCGTTTCGCTCAAGGCCGGTCCGGAAGCGCCGCTGCTGTTCGAGCGTGTCGACGGCAGTGATCTATCGGGACTTCGCATTCCCGGCATCTACACCCATGCCGGCTTCAGCGATTTCTATCTCCAGCAGCTCTCACGCATCGCGCAGATGCTTGTCGACGACCGGTGGGTACTCGGCGGCGGCGGCGAGCAGGGTGGCATCGATCAGGAATTGCTCAAGCTCGGACCCGAGCTTCTCGATCGCTATGCCAAGGAGTTTGCCGCGGCGTGGAACGGCATTCTCGATCAGCTGCGGTTCAAGGCGATGCTGAAGGACAAGCCACAATATATCGCACTTTCCGCCGCAGCTTCGCCGAACTCGCCGATCGATCAGCTGTTCAGCGCGATTGCCGATGAGACCACCCTGACCCGGGAAAGCCAGTCCCTCGATGTCCAGGCAGGCACGGCCGAGCGGCCGGACGCCGCGGGCATCGCCAAGGGCCTGGCCCGCATCGGCATCCAGATGGCCGCCGGCAAGTCGCAGAGCCGCGCCGGCTCGGCGGGCTCGCAGGGCCCGGGCGCCAACGTCGAGGCGCAGTTCAGGTCATTCCAGGCCCTGGTGAGCGGTCCTGCCGGACGCCGCCCGATCGACGCGCTGACGCAGAACTTTCGCGACATCTACCAGAGTCTGAAGCTGGCGGCGGACGTTCCCTCGGAGACGGAGCGCGTCAACACGAACCTGCAGCTTCAGGTCTCGACCCTGCGCGCCAACGTCTCGCGCCTGCCCAAACCGCTTGCCCGGATGGTCAACGCGGCCGCTGACGAGTTCGAGGGCAATGTCGCCGAGACCTCGGTGGCGAATTTGAACCAGTTGCTCGACCAGACGGTGACGCGGCCCTGCGAGGAGATGGTCAATGGCCGCTATCCTTTCGCCAGCGGCAGCACGGAGGACATAGCTATGGCGGACTTCGCCAAGCTGTTCGCCCCCGGGGGATTGATGGACCGCTTTTTCGCGCAAAATCTCGCATCGCTGATCGACATGACCGGCCAGGACTGGAGCTGGAAACAGGACCAGCGCTTCGGTCGCGACCTCTCGAAAGCCACGTTGAAGACCTTCCAGTCGGCAGCGGAAATCCGCGCCGCCTTCTTTCCCTCGGGCGGCTCGGTGCCTTTGGTCAGCATCACCTTCACGCCCTTTTCGTTGCATGGCGATGCCGACAGCGCGATGCTGGACGTCGATGGCCAGACCGTTCAAAGCAGCCAGACGGGCAACGCGCCGGGCACGCTGAACTGGCCGAGCGGCGCGGCTTCCGGCTCCGCCAGCCTGAGCCTTGCGCCGGAAATGCCCGGCCGGGAATCCGCCATCAAGTTCGACGGCCCGTGGGCGCTGAAACGGCTCATGGACAAGGCCTCCGTCAGCGGAAGCGAAGGTAATCTGGAAGCCCGCTTCGTGATCGGCGGACGCGACGTGGCCTATACGATCCAGAGCAACTCCGAACCCAACCCGCTGTTCCTTCCAGCGCTTGCCGGGTTCAGTTGCCCGAAGGCATTCTGAGATGATTTTTTGGCTCTCCGCCACGTCGACGACAATCCCGGACGGTCGGCGTACCGACCGTGATTTAGATACTCTAATGTTCGCGCCTGTGGCAGAGTGGCGCGAGCGGCGGCCCGAGGGCGCGCCGCGAAGGACGCTTGCGAAGCGCTTGGTGGCAAATTGAACACTGTCGCCCTCCTTCCCTTTGAAAGCTTCGGCGTAAGCCACAAAGGCTGCGTGCGCGACCACAATGAAGACAACTATCTGGTCGAGCCGCGAACAGGCCTGTGGGTAGTGGCCGACGGCATGGGCGGGCATGATGCCGGCGAGGTGGCGTCGGCAAGCATCATCGACCACCTGGCGACGATCGGCATCGCAAGCTCCGCGCCGGACCTTCGAGCGCGCTTCGAGGACAGGCTGAGCCGGGCCAATGCCGAAATCCGCAGGATATCCGAAACCCGCGGCATAACCATCGGCTCCACCTTCGCGGCCCTGCTGGTGATGGACGGACGGTTTGCCTGCCTGTGGGCCGGCGACAGCCGCGTGTATCTTGTCCGCAATGCCTCGATCTCGCAGATCTCGAAAGACCACACCGAAGTCCAGGAGCTCCTCGACCGAGGCGTGATCAGCGCCGCCGAAGCGCTCACCTGGCCGCGCCGCAACGTCATCACCCACGCGGTCGGCGTCAGCGACGAGATCGTCATCGACTACCAGCAGGGCGAGACCATGCCGGGAGACGTTTTCGTGCTAAACACCGACGGGCTGACGGCACATGTCAGCGACGCCGAGATCGAGGGTGCGGTGTTGTCCGCCGCGCCTCAGGCGGCCTGCGAGAAGCTGCTGGAAACAGTGTTGGCGCGGGGCGGAACCGACAATGTGACCATAATACTGGTGAAGATCGGCGACCGCCGCAACGCCCAGGCGCCCCGTCCGCATCCGCCCACCGAGGGTCGGGACCGATGAGCGCCGACGACAAGACGCGCGTCTCGCCAGGCCTTGCCAACACCGGCGTGGGCACACAACTCAGCGGCATCTACGAGCTTGACGAGCGGATCGCGTCCGGCGGGATGGGCGAGGTCTATCGCGGCCACAACATCCAGACCGGCGACCACGTCGCAATCAAGATCGTCCTGCCGGAATTCGCCCGCGACCAGACGATCTTGTCCTTGTTCCGCAAGGAAGCGTCGATCCTCAATCACCTGTCGCATGACGCGGTCGTGCGCTACCACGTCTTCACCATCGATCCCGGCATCGGGCGACCCTACCTGGCCATGGAATTCGTCGACGGCCAGTCGCTGTTCGATGTCATGCGGCGTGGCGCCATGCCCGTGGAGGACGTGCGCAAGCTCTGCCATCGCCTCGCCTCCGGCCTGAGCGCCGTGCATCAGGCGGGAGCGATCCATCGCGACCTCTCCCCGGACAACATTATCCTGCCGGGGGGCCGGGTCGACCGCGCCAAGATCATCGATTTCGGCATTGCGCGTTCGGCCGCCGTCGGCGGAGAAACGCTGATCGGCGGCAGGTTCGCCGGAAAGTACAACTACGTTTCTCCCGAACAGCTGGGGCTTTACGGAGCCGAGGTCAGCGAGCAGTCCGACATCTACAGCATGGGATTGGTGCTGGCCGCCGCCTTGCGCGGCAAGCCGATCGACATGAGCGGCTCTCAGCTCGAAATCGTGGAAAAGCGCCGAACGGTTCCGGATCTTTCCGACATCGATGCCGATTTCAGGGAGATCATCGAGGCGATGCTGCAACCGGACCCGCGGCATCGGCCGATCAGCATGGCCGAGATCGCCAGGATGACCCGCGACGCCGACGAGGAGACGAGGCCGCCGGTATCCGCCATGCCGCGCGACCGCTCGGACCTGCATCGCACCGCCGCGCCCCCGGCTCCTGGGAGGCTGCAGGCCCAGACTTCGGCAACTCCGGACGGCCAACGCTTCGTCCCGCATCAGCGCCCCGCGCACCTTGCCGAACCGCGCCCTCGGACGGCAGCCACCCCTGCCCGCGCGGTCGTGCCCGATGCTTCCCGGAGAGATGCGAGGACCGGCTCCATCGCCATCGCCGCCGTGGCGGCGCTGGCTGTGGTGTCGGCAGCTGGTATCTATTTCAGCGGCATCCTGACGCCTGCCGCGCCGCCAGCCGGCAAGACGACGCTTTCTCCCTCGAAAACACCGGAGCCGACACCGGCTGAGAGCGCTGCCAGGGCGCCCGGCAACGAACCGGCAACGGAGCCGTCCCAAACACCACGCACAGAGGCAGGCCAGGCTCCGGCTGAAAAGCCAGTGCTGCCCGCCGCCGCGCCGGCCGAAAAACAGGCGGAAGCCGGGACCGGACAGAAGCCGGCGCCGGCGCGGCCGGCCGAACCCGTCCCGCCGGTCCAGGAGGGACCAAAGCCCCGACGGTCGAGGCGCAAGCGCCCGCCGAAAAGGCTCCGGCGGCGCCGCAGCCAAGCGACAGCCAGCAGACGGCGGCGCCACTCCCCAAAATCGCCCCTGCTTCGCCGCCGGAAGCGATCACTCCGGTCTCGCCGCCGGTAGAAAAGGCGCCGGCGCCGGTCAAGCCGGATGTCGCGGAGATGCCGAAGGCCCAGCAACCGGCCAACGAACCGGCCAAGCCGAAGGCGGCCGACAAGGCTCCCGACGGCGCGACCACTCCGCCGGAAGCGGCGACCACGACAAGCCCGCAGCCTGAGCCGCCCGCAGCCAAGCAGCCGAATGAGACCGTTGTCTTGAATGTGCCCAAGCCCCAGGTTCCGCCGGCGGCTCCCGCCAACGAGACCGCGCAGCGCGCTTCCTGGGTGAGCGACTTCAGCGGCGGTGACTGTTTCTACGCCACCATGACATCGGCAACCGACAACGCCGTCGCTATCGAGGGATTTGGCACTGCGGTCCAACCGTTCGAGCGCATGATGTCCGACTTCCAGGCGCGGTTCCAGGTCGAGCCGGATATCAGCGTGCGCCTCATTGAGCCCGCCCAATGCGAGGTCACCAATTTTCTGCATCTTCTCGGCCGCACCGGCGCCGACAAGCCGCGGCTCGTCCTCGATCGGACATTGGTGCCGAACGGCTCGCCGATCGGCGGAACGCTGGTGACGCGTGGCGGCCTGATTTCCAACGTACTCCTGATCGACCACAGAGGCATAGCCTTCAACCTCGATGACCGCATCGTCGCGCAACCTGACAGGGCGACCTTCAGCATCCCGATCGGGCTCGGCGCCGCCGACAAAGCCGCCGGCAAGGTGCTGCCGCAGATCATCCTGGTGATCACGGGCCCGCGGGATGTCAAGGCCGCCGTCTTCTCTGCACCAACCCCGGTTTCGGCGCTGCTGCCCAGGATCCTTGACGAGATCGAAGCCAACAGATCCGACTACTCCGCCACCGCCAAATATTTCCGGCTCGGCGGGTAGCATGGACGCCGATGGAAATCCGCCGCTCGCGTTCTTCCTTCCCGCCCGTCGTCCCGCCACGCAAGCTGCGTGATCGGGCCCGAACCCTGCTTGGCCTGATCGGCCGCGCCAGGCCTGCCGCGATCCCGTTCGCGGCACTGCTGACGATCCTGTCGATCGGCCACGCCCGCGCGGAGTTCACGGTCTGCAATCAGACCCTCGACGTCGTCAATCTTGCCGTCGGCCAGAAGGTCGACAATGCCGACCAGACCGACGGCTGGTGGACCATCGGCGCCAACCAGTGCGTGAACGTCATTCGCGAGGAGCTGACCAACCGCTACATCTACATCTATGCGACGGACGTGTTCGGCCATGCGATCCTGGGCGGCTCGACCGAAATGTGCATCGACCGGCGCCGCTTCTCGATCCGCGGCATTAACGAATGCTGGCAGCGCGGCCACATCGCCGCGCGGTTTGTCGAAGTCGATACGCTTGAACAGGTGCGCTGGACCTTCTTCCTGACCGGAAACAGCCCGTGACTCACAGCATCGACACGAGCTTCAGGCGGAAAAGGGAGGCGCGGCTGGCGCTGCGCAGGCGCAAGGTCTGGCGCCGCTTCGGCGTTGGCCTTGCGGCGATCGTCCTGGCTGCGGCCGCCATGGGTTTCTATCTTACCGCCGACTATTGGTCGTTCGGCGACGAGGACGAGGAACTGCAGGCTGTCGAGGGCACGGAGGATGTCCCGGCCGACGCGTCGGTCTATGTGCCCGCCATAATCGATCTCGCCGGGGACCCGATGTGGATCACCCTCGCCCCCGATGCCGACACCTCGGCGAAAGGCCATGCGGTCGCGCGGCCGGCGGAGCTCGACCAGGCCGGGATTTCGCCGCAACTCGAGATCCTGTCCGACGTGATGCTCAGCGCCAGCGAAAAGTTCATGACCACCATCCCCTCGACACAGGAGGATTTCGCCTTCTTCCAGGCGCAGCGGCAGACCCCTCCGAAGCCCCCGGCTTCCGCACCCGATCAGCAACCCGCCCCACCCGCGCCGGCTGCAACCGGCGACCAGCAAGGCGACCTGGACAACGAACTCCAGCAGGCGCCCGACGAGAGCGAAACGCCTGACGGTCCGGCGCCCAAGGCAGATGCCGACGATCCGGAGGCTGGCTGGGGTGAGACCGTCGATCAGGGCGAAGCCGCCCTTCCCGCCTTCAAGAAGACCGAGATCGAGAACAATACGACCGTCGCGACCGTCGCCAGCGAGTACCAGCGCTTCGAGGCGACCGAAGACACGTTCGTGAAAATCCTCAATGACCGCAGCCTGGACAGCGTCGTGCTTGACGCGCATTTCTCGGCCGACGATGCGAAACTCGCCGGCGAGGCGCTGAAGGCACTGTTCAAACGGGAAAGCCTGGAACCGGGCCATGTCGTGGCCATGCGTGGCTTCAGGCCGACGCGCGAAGCGACGACAGCGTCGCTCATGCAGGTTTCGATCTACGCCAGGAACGTCTATGTCGGGACACTGACGCGCAACGCCGAGGGAGCGTTCGTGTCGGGCGTCGACCCATGGGTCCGCGAGGATCTATTCAACTATTCAGGCGCATCCGACGAGGGCGGGCCCAAGCGCCAGTATCGTCTGCTCGACGCGATCTATTCGACGGCCGCACGCAACAAGGTTCCGACCAGCGTAATCGGCGAGGCGATCATGTATCTGTCGCGGGGGCAGGATCTCGACGCCTTCGCCAGTGAAGACCAGCGCCTGGTGCTGATCTATTCGCAAACGCCTCGCGGCCAAAGCGAGATCTCCGGACGGGTCCTCTATGTCGGCGTCCAGGGCACCGAGAAAAGCCTCGACTGTTTCGTTTTCCAGCAAAGCGACGGCCAGTTTGCGTGCGTCACCGGCAATGACGAGGTTCGTTCGCTGGCCGTGACCAACGGCATGGTCACCCCGGTGAGCGGGGTCATGACCTCGACCTTCGGCCCGCGCAAGCACCCGATCCTCGGCACGGTTCGGATCCATAAGGGCGTCGACTGGGCTGCTCCGATCGGTACACCAATCATGGCCGCCTTCGATGGCGAGATCACTTTTCAGGGCGATGGCGGCAGCTATGGCAATCTGGTGAAGATTTCACATCCCAACGGGCGCGAGACGCGCTACGCGCATATGCAGAAATTCGCGCTCGCGAGCGGCGTCGGCACCAAGGTGAAGGCCGGCGACGTCATTGGCTATATCGGCACCACCGGGCTTTCGACCGGCCCGCATCTGCATTTCGAGCTCTACCAGGCCGGCGTGGCGATCGATCCGCTGGGAACGGTCACCACGGTTGCCAGCTACGTTTCAGGCGGTTCTGGCGGGTCCGGCGATGCTGCCGTCGAGACGCTGACCGACCGCATCGTCCATGTCGAAAGCGGCGGCAGCGCGCGGGCCAAGAACCCGCTTTCCTCCGCGACCGGCGCCGGCCAGTTCATCACCAAGACCTGGATCCGGATGATGAACACCTACAGGCCAGATCTCGCCCGCTCGCTGTCGACCGCCGACCTGCTCGCGCTTCGCTACGACGCCACGCTGTCGCGCGAGATGGTGCGCAACCTGGCGCGCGAGGGCGAGGCCTATCTCCGCGCCCGCGGGCACCAGATCACCGCCGGGCGGCTCTATCTCTGTCATTTCCTCGGCATGGAAGGCGCGGCCCAGGTGCTGGCGGCGCCGGGCTCGACGCAACTGAGCGCGGTGCTCGGATCGGCCGTCATCCAGGCCAACCCGTTCCTAACCGGCAAGACGGCCAGCTACGTCATGGACTGGGCGGAACGGAAAATGGGCCAGAAGGTCGCCCGGGTCGCCACCGACGCGGGCCAGCAGACGACGACCACGACCGAGATCCGCCAGACGTCGCCGGAATTCGAAAAGTACAAGCAGGCCCTCACCGCCCTCATTAGCTCGGTTCAGAACACTCTTTGACCGCCCCTCGACCGGTGGGGTCGTTGGTGTTCCCCCTGCCAGGTGCTATTATCGGCGAACTTTTTTGGGCCTTTTGTGAACCAAAACTGTGGCCGGGGTCACAGACGCCCAGACGCCATTTTTGGCAGAAGCGACTTGTGTCGCGGATGAATTTTAGCATGTGCAGACACCACTAGCGCGCCCCGTTGGGGCGGAGGGCTGACCCATGAAAGCGTTCGCCGTCTTTCTGAGCGGATTTATCCTGTTTGTCCTGGCCTCGCTCGCCGCCCAGGCCGCCGCGCCCGACAGCGTCGCGCCCGACCCCAAACGCGTCGCGCTGGTGATCGGCAACAGCAAATACGTCCATGCCGTCGCCTTGCCCAATCCCGCCAATGACGCACAGCTCATTGCATCGACGCTGCGCAACGCCGGCTTCGAGGTTATCGAAGGCCTGGACCAGGACAATGCGGGCATGCACAGCCTCATCAGCCGGTTCACCGAGCAATCCTACGACGCCGACCTCGCCGTCATCTACTACGCCGGCCACGGCATGCAGGTAGACGGCAAGAATTTCCTCATTCCGGTCGATGCCGAGCTGACGTCGCCGGCCTATCTCAAGACCCGCACCATCCAGATCGACGAGTTCATGTCGGCGCTGCCGCCCGAGCCGGCGGTCGGGGTCATCATCCTCGACGCCTGCCGCGATAATCCGCTGGCAAGGACTCTTGCCGCCGCGCTGCCGAAGAGCCGTTCGCTGGGGGCCGGACTGGCGCCGGTCGAGGCCAAATCGGACGGTGTCGGCACCGGCGGCATCCTGATTGCCTACGCAACCGATCCCGGCGCCATCGCTTTCGATGGCAACGGCGTCAACAGTCCCTATTCGACCGCCCTCGCCAGGCACCTGACCGAGCCGGGCGTCGAGATCCAGAGCGCGCTGACGCGCGTGCGCGGCGAAGTGACCGAGACCACGCAAGGCCGGCAGCGGCCGTGGCACAATGCCTCGCTGGGGCGCGAGGTCTTCATGGGAAAACCTGTCGAGGCGACGCCCGCGGCAAAACCCGCAGCCGAGACACCCGGCGCCGCGGCCACTTCGACCCCCGCCCTAGTGGTCGGCGAACCTCCGTCATGGGAAGTCGAGCAGCGTCTGTGGGACGAGGCCTCGAAGAAGAATTCCATCCCGTTCTACGAGGCCTATCTCGAACAGTTCCCGAACGGCCGTTTCGCCACGGTGGCGAAGCTGAACATCGACGAGTTGCAGGACCCGAAAGCCGAAGACAAGCAGGTCGCGGCCCTCGATACGGACGAGGCGAACGCCAATTCCGGCTCCGCCGTGCGCACGTCGGTCGGCATTTCGGACGAAATGAAGCAGGCGCTGGGCAGCGAACTGACGGAAAGCGCCATCGGTCTCGATCGCGAGGGGCGCATCGATCTGCAGTTGCGCATCGAGGTCCTCGGCAACGAACTTGGCAGCGTTGACGGGAATATGGGCCCCAAGACCCGCCAGGCGATCGGCGACTGGCAAGAGGAGAACGGCCTGCCGCCGACCGGCTTCCTGACGCGGGAGCAACTGGCCTTCCTGGTGGTCCAGACGGACCCGATGATGGAGGCGGTGCGCGCCAGGCACGCCGCCGACCAGGCCCGCGCGACGACGCCGAAGAAACAGGTGGTGCAGAAGGCCCGCGCACCGAAGCCGGTGGTGCAGAAGCAGCGCAAGAAGCAACAGCAGGTCGTTCAGAAGAAGCGCAACCGCGACACCCTGGTCGGCCGGGAGGAACCCCCGCCGCCCCAGGACAACAACAACGACTTCCTGACCAAGGCGCTGATCTTCGGCACCGGTGTGGCTGTGGGCGGCGTGCTCAACAAGTGACGGCCGGAACCCGGGCCTGCCGCAAAGGGCGCCTGCCGACGCAAATGAGGGGTGCTACTCCGTCCTGATCCGCATTTCGACCCGGCGGTTGACCGGATCGTACGGGTTGGCGCTGCGCGGATGCGTCTTGCCCAGGCCGATCGCTTCGAGCCTGGTGGCGGCAACGCCATTGGCCGTCAGGAAGGCGGCCACCGATTGCGCTCTCCTTTGTGACAGTTCCTGATTGTAGCGGGACGAGCCGGAGGCGTCGGTGTGACCTTCGACGACGAAGCTGAAAGAGCTCAGCCGTTGGTCCTTCAACGCCTTGGCGAACTCGTCGAGCTCGGTGCGCGCGGTCGTGTCGAGCTGGGCTGAATCGAGCCCGAAATTGATCATCATGTCGAGGCCGGTTTTCTTGGCCGGCGCGTCCTTCGCCTCGGCCTTGCTCTTGCACTCGTCCTCGGTGCCGACGCAAATCCCGCGCGAAGCGCCGAGATTGCCCGCTCCGGCAAAAAACTTCACAATGTCTTCCGATTTCTGCAGCGGATCGGCAAAAGCCTGGCCAGACACAAGCACGACCGCCAACACAAAGGCTGAACTGCCCATTCGCATAACCGTTACTCCCGTTTGAAGCATCCGATTTCGCCGGCCGCGGATCATATCAAATTCCGAAGCGATTGTCTGTCGGCCACACCGAAAATATCCGGCATCGCCGGCGATGGCCGCCTGCCCGTCGAGCAAGACTTGACCGGCGCCTCGCCGGGCGCTTGAGTGGCTGTTATTCCTCGGGGAAAGGCGTGGCGGCCATGGCCAATGAGCTCCGATACAAAACGGCACGGGACCTTTTCACGGCTTGTCCCGCTGTCGCCGGGGACATGAGCGCCCTCCCGACCGAACAGGCCTCGATCGAGTTCTGCCGAGCCCTGCTCGCCGGGCCGGTGCCCGAGGAAGCAATCACGTTCTGTGCCTATCTGCTCGCCGAACGGGCCGCGGTCTGGTGGGCTCATGAATGCCTGAGCCACCTGCGCGACCTGCTCGACGGGCAGGACCTGGAGTTGCTCATGCTTGTCGGCGACTGGGTCAGCGAGCCGGACAATCCCAGGCACCATGCGGCGCTGAGCAGGGCCGTGGCGATGCCGCCGACGACGCCGGTCGCCTGGATTGCCCTGGCCGTGATATGGCGCGACGGCGGTTTAGCCGCGGACGAGGCGGCGATGCCTGTGATGCGGCCGTTCCCCGCCGCCCATGCGGTCAATGCCGGGATACTGGCGGGGCTGGCACGTGTCGCGCTCGCCGATCGCTTTTCCGTGCTTTCAGCCTTCGTCGAAATGGGCATCCAGACGGCGGAGATCGAGGCGCTGCGCCAATCTGCGGATGCCTAGGCCTTTGTGAAGCGGTGCTGAAGCCAGTGGCGCAGCGCACGGTCATCGCAGCCGGCTGCCCTGGATGCTTGGTCATCCTCCCCAGCCGCCGCCGCTATTGCCTCCGCCGCTCCCACCGCCTCCCATAGTGGGAACAACAGGCGCGGTCACAGTGGTTTCCTCAACCGGCTTTACCACTTTTTTGGCGGTCACCTTTTTCTGTTTGACGACCGTGGTCTGAGGGGTCGTGCGGACCACCTTCTGCTGCGGCTTCGCCGCCACCGGTGTCGGCTCGGCCTTGGGCATCAGGGACGTGCAGCCCATGAGCGCCACCATGAAGCCGAACAGCGTTGTTGCGGTGATTGCCTGCTTCAATGTCCTGCCCACCATTGCCTCCCGGTTGATCAGAAAAGGTCCCTGCGCGGATTGGCTTCTTCCCACACCCCTCTGGCCGCGTTGATCAGCTGAGTGTCCAGCGAGCCGGTCGCGGCGACCTTCGACTTGAGTTCCTGTTGCAACTGCTCCAGCGCCGCCGTTTTCGGCTTCGCTGCGAATTTTGCCAGCGTCTTCCTGGCCTCCGGCAGCTCCTTGCGAAGGTCGAGCGCGGCCGCGAAAGCGAGGAAACGCGCGGCGACGGCCTGATTGGCCTTGTCGCCCTTCTGCATTTCGAGAGCCGCGCGATCGTAGGCGCCGGACTGATCGCCGCGCATGGTCCCTAGCTCGAACAGTCTTTGTGCCTCGGCGAGGTCCCGCTCCACGCCGGAGCCGTCCCGGTACATGCGCCCAAGGCTGGCTGGAGCGTAGGGCTGGCCGAGATCGATGGCCCGTTGAAACAGCGTCAGCGCCATCTTCGGATCCTTGTCCACGCCCTGGCCGCTAAGATAGTTCCGGCCGAGCAGGTTCATCGAATACATGTCCTGCCGCTGCACGCCGGCCTGAAGGAAGGCAACCGCGCGATCCGGGTCGGCGGTCACGCCGTTGCGGCCCTCCGTGAAGATCGCGGCGAGATCGTTCATGGCATAGGTGTGCCCCATCGCCGCGGCCTTGAGCAGCAGGTCCAACCCCTTTGCAGTGTCGGGCCTGACGCCGTAGCCGTTGAACAGGGCGCGCCCCCAGGACGTCATGCCGTAGGGATCGCCCTTGTCCGACGCAGCCTTGTAGAGGGCATTGGCCTGCGTGCGGTCCTGAGCGGTTCCGGTTCCGGTCGCATGCAGGTAGCCGAGTTCGAAGACGGCGCGGACATGCCCCCTTTTCGCGGCCTCCTCGATGGCTGTCCTGGCATCCTCGACCTTGCCCACGGCAAGCAGAGCGCGTCCGAGTTCATAGCGGAAGCGGGGTACATCCGGATAAGCCTTCACAGCCGTCTCGCACGCGTCCACCGCGCCGGCGCCGATCTCGTTGGGCAACAGGCCGGGGACCACGCCTTGCAGGTCGAGCGGTTCGCCGGCGGCCGTGTCGCATGGATCGACGCTTGGCGAGAGTTTCATGCTGGCGGGCTTGGATGAATTGTCGTCGGCCCGGATTTCGAGGCCGACTATGAGCGGCTTGACGGTGCCGATCTGCGGTTCGTACCGCAGGTGCTCGACCTCGTCGGCCCTTAGGCTTGAGTCGGGCGTCAGTGTTCGGTCAGGCAGGGATAGCGTTCCCGTTGCCGGATAGCTCGCGACTTTCAGGCTGACCGCGGGGTCCTTCGTCGGCAGATCCAGGTTCAGCGCAACCGGGCCGACGCCCACCGGAACACCGATGTCACGATTTTCGATCGCCTCTGCGGCGCCGGTGATTTGGATGCCGCGCTCCAGGATCTGCTGCTTCTGCTCGGCCTCCAGCGAGGCCATGATCTGCTGACCATCGGCTCCCTCGCCGCTCTTGACGCGAAACACCAGTATGCCCTGGCTTTGGCCGCCCCAGTCGTCATGCGTGGCGTAGGCCAGCATATCCACCTCGTCCTGCGCGGCGGCGCCCTTGGGGACATCCATCTTCAGGCGCGGCAGGTCCTTGCCCTGGATCGGCTGGCCGACCTCGACAGGCTTGCCGTCCAGCGTCAGGCGGCCGAGAGCCGGCGGTCTCTCGATGCTGACGGTGACGGTTCCGCCGTCGACATCGACCGGCTGCGGCAGGCCGAGATCGACCGGGCCGACCCCCGACAACACGACCTTCTCCAGCACCGGCGGCAGCGAGGGCCGGGTGGCGCGGCGCATCAGCACGACCTCGTCGATCAGCGAGGAGTTTTCCCAGGGAACCTGCTTGCCGTCGGTCGCCTGGACGACGTCGCGGCGCACCGCGGCCATCACGGCGCGGATCTCCTGGTTAGGCGCCAGCGCGCGGCGCGAAAATGCCGATGAGAAGGGACTAAGGTCACCGGTTCCGTCATAGGCGACCGAGCCCGGTTCGGTGGCGAAGGCGATCAGCGTGTTCAGCGAGCTCTTGACCTGCGCGAGGCCGGCATTGCCGGCGGTGATCAGTTGATCCCGCAGCCAGTAGTCCTTGCGCGGGAACGGGTTGTTGCGGCAGGCGTCGAGGATGATCACCTGGATCTTCGATTTCGAGCGCAGTTGCTCCAACACATCGTTGAGCTTGATCGCCTGGACCTCGATGTCGGCCGCCCTCTTCAGCGAGGCGTCGACCGGGATCAGGAAATTCTCGCCGCCGATCTGGAAGCCGTGGCCGGAATAGTAGACGACAGCCAGGTCGGCGCCGTCGGCGGCGGCCAGATAGCTGCGAAACTGCTTCTCGAATTCGAGCTTGGTGAGATCCTTGGCGACGAACACGTCGAAGCCGGCAAGCCGAAACGTGTTCGACACATCCGCGGCATCCTTGTCCGGGTTCTTGAGCGCCGGGATTTCACGATATTCGGAATTGCCGATCACAAGGGCAACCCTTCGATCGGCGTGAGCGTCGAACGTCGCGAGGCTCACGATGATCAAGGCTGCAATGAACGCGCAGCATCGCAGCATGGCAAATCCTTAACTGCTATGACCTGTCGACCACAAGAACGCAGCTTGCGGTGTCAGGGTCTGTTAAAGAGTTCACAATCTGCCGATACAGGAACTGAGAGAGGCGCCAAGGCGAATGCGGGCGCATTCCTCATCCAATCAGTTTCTAAATTACCCTAGAGGCGGAGGTTCCGCAATGATCTGAGCCGGCTTGTCGATGGTGCGGTCGGCAACGTGCTGCGGCCGCCTCGCCGCGAACATCCGCGCGATGCTCATCGCCTCCAGGACGCGACGATAGTCGAGCAGGAATGATCGGCTGGTCGGTCTGGCACGCCGGGTTTGCGGCTGGATTCGGTCAAAGGTTGAGCGACAGTGCGGCAAGTGCGTCGCCGTTGGACAGGCCGAGCGCTTCAAGCGGTCCTTTGCTCGGGCTGTGCAATGTCCATGATCTTGCGCAGGCCCGTTGCGACGACCGATACCCGGAACTTCCCGGCCAATGCCTGGTCGAAGATGGCGCCCACGATAATGTCGGCGTCGGCGTCGACCTCTTCCCGTATCCGTGTCGCAGCCTCATCGACCTCGAACAGCGTCATGTCCGTGCCGCCGCAGATCGACACGAGCAGGCCTCTGGCGCCTGTCATGGAAGCCTCATCGAGCAGCGGATTGGCGATCGCAGCCTCGGCCGCAGTCCTTGCACGGCCCTCGCCAGAAGCCTCGCCGGTTCCCATCATCGCCCGGCCCATGTCCCGCATCACTGACTTCACATCGGCGAAATCGAGATTGATCAGGCCTTCTTTCACGATGAGATCCGTGATGCATCCGACACCCGCGTAGAGAACACGGTCTGCCATGGCAAAGGCGTCGGCAAACGTGGTCCTGGCGTCGGCGACCCTGAAGAGGTTCTGGTTCGGGATGACGATCACCGTATCGGCGCACTCGCGAAGGCGTTCTATGCCTTCCTCCGCGGCCTGGGTCCTGCGCTTGCCCTCGAACACGAAAGGCTTGGTAACGACCGCCACCGTCAAGATGCCGGCATCGCGTGCGGCACGCGCAATAACCGGCGCCGCGCCTGTCCCGGTGCCACCCCCATGCCCGCCGTGATGAAACACATATGCGTTCCCGCGAGATGATCCATGATCTCGTCTATGGATTCCTCCGCGGCCGCGCTGCCGACCTGTGGCAAAGATCCGGCCCCCAAACCTTCTGTCACATGCGCGCCCAACTGGATCAGCCGCGACGACTTCGACATCGTGAGCGCCTGGGCATCAGTATTGGCGACGACGAACTCGACGCCCTGCAAGCCTTCGGAGATCATGTTGTTGACGGCGTTTCCGCCGGCGCCGCCGACGCCGACAACGGTGATCTTAGGCCTCATCTCCAGGATTTCCGGCTTGGCGGTCATTTTTCATCTTTCTAGCGAAATCACCTGCTGCCCCGCCGCACTATCAAGCGGAACCGGAGCAACGAGCACACGAATCAGGCGACCCCCACCAAAGGCAGGGAATCAGAGCGGACGCCTCCCCGCAAGGTCCGCCAAACGTCTGTCCAAGGGCAACGCCCTGCCCTGAACCGGAAGCTTCGAGCTTTTGCGCCTGTTTCAGTCGTTCCAGGGCTATTGTCGTCGGCAAAAAGCCTTTGTCGCATGGGGAGCCTGATACTCAAACAGCCAGACCCGGTCGGGTCTGCGACTCCTCGTTTCGGGATAGATACAGGTCGCGCAGATCACGCTGTCTGAGCATGAGGTCCAGGATGCCATCCCTCGATTGCCGGATATGACGGCGGGATTCGCGGCAGGCTGTGTCGGCGTCCCCGGCAGCGATCGCTTCAACAATCATATGATGGTCGTCACGCGCCGCCTTCCAGTCGTTCAGCTGGGTCAATTCCATCCACACATAGACTTGGCACTTGTCCAAAAGTCCGTTCAGCATTTCCGCGAGCATGACGTTGGCGCTAAATCGCGCGATTGCGCGATGGATTTCCATGCCGGTCTGCATCTCCTCCAGCCGGGCACGGGGAGATGGGTCGATTTGCGCCAGGCGCTCGCAATCCGCGACCAAGCCGCGCAGCAGTTCCACTTCATCGAGGGTGATACGGGCGATCGCCAAGGTCGTCGCATAGGCGTCCAGCTCTGCCCGGATGTCGAAGACGTTCCGGAGCATCGTTTCGTCAAATTGAACCACCGCAAATCCCGTGCGGGGACGTTCGACCACAAGCCCGTCACGCTCCAATCGATTAAGTGCCTCGCGCACCGGCGTCCGGCTGACCTGAAGCTGTTCGACGAGCTCGAGTTCCGTAATTCGTCTGCCCGGTGACAGCTGCCCGGTCACGATCATCGCTTTGATCGATTCGTAGGTCGACTGACGCAAATGTCCGCGGGCAACGTCGTTCATCGGGGCTCCTAACACCGGCTGGCGTCAACGCGGCAAATAGGTACCGGTTGACTCACGCATTCACAAGCGCATAGTGTATACAACAAAGTATTCAAAAAATGTAGCCAATTGCTGCCCTAACCGGAAGGGAAGTTGGGCAGGCTGGGGGAGCGTCATTGATGCAAGCGGACATAGTGGTCACGAGCGCAAAGATTCTGACCATGGACCCGGCCAGGCCGGCGGCTTCTGCGATGGCCGTCGCAAATGGACGAATTCTCGCTGTTGGCGACGCAACCGAAGTGCTGCCGTTTGCCGGCAATTTGACGCGGATGATCGACGCTGCCGGCCGAAGCGTGCTGCCGGGCTTCATCGAAGCGCACATGCATGTGTTTGGCGGCGGCGCCATCCTCAATGACCTGTTGCTGACGGGCACGAAGGGTAAAACCGCGATCCGCGAAAAAGTGCGGGCTCACGCCGCGGCAAATCCGGAAGCGAAGGTCCTTTTTTGCCAGGGTGCCGACTATGACATGCTCGATGGCAGCCCGATCGACCGGTATTTCCTCGACAGCATCCTCGATGACCGGCCCCTGGCCTTCGTGGCCTTTGACCATCACACAATGTGGGCCAACACCATACTGCTAGAGGAAGTCCGGCTTCTCCACGGCAAAGCCCTGGGCCCCGGCAACGAGGTGGTCATGGGCGGCGATGGCCTTGCTACCGGCGAACTGCGCGAAGTCGAGGCCTTCGGACCGGTCAATGTCTATGCCGGCACATTTCGTTCGTCGCTGGGGCTTTCCACGGGAGGCGAGCCGCCCGAACCGCCAACGCCAGAGGAAAGGGCGCTGGACCGGGCGTCCATAAAAGCCGCCCTGGCCTGGTGCGCCAGGCACGGGATCACGTCGATCCACAACATGGACGGAAATCTTTACACACTGGAACTGCTCGACGAGATCCAGGATCAGGGCGCCCTGCTCTGCCGCGTCAAGGTTCCCTTCCATTTCAAGAACTTCATGACGGTCGACATGCTGGAAAAGGCGTCCCGCATGAATGACGACTATCGCGGGGACTGGCTGAACTCCGGTCTCGTGAAGGCTTTTTATGACGGCGTGATCGAAGGCTACACCGCTTATCTCGTCGACGGCTATGCAGACCGGCCCGACTTCACCGGGGAACCGCTCTTCACGCAGGCCCAATTCACGGAAATGGCGACCGAGGCGGACCGGCGCGGTCTGCAGATCGCCGTGCACGCGATCGGCGACGGTGCGGTGCGCGCGGTCCTGAACGGCTATGAAGCCGCCATGAAGGCCAATGGCCCGCGGGACGCGCGCCACCGGATCGAGCATATCGAGGTCATCCAGCCCAGCGACATTCCGCGCTTTGCTGTCCTTGGCGCGATCGCGTCCATGCAGCCGCCGCATCCCCCGGGCGTGATGGATTTCCCGCTTGAACCGGCCAAGACCCGCATCGGGCCCGATCGCTGGCCGCTTGCCTATGCCTGGCGGACTTTAAAGCAGGCGGGAGCCCATGTTGTCTTTGCGTCGGATTGGCCGGTGGCGCGGATTGACGTCCTGGCCGGCATCCATGCGGCCGTCAACCGCGAGCCCTGGGCGCCGCATCTGCCAGACCAGAGCTACACCCTCCACGAGGCGATTGCCGCCTATACGATCGAAGGTGCCTATGCCGAACACGCGGAGGACCGGAAGGGACAACTCAAACCCGGTCATTTCGCCGATTTTGTCCTCCTATCCGGCGATATCGAGGCCGTTTCACCCGGGGAGATCAACACCCTCTCACCTGCACTCACCGTCTGCGGCGGTCGCGTTACCTTCGAGGCCTGATATGCTGGCATTGTCCCAACCCACCCAACCGCAAACCGCGGATCGTCGCCTGGCGATCCAGGCGATCGGCCTGCAAAAGAGTTATGGCACCGGCGCCTCGGCCTTCCTGGCGCTTGACGATGTGTCGATCGACATTACCGAAAACGAGTTCTTTACGTTGCTGGGCCCGTCCGGTTGCGGAAAAACGACGCTTTTGAGGCTGATCGCTGGGTTCAACTTTCCGACCAATGGACAAATCCTGCTCCGCGGCAAGGACATTGCGGCGCTTCCGCCGTTTCGGCGGCCAATCAACACGGTTTTCCAGAACTACGCGCTCTTTCCCCACATGTCTGTCGCCGAGAACATCGGTTTCGGAGTGAAAATGCTGGGCTGGACGAAGTCCAGGTGCGTGGATCGCGTGGCCGCGATGCTGAAACTCGTGCGGATGGAAACGCTTGCCGACCGGCGGACCAGTGAGATCTCCGGCGGGCAGCAGCAGCGTGTCGCCCTGGCCCGCGCTCTGGCTCCGCAACCGGAAGTGCTTTTGCTCGATGAACCGTTGTCGGCCCTCGACTACAAGCTGAGAAAGGAGATGCAGGTCGAATTGAAGCGGCTCCAAACTGAAACCGGCATCACGTTTATTTTCGTGACGCACGATCAGGAGGAAGCCCTGGCAATGTCCGACCGCATTGCCGTCATGAACCGTGGGCGGGTGCTCCAGGTTGGCCGTCCGCGGGAAATCTACAACGCTCCGGTGGATAGGTTCGTCGCCGACTTCATCGGCGAATCGAACATTCTGAGCGGCCGGCTTGTCGGGCAGGCCGCTGCGGATGCTCACCAGGTCAGAATTGCTGGCGCTGTCGCTACCGCCTACGGCAAAGCCGGAACTTCCGGCGACGGGACGGTTCAGGTCCTGATCCGCCCGGAACATGTCGACGTCCTCGACGCCCCGTCATCGGACTGCATTCCTGCAGTCGTCGAGGACGAGGTTTTCGTTGGGACGGACACCCGCCTTCAATTGCGCCTGAACGACGGTTCGACTTTCACAGCCCGCCTGACCAACAGCCCGGAACAAGAGAAAATCAGGACGTCCGGCACACAGGTATGGCTGCGAATCCATAGCCGTAGCGCCCGGCTGCTCGGAGGCGAACATGTCCGGCATCGCTGAGATGGCGGCCACACGCCGAACCGCCGAAAGCCGGCGCCGCTGGTTGCTCAAGGCGCCGGCCCTGGCGACAATCGTGATCGCCTCTGTCGGGCCGCTTGCAGTGATGCTTGTCTATTCGGTGATGGCAAAGGGCGCCTTCGGCGGGGTCGCACTCGGTCAGTTCAGCCTCGACGGCTGGACGAACGTCTTTGTGGAGCGGGATCCCTTTGACGACACGCTCGTACTGGCCGATGCCAATCTCATCATCTTCTGGCGTTCCATCAAACTGGCACTGGTCACGACGCTAGCCACGCTGCTCATCGGCTTCCCGACCGCCTATTACATTGCGACCCGGCCCGAGCAGGTCCGGTCGCAATGGATGCTGCTGATCACGATCCCCTTTTGGACCAATCTTCTGATCCGCACCTTCGCGATCATGGGCATCCTGTCCAATCAGGGGCCGGTCAACAATATCCTCATCTGGGCCGGGTTGATCGACAAGCCCATGCAGATGCTGTTCACGGACGGGGCGGTTCTCCTGGGCTCGTCTACGTCTACCTGCCACTCATGGTGCTGCCGATCTATGCGAGCCTTGAGCGCATGGATTTCAACCTTGTGGAGGCAGGGTACGATCTTTATGCGACGCGCTCAAAGGTGCTTTGGCATATCGTCATCCCCTCCTGCAAGCCGGGCCTGATCGCCGGATCGATCCTCGTCTTCATCCCCGCAATCGGCGCCTATGTGACGCCGCGCGTCTTGGGCGGGGGAAAGAACATGATGATGGGCAACCTGATCGAACTGCAGTTCGGTCAGGGTCGAAACTGGCCCCTCGGCGCAGCACTGTCCATCTGCCTCCTGGTGATCGTGACAGTGGCGCTCATCATCTACATCCGCGGAAGTTCGGGTAAGGAGAATGCGCATGGCCGCTAGTCAGCACGCATTCGATCTGAAGGCGCAGCCAGGCTTCAGCATTATTGCGCGATCGGCGATCGTCGCTCTCTATTTGCCGATCCTCATCCTCGTCGTGTTCGCCTTCAACGCGACCTCCTCGCTCGGCGTCTGGGGCGGCTTCTCCTTCGATTGGTTCGTCAAGGCCTGGCACAACGACCTGATCATCAATGCAGCTCTCTTCTCTTTGTTTCTTGCCACCGTGGCCGGCGTCCTGGCGACCGTCATGGCCACGATGGCCGCCATTGCCATGACCCGAACCGACGCCTATCGCGGGCAGTTGGTCTCCTACGCCCTGATCAACCAGCCACTGATCGTTCCTGAAATCGTAACGGCCATCTCGCTTCTGATCGTGTTCGCCGCAGTCAAGTCGGCAACCGGCTACTCGGGCACCGGCTATCTGGTCCTGGCGCACACGGCCTTCTGCATCCCGTTTGCATATCTGCCGATCCGCGCTCGGCTGGAAGGCATGGATCTGACCCTCGAAACCGCGGCAGCCGATCTCTATGCGGATCCGTGGAAGACGTTCCTGCATGTGACGCTTCCGAGGCTGGCGCCCGGCATCATAGCGGGTTTCATGCTGGCCTTCGTCATTTCGCTCGATGATGTCGTCATCACCGATCTCGTGAAGTCCGGCGGACAGGAAACCCTGCCGACCTACATGCTGGGTCAGATCCGTCGCGACATGACCCCCGAAGTCAATGCTGCCGCCACCATGCTTCTGGTGCCCTCGATCCTTCTGGTGACGGCCGTGCATCTGATCAACCGCAAAAAATAATCAACCTTACAGAGGAGTGACAAGCATGCGATCCATATTGACGGCGCTGACATCGGCGATGCTGCTCGCGGCGGCAAGTTCAGCGGCCCTCGCTGAGGAAGAACTGAGCCTCTATAACTGGGGCAATTACACCAGCCCGGAACTCCTGGAAAAATTCAAGAAGGAAACCGGCATCAAGGTCACGGTGACGGACTACGACTCCAACGATACCGCGCTGTCCAAGGTCAGGGCGGGCGGCTCGGGTTTCGACATGGTGGTTCCGTCGGCCAATTTCGTGCCGATCTGGATCAAAGAGGGTCTCCTCCTTGAATCGCGGCCCGACCAGATGCCGAATTTCAAGAATGTCGACGAACGCTGGGTGAATGTCGGCTGGGATCCGGGCCGTCATTACTCTGTGCCGTGGCAGTGGGGTATGACTGGGCCGGTCGTTGCCACTTCCGTCTACAAGGGTGACATCAACACCAGCGCAATCTGGCTCGATCCGCCGCAGGAACTGAAGGGCAAGATCAATGTCGTGCCCGAGAAGAACGATGTTCTCTATG
This sequence comes from Mesorhizobium sp. M4B.F.Ca.ET.058.02.1.1, assembly GCF_003952505.1. Taxonomy (NCBI): domain Bacteria; kingdom Pseudomonadati; phylum Pseudomonadota; class Alphaproteobacteria; order Hyphomicrobiales; family Phyllobacteriaceae; genus Mesorhizobium; species Mesorhizobium sp. M4B.F.Ca.ET.058.02.1.1. The sequence goes on along the minus strand of NZ_CP034450.1, from coordinate 6,292,224 downwards.
CCGCCATCCGGTACATGGGCGGCACTTGGTGCACCGGAGACAAGGCGCTGCTGAAGAAGGTTCGAGACAAGCTGCTCGAAGCCAAGAAGTCCTGGGTCTCGATGGATTACGGCATCGAAAAGATGGACAGCCGCGATACGCTGGCCCAGCTCTACTACAATGGCGCCGCATTCCGGGCGCGGCAGGTCAATGCCGACATAAAGCTCGGCTTCCCCAAGGAAGGCTATTCGCTGTTCATGGACAGCGTGGCAATCCTCGCCGACGCGCCGCATCCGGACAATGCCAAGAAGTTCCTGAACTTCATCATGGCGCCTGAAAACGCGGCCCTGATTTCGAACTTCGCGACCTATGCCAACGGCATCAAGGGCTCGACCCAATTCATGCGCGACGACATCAAGGCCGCGCCCGAGTTGAACATTCCGGCGGAGTACATTGCCGCCGGTGGCTGGCAGGAAGTCTGCCCCGCCGAGGTCGACGAACTCTATACCCGTATCTGGACCGACCTGATGAAGTGATGCGCGCGCTCCGGCGGAGGTCCATCCTCCGCCGGAGCCCCCGGTCACATTGTCGACGTGGTGCCTTGCCGAGGCGGCATGTTCTCGCTGGATAACGGGCGGGAGAAGCGGTTCCTGACGCGGTCGACGGTCTGCGTTGTTCAACCGCGATGTGCAGCAGGCTGCTTCTTCTTTGTCTTGGCGCAACGAGCATCCCGGAAATCAGATGCAGCATGCCGCCTCCAAGCGTGGGCAAGCGGCATGAAACGCAAATTCAGCGACGATGCGACGATGGACGAAATCATGCACAGGTCGCCGGCGGCCATCCGGGTCGTGCTCCAGCACGGCATGCTTTGCGTCGGCTGCCCGATTGCTTCATTCCACACCGTTTCCGACGCAGCACGAGAGCACAATCTGAACGACGAACAACTCAGTCGCGATTTGTGGACTGCAATCGAGAGTTCCGGCTCCGACTAGCTCTTCTCGGCGCGGCCTTCCGCAATCAAAAGGAGCCGGTGAGGCTCTACCACGGTCACCTTCTGGCGCCCGCTTTTGACCAAACCCTGGTCTTCCCACGACGACAGTAGTCGGCTCACCGTATGGAGCGTTGTTCCCGTCATCTCGGCAATATCCTGGCGGGAGATCGGGAAGTCGATGAGGATTCCCTCCTCTGTCTTTCTGCCCGTCTGCTTGACCAGCTTGAGCAGCGCGTGGGCGACCCGCTGATCCACCTGCTCTGTAGCCATTTCGATGACGCGCGCATGAGCATCCTGCAGCCTGCTACCTACGGCTTTGTACGTATTGGCGCTGAAACTGGGGAAATCGGCTGCGAATTCCGGCCACAAGCGGCTCGGCCAGGCAAGAACCACGCAATCGACGGCGGCGATAGCATTTGCCGGATAGGTGGTGCGGCCAAGTGCATGGGCGATTCCCATCAACTCGCCTGGACTTATGTACCGCACCGTCACCTCATGACCATCCGGCGTCGATTTCACGACGCGCACATGGCCGTCGAGCAGCAGGAAAAAGGAATGAGCTTCCTGTTCCTGCTCGAACAGCGGTTGGTCCTTGGCGATCCTCAATGATCGAGCCTGGCCGACTATCCGGTCGAGATCCGCGGCGGCCATACCCGCAAAGACAGGCAGCCCGGCAATCAGCGAGCGATCGAGGCTACCCAACTCTGTCCCCTCCCGAATTTGATGCTGCCAGTGCATCACGGTCCATCTGGTCAGGGAATGTCTCATGGGCGACCGACAGGCGGCAAGAGCAGCGTGCTTCGGCTCTCGTCCATGCGCGCCACCCTCCATGAGAAGCCCAAGGGAAGTTTTGGTCGCGAGTTTGCGCCAGCGCAAATCGCCGAACCGTCTGGTGGCTTAAAGGGGGCGCAACGGTTGATGCCGTGACGAACCCAAGAAAGGATTTCCAAATGAAACTTCCCCTGATCGCCGCGGCCGTTGCCCTGCTCTCCCTCGCCGGCGCAGTCAATGCCGAAGAACACGTCGTGCAGATGCTGAACAAGGGCGAGAAAGGCTCAATGGTCTTCCAGCCCGCCCTTGTTCGGGCAGCACCCGGCGACACGATCAAGTTCGTACCGACCGACAAGTCCCACAATGCCGAAAGCATCAAGGACATGATCCCGGACGGCGCCGAAGCCTTCAAGGGAAAACCCAATGAGGAGGTCGCGGTGGCCCTGACCAAGGAGGGCGTCTACGGCGTGAAGTGCGCTCCGCACTACGGCATGGGCATGGTGGCGCTGATCGTCGTCGGCAAACCTGTCAACCTCGAAGCGGCCCAAGCCGTCAAGCAGATCGGAAAGGCCAAACCCGTATTTGCCGAGTTATTCGCCGAAGCGACCAAAACCGCTTCCAACTGATCTGATTTCATAGATGCCCTCCGGTTTGCAATCTTCCGGAGGCACAGGCCGGACAGACCGGGGGAGCGGTCTGGTCCGGCCTGTCTTTTACAGGCTTCGTGCCGCACTGCCGATGCCTCTCCCTACGAAACCGTTGGTCGATCCACAGATGCCTCTGCCCACGGGTCGGCGTCCGCATTGGTGCATCCATCTCTAAAACACGAAACCGTACCAAGCGTATTGGATTTGCGTTAGCGCAAAGACGTGGCCAGAGCCGAGATTATTGTGAGGACATCAAGTTGCTAGAGCCAAGGAGATGGAAAATGCTTACGAGACGCGAAGCTTTGTTGGGTTCTGTTCTTACCGCGGCCGCTGCCGCGGCCGTTGTTGCAATGCCAGTCACGGCAAGCGCGAAGGACGTCGCCGGGCTGCCGCGTGAGAAGGCCACCCTGGTGGCGCCGCCGTTCGTCCACGCTCATGAGCAGGTGGCCAAGGGCGGCCCGAAGGTCGTCGAATTCACCATGACGATCGAGGAGAAGCCGATGGTCATCGATGCCGACGGCACGCAGCTCAATGCGATGACCTACAACGGCTCGATCCCTGGCCCTCTGATGGTCGTGCATGAAGGCGACTATATCGAGCTCACCCTGATCAATCCCGAGACCAATACGCTCGCCCACAACATCGACTTCCATGCGGCCACCGGCGCGCTTGGCGGCGGCGCGCTGACGCTGATCAATCCCGGCGAGCAGGTCACGCTGCGCTTCAAGGCCACGCGCCCCGGGACGTTCGTCTACCACTGCGCGCCCGGCGGCGCGATGATCCCGTGGCATGTCGTGTCGGGGATGAGCGGTGCCGTGATGATACTGCCGCGCGACGGCCTCAAGGACGACAAGGGCAAGCCGGTCCGTTATGACCGCATCTACTATATCGGCGAGAACGACTTCTACATCCCCCGCGACGAGCAGGGAAAATTCAGGAAATACGAGTCGGCCGGCGACAACTATGACGACACCGTGAAAGTCATGCGCGGATTGATCCCGACCCATGTCGTGTTCAACGGCAAGGCGGGATCGCTCACTGGCGACAGCGCCATGAAGGCCAAGGTCGGCGAGACCGTCCTGATCGTGCACTCGCAAGCCAATCGCGACACCCGCCCGCACCTGATCGGCGGCCATGGTGACTTCGTCTGGGAAGGGGGCAAGTTTGCCAACCCGCCGGCCAAGGACATGGAAACCTGGTTCATCCGCGGCGGGTCGGCTGGGGCGGCGCTGTATACCTTCCTGCAGCCGGGCATCTACGCCTATGTGAACCACAATCTGATCGAGGCGGTGGAGCTTGGCGCGACCGCGCACTTCACGGTCGACGGCAGCTGGGACGACGACCTGATGATGCAGGTCGAGGCGCCCAGGGCGATCGCTTCATAGGCGGGAGATCGGAACCTCGGTGCAACCCGCGGCGGAGCCAACGGGTTGCACTCACGGCCGGACTTGATGCGATGTCCTTTGACCCTCTCTTTGCCTCCGGAACGATTGCAGCTGCCGCGTTGATCGGCATGGGCATAACCCATGCGCTCGACACGAGCTCCTTGGAGACCCTTCAACCGATGGCCGTGCGCGAACTGTTGGTGCTCGGGCCCGGCTCGTTCTATCACCCACAGCCGGGGGAATTCCTCCAGGAAAACCATCCCGTCGCGGCGCCCGTCGTGAAGGAGACGATCGATGCACCGCTGGAAATCATGAAGTACCAGGTAAGCGTTTCGGAATATGCAGGTTGCGTGGCGGACGACGCCTGCAAGCCGGCTGACACGGCAAGCGTGGGCACCGTTCCCGTCACGGGTGTGAGCTATCTCGATGCCGAAGCCTATGCGAGGTGGCTGTCAGCCCGTACCGGTGAGGCATGGCGGTTGCCCACGGACACGGAGTGGGCCTATGCCGCGGGCGAACGATTCCGGGCTGACATCGAGGGCGGCAATGGCGACCCGAACAACCCCGCGCGACGCTGGCTGGCCCAATATCGCCTCGAGAGCGCGCTAGGCCGGAAGCCGGATCCTGCACCAAGGGTACAGGGCGCCTTTGGTGTCAACTCGAAGGGATTGGCGGACGTTGCCGGCAACATCTGGGAATGGACTGCGACATGCTACGTCCATGCGACGGTCGCTGGGGGCGGTGCGGATATCGCCAGATCGATCGACAATTGCGGGGTGCACGCCGTGGAGGGCTTCCACCGCACCTACATGTCGAACTTCATTCGGGACGGCAAAAGCGGCGGCTGCGCCGTCGGAACGCCGCCCGACAATCTGGGTTTCCGGCTTGTCCGCGACCGGCCCGGTTTCGTGCAGGCCGCCCTTCGGCGCCTGGGATTGTCCTGATAGCAGCAGTAACGAAAGAATGTGATGACCTCGAAATCAGCTTTGGTCGACAGGGTGCGCCCCGTCGCGGAACAACCCTTGGACCACGCCGGTGTCGATCGGGAGTCGATCGGAAAACTGGTCCGCGAGTTCTACACCAAAGTCAGGAACGACGAACGGCTTGGGCCGATTTTCGCACGCGAGATCACCGGTGATTGGCAGCCGCACCTGGAGAAAATGACGGACTTCTGGTGTTCCGTCATCCTGAAGAGCGGTGACTATCACGGCCGCCCGGTGCCCGCTCATCTCAAACTCAAGGATGTCACCGAGGCCGATTTCGAGATCTGGCGCGCCCTGTTTGGTCAGACGGCGGCCGAACTCTTCGCTCCGGAGACAGCGGCAGTGTTTGTCGACCGGGCGCAGCGGATAGCGACGAGCCTGAAACTGGCGATGTTCTTTCGGCTTCCACCCACTTCGACAGTCGGTGGCCGATAGCTGGCCCTGGCGGAACCTGCCTGGACTTCAGGTTTGATCTCGCGCAAGGAAACCATCTCTCGCGGTTCCTAATTTTCTCCCATGGCTCTCAACCTGTTGGTCGGCACGATCGTCATAAGCCTGACGGTCGTCATTCACACCTTCGGCCTCATCGCGGTCACCCGTGCGATGGGACATCTGGTGGCGCGATTTCGCATGCATGGCCGGCGAAGCCGCGTTCTTGCGATGATCAGCGTGGTAATGGGTCTTTTTGCCGTGATGACAGCCGAGGTCTGGTTGTGGGCCGGGGTGTATCGCATGCTCGGCGTCCTGCCCGACTTCGAGACGGCGCTCTACTTCTCCACCATCACCTTCTCGACGGTTGGCTATGGCGACATCGTGCCTGTTCACGCATGGCGCGTGCTGGCGGCACTGGAAGGGGTGAACGGTTTTCTCCTGCTCGGCTGGTCGACCGCCTATCTGATCGCGGCCGGAACGCGCATCGGCCCGTTCAGGGTTGGCGAGCACTTTTGACCGGCCGCCCGGACCGTTTCAGACTGCCACGGAATGTCTGCCCGTTCGCTTTTCGAGATATTTATCGAACCTCGCCGCCACTGTCCTGACGATGGGGCGGCTCTCCTCCGGCACGACAAAGGTCTCGCCGTCGAGTGCAAGCATCTTGCCGGCGCCGCCGATGGCCAGGCGGCTTGCCACGAGGAGCAGCTCTTCGCCGACCGATCCGAAGAGCTCCACCAGATCGATGGCCGAAAAGCGGAATTGGCACATCAGGCGTTCGATGATCCAGCCTCTCGCGACATCGTCGACACTCAGCTCGATGCCGCGGCCCGTCGCGAGTTGTCCGCTGTTCACAGCCTTCTCGTACTCGCCCGTTGCGGTGATGTTCTGTGCGTAGCCTTGCCGGAAGCGGCTGATGGCGGATGGCCCGAGACCGATCAGGGTTTCGCACCGATCCTCGGTATAGCCCTGGAAATTGCGACGAATCTTTCCGGCGCGAGCCGAGATGGCGAGCGCATCATCCGGCTTTGCGAAGTGGTCTATTCCGATTGCCTCATATCCGGCTGACACGATCAGCTGAGCTGCCAGCTGCGACTGAGCCAACCGTTCGGCGGACTGTGGCAGCCACGCATCGTCGATCATCGTTTGATGCTTCTTGAACCACGGTACATGCGCGTATCCAAACAACGCAATCCTGTCGGGCTCCAGCGTCAGCGCCTGCGTGACCGTCGAGGCAACGCTTTCGAGTGTCTGGTGCGGCAGCCCGTAAAGCAGGTCCAGATTGACGGATCTCACGCCGCGCGCGCGGGTGCCGTCCACAACATGGCGGGTCAACTGAAAGCTCTGTTCGCGGTTGATCGCTCTCTGCACCTTGGGATCGAAGTCCTGTACGCCAAGACTGGCTCTGGTCATGCCGATTGCGGCGAGGGCGTCCAGACGGGTCTCGTCCATGTCGTTGGGATCGATTTCGACGCTGACACTGGCGTCCTCAAGAAATTCGAACAGGTGCCGCAGGAGTTTTCCGAGCGCCAGCATGTCGTCGGGTTTCAACATGGTCGGCGAACCGCCTCCAAAATGAACGGCTCGGATGCGACCCCTGTCGCTCACAAGCTGCGCGACCGTTTCAATCTCCCTGTGCAGAGCGCTCAGAAAAGTCGTTACCGGCGCATAGTGTCTTGTCTGCTTGGTATGGCATGCGCAGAACCAGCACAGCCTGTCGCAATAGGGGACATGCAGGTAGAGTGAAATCTCGTCATCGCCTTCGAGCGCGTTCATCCAGCCGCGAACCGTTATCGCGTCAACGCCGGCGTGAAAGTGCGGCGCAGTCGGATAGCTCGTGTAGCGCGGAACGTTTTCGCCCGCCGCGACGGTCAAACTTGCCTGGCTGTTGTTGGCCGCATTTGTCTGCATGAGCGGCACCCTAGAAACGCCAGAATGCCGCGTCCTTGATCTTCGTCAAAGCAGCTGACGGCAAGGACAAACTGACGCAACGATTCTCGAGGCAGCGGTGGTATTCTGCCTGCATCTTGACCTCGAGCGATGAAATGACAGTCAGACAGGACGTTCACAGTTCCGGCATTCCCGTGCTTTGCCAGTCCTGCGAAGCGCGGCATCGCGGCGTCTGCGGCGCTCTCGATCCCAACCAGCTCGTCGGGCTCGCCAGAACCTCGTCAAGGCACAGTGTCGAGCCCGGGGCCGAACTGATCGGCGACGCCCAGGCCATCGACAGCTATTCGAACATACTTTCCGGCGTCGTGAAACTGACGAAGAGCCTTTCGGATGGACGCCAGCAGATTGTCGGCCTCCAGTTCGCGCCGGATTTTCTGGGACGTCCGTTCAAGGCGGAAAGCGAAATCAACGCGGAGGCCGCAACGGCTGTCTCCCTTTGTTCGTTCCCGAAGACGGCCATCGAACGCATGATGAAGGAATCGCCGGAGCTCGAACATCGCCTGCTCAAGCAGGCGCTGAACGAGCTCGATGAGGCGCGCGACTGGATGGTGACGCTGGGCCGCAAGACTGCGTCGGAGAAGGTGGCAAGCTTCCTCCTGATGATCGCCAGGAACATCGACCCCACAGCCGACCCGGCGGCTAGGTCGGCGACTTTCGATCTGCCGCTGACGCGCGCGGATATCGCGGATTTCCTCGGTCTGACGATCGAGACGGTAAGCCGCCAGTTAACCAGGCTGCGAACCGATGGCGTCATCCGGATCGAGAACAACCGGCGCGTTTTGGTGGACAGTCTCGGACGGCTGGAGCAGCGCTCCGGCGCCTAGACCCGGCGTCGCCGGCGCCGTTGCGGTTCTAGTCAGAATCTGGGATCCCGATCAGCGGCAGCACGTGCTCGCGTTCAAACGCTATATGCCGGCGCAGGCTTTCGAAGAAACCGCGCAACATGAAGCCAATGGCTTCTGCATTATCTACCCTCTCGCCGTGACCGATCGCCAGCAGAATTTCAGTGATCTCGTCGGCGAAGCATTCGTCTTCGACGTGCTCGGCGCGCAGCCGCTGGATTGAAGCAACACCCGCATTGTTGGCCGCCACCGCAACCTCGTAGGCGGGAAAGATGACCGTCTCTTCGTATCGATGAATGCTGCGCAGCAGCGGAACGATCGCGTTGGCCGTGCCGAGGCACTTCAGACGATCGACGCCTGGCAAGGCGTCTGCAATTCTTTCCAGGGCAACGCAGAGCTGCAGCTTCTCCCAATGCGCGCGCTTCATCACCGCGGCTGGGATCGCCTCCCTGCCCACTCGCGCCGAAGCCATCGCGTCTTCGCTGCGCGCATCGAACAACGACGGTCCTTGCTCCCCGCTCAATGCAGTCTCCCTTGGCTGGATCGAGGCTGCCCAATCCAAAACAAGGCGGCTTTGACCTGGATCAAGGCGACACCGCAGCAACTGCGGAATTGGTGCCGATGCGGATCGACGTCCGCGCACCAGAATCCAAGGTCGGGACATGCCATGAAATTCGGCACGGAAATTGTCTTGTTGTGCTTCTTCACCTTCCTGGCGCTGGTGGCAGCCGGCTTTGGTGTCGACGAACCTTTCCGGCAGCACATGTGGGTGCTGTTCTTTGTGTTGCTCGGTTCTGTCGTTGTCCTCCTGCGCAACACGAGCTTTGCAGCGCCCGTCCCGATTGATCCCTCCGCCTATATGGATGGGCCGGTCCGTTACGGTGCCATCGCAACGATGTTCTGGGGCGTCGTCGGCATGCTGGTCGGCGTGATCATTGCCTTGCAGCTTGCCTACCCGGACCTCAACATCCAGCCTTGGTTCAACTTCGGCCGCCTGCGGCCGCTGCACACATCCGGCGTTGTCTTCGCCTTCGGCGGCAATGCGCTGCTTTGCACGTCTCTGTATGTTGTGCAGCGCACCTGCCGCGCCCGGCTCTTCGGCGGCGATCTCGCCTGGTTCGTGTTCTGGGGCTATCAGCTTTTCATCGTCATGGCCGCGACCGGCTACCTGCTTGGCATCACCGAGAGCCGCGAATACGCCGAACCCGAATGGTATGTGGACCTTTGGCTGACCATCGTCTGGGTCGCTTATCTCATCCTGTTCCTCGGCACGATCCTGAAGCGCAAGGAACCGCACATCTACGTCGCGAACTGGTTCTACCTGTCCTTCATCGTCACCATCGCGATGCTGCATGTCGTCAACAACCTCTCAATGCCCGCCTCGCTGCTGGGCTCGAAAAGCTATTCCGCCTTTTCCGGCGTTCAGGACGCGCTGACGCAGTGGTGGTACGGCCACAACGCCGTTGGCTTCTTCCTGACCGCCGGGTTCCTCGGCATGATGTACTATTTCGTGCCCAAGCAAGTGAACCGGCCGGTCTACTCCTACCGGCTTTCGATCATCCACTTCTGGGCGATCATCTTTCTCTACATTTGGGCGGGCCCCCATCACCTGCACTATACCGCCCTGCCCGACTGGGCGCAGACGCTGGGCATGGTGTTCTCGATCATGCTGTGGATGCCTTCCTGGGGTGGCATGATCAACGGCCTCATGACGCTCTCCGGCGCCTGGGACAAGATCCGCACCGATCCGATTGTCCGCATGATGGTCGTAGCCATCGCCTTCTACGGCATGTCGACCTTCGAAGGTCCGATGATGTCGATCAAGGCGGTCAACTCGCTGTCGCACTACACGGACTGGACCATCGGCCACGTCCATTCCGGCGCGCTCGGCTGGGTTGGCATGATCTCGTTCGGCGCGATCTATTACATGGTGCCTAAACTTTGGAACCGCGAGCGTCTGTATTCGCTGCGGCTCGTCACATGGCACTTCTGGCTGGCCACGCTGGGGATCGTCGTCTACGCCGCGGTGATGTGGGTTTCCGGCATCATGCAGGGCCTGATGTGGCGCGAATATGATGAGCAGGGCTTCTTGGTCTACTCCTTCGCCGAAACCGTCGCTGCCATGCATCCCTACTATGTGATGCGGGCTGCGGGCGGCGCGATGTATCTCTCCGGCGCGCTGCTGATGGCCTGGAACATCACCATGACCATCCTCGGCTACCAGCGCGAGGAGCAACCGTTGCCGGGTTCCGAGCCCGCCCTCCAGCCTGCCGAATAAGGAGCCACACATGGGCTTGATGGACAAACACGCAATCATCGAGAAGAACGCGACGCTTCTTCTCATTGGCTCGCTGCTCGTGGTGACTGTCGGCGGCATCGTCGAGATCGCACCGCTCTTCTATCTCGACAACACGATCGAGAAGGTCGAAGGCATGCGGCCCTATTCGCCGCTCGAACTCGCGGGGCGCAACATCTATGTGCGCGAGGGCTGCTATCTCTGCCATAGCCAGATGATCCGGCCGTTCCGCGACGAGGTCGAGCGCTACGGTCACTACAGCCTGGCGGCGGAGTCGATGTACGATCATCCGTTCCAGTGGGGCTCCAAACGAACCGGCCCCGATCTCGCGCGCGTCGGCGATCGCTACTCCAACGCTTGGCATGTGCAGCACCTCGCCGATCCGCGTTCGGTGGTGCCGGAATCGATCATGCCTCGCTATGCCTTCCTGAAGGATACGCCGGTCGAGGTGAAGAACTTCTCGACGCATCTGGTCGCCAACAGCCGGGTCGGTGTCCCCTATTCCGACGACATGATCGCCAACGCCAATGCCGATCTGATGGCACAGGCCGATCCCAGTGCCGACACGTCCGGCCTGGAAAAGCGCTATCCGAAAGCCAAGGTCGGCGACTTCGACGGCAATCCGCTGCAGGTCACCGAGATGGATGCCTTGGTCGCTTATCTCCAGATGCTCGGCACTCTGGTCGATTTCAAGACCTACGACGAAGCCGCCGGCTACCGCTGAGGAGACCGACCATGGATTACAATCTGATGCGGGAATTCGCCGACAGCTGGGGCCTGCTCGCCATGGCGCTGTTCTTTGTCGGATGCATTGCCTTCGCACTGCGGCCCGGCGGTCGCAGCCAAGCTGACGAAGCCGCCCGCATTCCCCTCAAGGACGACTGATCATGAGCACAGAGCATATCGACGACGTCTCGGGCATCTCGACGACCGGCCATGAGTGGGACGGCATCAAGGAGCTCAACAACCCTCTTCCCCGCTGGTGGGTGATAACCTTCTACATCACCATCGCCTGGGCGATCGGCTACACCATCGCCTACCCGGCGTGGCCAATGCTGTCTTCGGCGACAAGGGGCGTGCTCGGCTACTCCAGCCGCAACGATGTCAAGAACGAGTTGGCCGCTGCCGAAGCCGCAAAAGGCAAGTATGTCGCCGCCATCCAGGCGAAGACCGTCTCCGAGATCGCTGCTGATGACGCGCTGCGTGAATTCGCGGTTGCGGCCGGCGGAGCGACGTTCAAGGTCAATTGTGTGCAGTGCCACGGCTCAGGCGCCCAAGGATCCGCGGGTTTCCCCAACCTCAACGACGACGACTGGTTGTGGGGCGGCAATGCCGAGCAGCTCGAGCAGACAATCATGCACGGCATCCGCTTCGCCTCCAATCCTGATACGCGGCAATCGGAAATGCCTGCCTTTGGCGACATCATCACGGGCGACCAGATCAAGCAGGTCAGCGCCTATGTCGCCAGCCTTTCCGGTCCGGTCCAGGACAAAGGCCTGATCGAGCCCGGCGCCAAGGTGTTCGCGGAAAATTGCGTCGCCTGCCATGACGCTAATGCGAAGGGCAACAGGGAGTTCGGGGCGCCCGACCTGACCGATGCGATCTGGCTCTACGGATCGGGCGAGATGGCCATCGCGGCCCAGGTCCGCGTGCCGAAACATGGCGTCATGCCAGCCTGGATCGGACGTCTCGGCGAGACCAAGGTCAAGGAGCTTGCGGTCTACGTCCATTCGCTTGGCGGCGGAGAATAGGAGGCGGGGCCTATTCTCGGCCCTCGGCCGCCAAAGCGTAGAGGCCCGGCCAGCGCCGGGCCTCGTTTCATTCCGTCATGTGAAGATTGACCTGCATCAACGCGGCGAAGCCCGTCCGGCGGCAAGAGTTGCTCGGGCGGGATTATCGGTCGTGCGCAAATGGAGATGAAGGTGCTGGATCAGACGCAGGTGGAACGGCTGGAGGCAGAGGCGGTCAACTCCGCCAGGGTCCGGCAGCCGCTTTATGCCCCGCGCAGGAAGATCTTCCCGAAACGCGCTTCAGGCAGCTTTCGCCGCTTCAAATGGCTGGTGATGGCGATCACGCTGGGCATCTACTACCTGACGCCATGGCTGCGGTGGGATCGCGGCGCGTTCGCGCCCGATCAGGCAGTGCTGCTCGATCTCGCCAACCGCCGCTTCTACTTCTTCTTCATCGAGATATGGCCGCAGGAATTCTACTACGTCGCTGGACTTCTGATGATGGCCGGCATCGGCCTCTTCCTGATTACATCCACGGTCGGCCGCGCTTGGTGCGGCTATACCTGCCCGCAGACCGTATGGGTCGACCTGTTCCTGGTGGTGGAGCGGGCGATCGAAGGCGATCGCAACGCCCGCATGAAGCTTGACGCCGGCCCATGGACGGCACGCAAGCTGGTGCTGCGTGCATCGAAGCACGCCATCTGGCTGGTGATAGCGGCAGCAACCGGCGGCGCCTGGATCTTCTATTTCGCCGATGCGCCGACACTGGCCGGTGAGGTTTTCCATGGCACGGCCGCGCCGGTCGCCTATGTGACCATCCTCGTGCTGACGGCGACCACCTACACATTCGGCGGGCTGATGCGCGAACAGGTCTGTACCTACATGTGCCCATGGCCGCGCATCCAGGCCGCCATGCTGGACGAGAATTCGCTCACTGTGACTTACAATGACTGGCGCGGCGAGCCCCGCTCGCGCCATGCCAAGAAAGCCCTTGCCGCCGGACAGCTAGTTGGCGATTGCGTCGACTGCAATGCCTGTGTCGCTGTCTGCCCGATGGGTATCGACATTCGGGACGGTCAGCAGCTCGAATGCATCACCTGCGCGCTCTGCATCGATGCCTGCGACAGCGTGATGGACAAGCTCGGCAGGCAGCGCGGACTGATCTCCTATGCGACATTGTCCGACTACAATGCCAACATGGCTGTGGCCACTGCGGGGGGTCACGCCCGGTGGATCCCTCGCTGGTGCGAACTGCCGACGGCGCCTTTTCGGAAAAGTTGGCGCATTTCCACATTCGCAAGATCTTCCGTCCGCGCACCTTCATCTATCTGGGCGCATGGTCGGCGGTCGGGCTCGCGCTGCTCTATTCGCTGCTGACCCGCGAGCGCCTGGAGCTCAACGTCCTGCACGACCGCAATCCGCAATTCGTGACGCTCTCGGACGGCTCGATCCGCAACGGCTACACCGTCAAGCTGCTCAACATGATCCCCGAGCCGAGGACGATCGTCGTCACATTGCAAGGCCTGCCGGGCGCCGAGATGAGCGCGGTCGGCATTGAGCTTCCCCCCGCCCGCTCTTTCGCCACCCTGGCCGATCCCGACCGGCTGAAGACGCTGAAGGTCTTCGTCCGCCAGCCAGCCGACCAGATCGGCGGCGCCGCGCAGAGCTTCAAGTTCCTGATCGAGGACAAGGCCGGCCTCGAATCCGCCGAATACACGGCCACGTTCAATGCACCGGAGCCCGCCAGATGAGCGCCCATTCGCAGAAATCCCGCGAATTCACCGGCCGGCATATGCTGTTCATTATTCTCGGCTTCTTCGGCGTGGTCATTGGCGTCAACCTGACCATGGCGACGCTGGCCAGCAAGAGTTGGACCGGGCTCGTTGTCGAAAACACCTATGTGGCGAGCCAGCAGTTTAACCGAAAGGCCGAGGAAGGGCGCGCGCGGGCGGCGCTCGGCTGGACCGGCAAACTGACGATCGCATGGGGTGAGGTCCGCTACGGCCTCAGCGATGCCGCAGGCAAACCCGTTCCCCTGCACGCGGTGAAGGTTTTGTTTCGCCACCCCGCCTACGAGGCAGAGGACAAGTCCATCATTCTGGCCTCCACGGGCCAAGAATTTGCAGCGCAGCACACGCCGAGAGATGGCGTCTGGATCGTCGAAGTCGATGCCGATGCCGGTCTCGCGGAACCCTATCGCGACGTCCGTAGAATCATGATCTCCCATGGAGCGCTGCAATGAGCTGTTGTGCACCGGGCGCTGAAATGGCGTTGGCTCTGAACGAGAGCGCAGCCGCCCTGCCGTCAAGCCAGGAAATGCGGTTGGCTAGCCGCTCGCTTGGCGGGGACCTGCGCCAAACGGATCTCTCGGTACCGGCGGTTCACTGCGCAGCCTGCATTCAGACGATCGAGACAGCGCTTGGAAAGCTCGGGCGTATCGAGAGCTCGCGCGTCAATCTGTCGACAAAGCGCGTTTCGGTGCGGTGGCACGGTGACGAGGTTCCGCCAATCGTCGCCACGCTTGGGCGGCTGGGCTACGATGCGCACCTGTTCGATCCGGAGGCTGACGGCCAGGACAAGACGCTCTCGGAACTGATCCGCGCCGTCGCGGTCGCCGGCTTTGCGGCGGGCAACATCATGCTGCTTTCGGTGTCCGTCTGGTCCGGCGCCGAGGGGCCGACGCGCGATCTGTTTCATTGGGTGTCTGCACTGATCGCCATCCCCGCGCTCGCCTTCGCCGGCGGCATCTATTTCCGCTCGGCCTGGAATGCGCTGCGTCATGGACGCATGAACATGGATGTGCCGATCGCTGTCGGCGTCTCGCTGGCCTACGCTATGAGCCTCTACGAGACGATCAACCACGGCGACCACGCCTATTTCGACGCGTCGGTGTCGCTGCTGTTCTTCCTGTTGATCGGCCGCACACTGGATCATGTGATGCGGGAGCGGGCACGGACCGCGGTGAACGGACTGGCACGGCTCGCAGCGCGCGGCGCCGTAGTGCTGCGTGGCGATGGCATCCGCGACTACCTGCCGGTCGGCGAGATCGAACCCGGCATGGAGTTGCTCATCGCCGCCGGAGAGCGAATTCCGGTCGATGGCAACATCCTCAGCGGAAACTCGGATCTCGATTGCTCGCTGGTATCCGGGGAAAGCACGCCCCGCACCGTGGGCCTGGGGGCGCAGGTTCAGGCCGGCACGCTCAATCTCACCGGTCCGCTGAAAATGCAGGCGACGGCCGCCGCGAAGGATTCCTTCCTGGCCGAAATGGTCCGGCTCATGGAAGCCGCAGAAGGTGGCCGCTCCCAGTATCGCAGGATCGCCGACCGGGTCTCTGCCCTCTACGCACCTGTGGTCCACCTCGCGGCCTTGCTGACGTTCCTGGGCTGGATGGTCGCGTCCGGCGACTGGCACCTGGCAATGACGATCGCAATTGCCGTTCTTATCATCACTTGCCCATGCGCGCTCGGCCTCGCCGTGCCGATCGTGCAGGTGGTCGCGGCGCGACGCCTGTTCGAAGCCGGTGTCATGGTCAAGGATGGTTCGGCCATGGAACGGCTGGCGGCGATCGATACCGCACTGTTCGACAAGACCGGGACGCTCACGCTCGGCCAGCCAAGGCTGGTCAACGCGCCGTCCATCGACCCGACCATGCTGGCGATCGCGGCAGACATCGCCGCGCATTCGCGCCATCCGTTCTCGAAGGCCATAGCCGGTTTCGCGGGCTTTTCCGGTCAACCCAGTCTCGGATCCGTCGGTGAGCACCCAGGCTTTGGTATCGAGGCCAGCACAGAGGGCAACACCTGGCGTCTCGGCCGGCGCGGATGGGCTGGATGGAAGGCACGGACCGGCGGCGAAGGTAAATATGGCGGCTATGGCGGGACGGTGCTTTCGAAGAACGGGACGATCGTCGCCGCCTTCGCGTTCGAGGATGCGGCGCGCTCCGATGCCAAGGCAGCGCTCGCAAAGTTGCAGGATGCCGGCGTATCCGTCGAGATGCTGTCCGGCGACACCGCCAATGCCTGTGCCGAAGTCGCCAAGGCGCTGGATATCGACAGCTACGTTCCGGCGCTGCTTCCGTCCGGCAAGGTCGAGCGGATCGGGGCTCTGTCGAGGCAGGGCCACAAGGTTCTGATGGTGGGCGATGGGCTGAACGACACGCCCGCGCTTGGTGCGGCGCATGTCTCGATGGCCCCGGCGACCGCGGCCGATGTCGGTCGCAATGCCGCCGACTTCGTCTTCCTGCGCGAAAGCCTCCTGGCTGTGCCTTTGGCATTGGACATTTCCCGCAAGGCGGGCCGACTGATCGGGCAGAACATCGCAATTGCGATCGTCTACAACGCGTTTGCGGTGCCGATCGCCATATCTGGGCATGTGACGCCGCTCATCGCAGCGGTCGCGATGTCCGCCTCGTCGCTGCTTGTGATCGGAAACGCCCTGCGACTGCAAGGCTCAGCGAAAAGTTCATCGGCTGAAAGCGCTCCGCAAGATCGGCGCGCACCCCCCGGCCTGCTGGTTCGACCCTCATGACGACGCTCGTCTACCTCATCCCGGTGGCGCTGTTCCTCGGTGCGCTTGGACTGACTGGCTTCCTGTGGGCCCTGAGGAGCGGTCAGTACGAGGATCTTGATGGGGCCGCGGCGCGCATTCTGATCGATCGGGATGAGCCGCCAAAGTGACTGCGCCGCTCCTCTGAAATGACGCAGGTCAATGACCCGATCGCTCAATCGTCCGACAATGGGCGGCATCCGATAAAGGGCTGGATGGAAATCAGGAGGCAGCAATGCAGGCCCAAGCCATAATGACGACGCCGGTCGTCACCGTAGGTCCGGGCGCGTCGATCGCCGATGCGGCCGAACTGATGCTCGCCAGGAAGATCGGCTGCCTGCCGGTCGTCCGCGATGACGGGACAGTTGCCGGCATCATCAGCGAGGGTGATTTCCTGCGCCGTCAAGAGCTCGGCACCCAGCGTGTTCGTCCTCGCTGGCTGGAGTTTGTCGTCGGCCCCGGCAAGTTGGCCAACGAATACGTCCTGGCAAGCGGACGTCGAGTTGACGAGGTGATGACAGGTCAGGTCGTGTCGGCGCCGCCCGGTGCCTCGCTCGCCGAGATTGTCGGGTTGATGACCGAGAACAAGATCAAGAATGTGCCGATCGTCCAGGCAGGCAAGCTCGTCGGCATCGTCACGCGCACGGACCTGCTGCGCGCGCTGTTGTGCGTCCTGCCGAAATCGGGCGCGACGACGGCTGATGACGACTCCATCCGCAAGAACGTTCTGGCAGAGCTCAAACGCCAAGCCTGGAGCAACGGGGGCTTGATCGGGGTGAGTGTCGACCGAGGAACTGTCGAACTGAGCGGCGCAATCTTTGACGAGCGCCAGCGGAAGGCGGCTGTGGTTGCCGCGGAGAACGTTGCAGGCGTCAAGGCGGTCAAGGACAGCCTGTTCTGCGCGGGACCATTGTCAGTTGTGCTTGTGTCCTAGTAGGTCTGACAGAAGTCGGCAGCAAGCGGTGGCGACCAACCTTAGGTCGCGATCAGGGGTATCAATGGTCGAAGCAGCAGCATGGCGAATGCAATGAGCGCCGTGCCCGCTACCCTGTCTGTTGTTCTTCCGTCTTCGCCAAGCCGGCTACCGAGTAGAAGCCACACCGATCCCGTGGCAGCCGTGATAATCGGGAGAACAATCCAGAATATCGCCAGCGCCCGCGCTGCGGCGTCTGTCGGCACGATTGCCAGGCAATAGATAGACGCCTTCGGATTGAGG
Source organism: Mesorhizobium sp. M4B.F.Ca.ET.058.02.1.1 (assembly GCF_003952505.1). Classification (NCBI taxonomy): domain Bacteria; kingdom Pseudomonadati; phylum Pseudomonadota; class Alphaproteobacteria; order Hyphomicrobiales; family Phyllobacteriaceae; genus Mesorhizobium; species Mesorhizobium sp. M4B.F.Ca.ET.058.02.1.1. Next base: position 6,274,457 of record NZ_CP034450.1, on the reverse strand, counting down.
GCACTGGTTGCCAGGACGGAAATGGCGCCGCCATCCTTGGAGGCGTTGATCCGGGCACTTGTTATCAGGCGCAGGCCAAGGACTACGAGCCATGCGGCGGCGACCAGCTTCAGTGCCTCGATGGCACCGGGCGGCATCCAGGGACGCAGCGAAAACCAGCAGGCGGCGGCGATCCCGTACCCGCAGGCCTGCGCGATCAAAAGCCTGACCGCCTTTTCGCGTTTGACAGCCCCTGCCATCAGAAGGGCGTTGGTTGGCCCCGGCGCGACGAAAAGCAGAAATGCTTCCAGGAAAAATAGCGTACTCAAAACTGCCGGTCCCGTGGGCGCACATCCATCAACCGCAAAGCTCGGTTTGACGCGGCGGCTCTCGTCAAACCCGGACCTCCAACGGCATTCGCAAACCTCTCCCCGCTACGCGCAAGCCATGGGACGCTACCTGAGCGTCGGCAGCCTCTGAAAGCAACTACTGCCGGCCGGCCGCGTGCTGCAGCCGTGCGATGAGGTCGCGGTTGCGGCAGTAATCTGGCGGATCGTCGGCTTGCAGGTGTTGGTCAAGCCAGGTCGAGCATTCATCCTGGTGGCCGCAGGAGCGGCAGCGGTCCACCGCCCGATTGGTAACGGCGGCATGGTCCGCGATGACCTTCAACTGCCTGTCGACACCGAGCTTCTGCATCATGCGCCCCATCAGGGCGGTCCTGGCGTCTACTGAAATCAGATAGTCGAGAAAAGTCATTGGGATCACTCCTGTTTCCCAACCATCTTTGCCATGCCGGGGGTCGCCGCCTTGATCTTGGTCAACAGGCAACTCCGCTTGCAAGGATCGTTTCGGCCGGCGGTCAATACGACATGAAGCGATGCATGCGGAGTACGTGACGCCGCCAAAGGCCGTCTCGACGAGGGCGGAACAATCGGCAGCCAGGGCCAACAAAGTGCGCTCCGAAACGCTCGGCCAGTTCGACCCCTGACTCATCCGAGCGCTTTTGCCTGGATTGGTTTTGCGTGCGCGGCCAGGAGTGATAATTAGCCCTCTTGCAAGCGTGGCACCCAAGGACCTCAGGTGAGCCAAAACGAAGCGCTTATTTCGTCGGCCGGCGGGATGATGCTGCGATCCGTCTTGTCGCAGATGTTCGAGCAGGCTCCGGGCTTCATGGCCCTGATGCGAGAGCCGGACCATGTCTTCGAACTGACCAATGCCGCCTATCAGCGGTTAATCGGCGACAGGCGGGTGATTGGGAAGCCGGTGCGTGAGGCGCTTCCCGAGCTCGAAGGCCAAGGCTTCTTCGAACAGCTTGACGATGTGTACAAGACCGGTGAGCCATACCGGGGCCAAGGCGTGAAGGTCGCTCTTCGCAACAAGCAAGGCGAGCCGGCAGAAGAGCGCATCCTGGATTTCGTTTATCAGCCGATCCAGGACGGCGATGGCCGCACCACTGCGATCTTCGTCGAAGGCACGGATGTCAGCGAGCTCTCTTTTGCGAATGCCGCACTTCGGCTGCGTGAGGACCATCTGCGTTCGATCCTGGCAACGGTGCCGGATGCAATGGTCGTCATCGATGAACAAGGTCGCATTCAATCCTTCAGCACGGCCGCCGAGACGTTGTTCGGCTACGCAGCGAGCCAAGTCATAGGCCAGAATGTCAGCCTGCTGATGCCGGCACCCTATCGCGACGAGCATGACGCCTACCTGCGCCGCTATCTGGCGACCGGAGAGCGCCGGATCATCGGGCTTGGCCGCACTGTCACGGGAATGCGCAAGGATGGTTCGACCTTTCCCATGGAGCTTTCCGTCGGCGAGATGCATCCAGGAACCGGACGCTTCTTCACCGGCTTCTGCCGCGATCTGACCGAGCGTCACCGGGCAGAAGCAAGAATACAGGAGCAGCAACAGGAGCTGCTTCACATGGCGCGGTTCACCGCGCTCGGCGAAATGGCCTCGACGCTTGCGCATGAGATCAACCAACCACTGACCGCGATCACGAATTACCTAAAGGGCAGCCGCCGGCTGCTCGAAAGAAGCACGGAAGAGAATGCGCCGATGTTGAGGGAGGCCGTTGAAAAGGCAGCGGAGCAGGCCTTGCGGGCGGGAGATGTCATCCGGCACCTTCGCGACTTCGTCTCAAGAGGTGAAAGCGAGCGCCAGGTCGAGCGCCTGCCGGCACTGATCGAGGAAGCCTCGTCCCTGGCTCTCGTTGGCGCAAGAGAAGCCGATATGCGAGTAAGCTACAAGCTCGATCCCGCGGCCGAACTGGTCCTGACCGACCGCATCCAGATTCAGCAGGTTCTGCTCAACCTGATGCGCAATGCGGTGGAGGCCATGCAGGGCGCGACACGTCGCGAGTTGCATGTCATGACGATTGCCAGGGACGACGGTATGGCCGAAGTAAGCGTGATCGATACGGGCACGGGCCTCTCGCCCGAGGTGTCCGCCCAGCTTTTCCAGCCTTTCGTCACCACTAAGAAGCAGGGCATGGGCGTCGGCCTCTCCATTTGCCGCACAATCGTCGAATCGCACGGCGGTCATATCTGGGCCGAGGCAATGCCGTCTGGAGGAACCGCTTTCCGGTTCACCTTGCGCATCGTGAACAAGGAAGAGGTTGCCAATGGCCGGGAATGATCTCGTGCATGTGGTCGACGATGACGTCGAAGTTCGCAAGTCGCTCGGTTTTCTTCTCGCGACAGCCGATTTTGCCGTGCGCCTGCATGAATCCGCGACAGCCTTCCTGGCTTCAGCCACCGACAATGTCGACGGCTGCATCGTGACCGATGTGCGCATGCCAGGTATCGACGGCATCGAGTTCCTGCGGCAGCTGAGGGCTCGCGGGCACAGGCTTCCGGTCATTGTCATGACGGGTCATGCCGATGTCGCGCTCGCCGTTCAGGCGATGAAGGAAGGGGCTGCGGATTTCATCGAAAAGCCGTTCGACGACGACATTTTGATCGACGCGATCCGTTCAGCGCTGGGCAATCGCAATCGAGTTGATGCAACCCACCCGCAATCCGCGGAAATCCGCGGGCGGCTGTCAACGCTTTCGGAGCGGGAGCGGCAGGTGCTGGATGGGCTTGTGTCGGGTCTGCCGAACAAGACGATCGCCTATGATCTGGGAATCAGCCCGCGCACGGTCGAAATCCATCGCGCCAATGTCATGAGCAAGATGGCCGCCGGCAGCCTGTCGCACCTGGTTCGCATGGCGCTGATCCTGGATCCCAAGCACTAGGGTAATTGAGGAACGGAATTGCGGTCATCTGTCGGCGCCCTCTGCGCGTCCCAGTCGCGCCAATGGGTCGGGTGGATGTCGATATAGGCGCCCGTCGTCGCGTTCTTCCATCCGTTCCGCGTCCTCATGCAGGGAAATACAAGCGCATGCTCGCCATCCTCGTCGAGGACGGCGAGTTCGAGATCGCATTCGAACGGGGCGCTTAGGATAGGCTTCCACATCGCCCTAGGATGCGCGAGATGGCAGGCCTCGCCTTGATCTGAATCATTTTCCGAAATCGCCGAATGCGCGAACTTGGGCTTGCGAGCCCGAACCGGAGCACCCGGATGGCCGCGAGCAGTAGGAGATCGCACCGATGCTGATCCGCACACTTTCTGCCCTGGAATGCACGAAATTGCTGACCGCAAATCGCCTAGGCCACCTGGCGTGCGCGAAGGATGGGCAACCCTACGTCGTGCCGTTGTACTACGCGCATGCTGACAACCATCTCTATGCGTTTTCAATGCCCGGCAAGAAGATCGACTGGATGCGGGCCAACCCTCTGGTGTCGGTCCAGGTCGATGAGCGCGGCCAAGGCCGAGGCTGGAGAAGCGTTGTTGTCGACGGCCGCTATGAAGAGCTGCCTGACCGGATCGGTCATAAGCTTCAGCGCGATCATGCGTGGTCAGTGCTGAGCAAGCACCCCGACTGGTGGGAGCCAGGCGCCCTCAAACCGGTCCTGCCTGCCGTTTCCGATGGCGGTCCGCATGTCTTCTTCCGCATCTTCATTGGCGAGGTGTCGGGCCGGGAAGCAATTGAGTAGGTCTTCTGCCGCCAAAGAATGGCCGCCCCGGCGCGGCCTGTTTCGAGGCATGCACGGCGCTGCCCGATGGCTGTCGACCTTGATTGCTTCTGCAATCCCAGAGGACCCTTGTCCGCCTATGACGGGTTCTACGTAGTTTCCCGTAGGGACATAACCGAATTTCGCGCTCCGTGAATTCGAGCGATTGCTGTGACAACGGTCAACCGGGGACGCAGCGATGAACGCCTACACCACCGCAAGGATTTCAATTCCCTTACAGCCAGCCAATCCGAACCTGAAGGTGGCATTTGGCTCGGTGCCGGTCCAGCCAATCAGCTTCTTCCCCGCCGGGTCGGAAATCTATGCCCAGGGCGAGAAGGCTGGCGCCTTCTACCAGGTCGAGTTCGGCGCCGTCCGTGTCTACCGCTTGCTTGCCGATGGTCGCCGGCAGATAAGCGCCTTCCACTTGCCTGGAGAGACATTCGGCTTCGAAGCCGACACGACACATCATTTCTTCGCCGAAGCGATCAACGCCACCGGTGTCCGCGTGTTTCGCACCGCGGCCGGGGCTGACATGTCGCAGCAGCTGCTGCCGCTCGCGCTCAAGGGGCTGACAAGGGCGCAAGAGCACTTGCTCGTCCTCGGCCGCCAGAACGCCATAGAACGTATCGCGGCGTTCCTGGTCGATTTGGCAGAGCGCCAAGGTGGTCTGCGGCAAGTCGAACTGCCCATGTCGCGCGTGGACATCGGCGACTATCTCGGCCTCACCATCGAGACCGTCTCGCGGGTCTTCACCAAGCTGAAGGAGCGAGGCGTCATTCGCCTGCTCAGCCTGCGCTGCATCGAAATCGTTAGACAGGACGCGCTGCGCGATATGAGTGAATGAGTCCAACTCTGGTCATGGCAAGGGCATCGCGCGGATTCACGACGCCTTGAGGCGCAAGCCACAGGGCACGCATTCCGTCGGGCAGCCTTCCAGCCAAAGCGGCTGAGAGTCGCTTGGAGCGGTTCGAGCGCCGGTGGGTTTCGAGTCCCAGATTTCGAGGTCTCCAATAAAAATAAAGGAAATCAGTCGGTAGACAGTGCTTTGGTGGGCCCGGAGGGTGTATAACGGTCAGGCTTCATTTGCCTGTTTGCGGGTTTGAGAAACCGCTACGGATCGTGTGTGTCCGCCGTTGGCCGCAACCGCAACCTCCGGCCCATACTGATTGTGCAAATGAACGGGCCTGGCTTTTCGGCGGTGCAGCATGTTCACGCCTTCGACCGCCATCGAGAAGATCATCGCTGAATAGATATAACCCTTGGGGACATGGACGCCAAAGGCATCCGCGACCAACGTCATGCCGATCATGATGAGGAAGCCGAGTGCCAGCATCTTCACAGTAGGGTGAGCATCGACAAACTTTCCAACCGGTCCGGCGGCCGCGATCAGGACGGCCATCGACGCGACGACAGCGACGGCCATGACCCAGATCTGGTTGGCCATGCCGACGGCGGTCACGATCGAGTCAATGGAAAACACGAGGTTGATCAGGGCAATCTGCGACACGACGGCTACGAAACCTGCGCGCACGGTGGCACCAATGTGGCCCTCTTCTCCCTCGAGACTTGCATGTATCTCCTGGGTGGCCTTGTAGATGAGGAACAGACCGCCGCCTGCCAGGATGAGATCCTTCCCGGAAAAGCCGTGCCCGAAGGCCTCGAACAAAGGTTCGGTCAAGCCAATGATCCACCCGATGAACAGCAGCAGGATCAGTCGCGGAACGAGGGCCAGCGCCATTCCGAGAAACCGCGCCTTTGGCTGCAGCTCGGGAGCAAGTTTGCTGACCAGAACCGAGATCACGACAAGGTTGTCGACACTCAGGACGATTTCGAGCGCTGTAAGCGTCAGCAGGCTGAGCCAGATTTGCGGGTCGGTTATCATCTTTCGCCCTCCCTTCGGGCACCCAGTTGGATTTGCTTTTGGCTTGATCTTGTCGCGCTGCCGGTGGCGACGATGAGGAGCGCCGGTCGCGGCGGCGCGGATCGGCAAACCGCACCTGAAGTTCATTTTCAGATGCGGTTTGTTGGCCGCCTGAATGGCGGTGCTGTAGCTATTCTGCCGCTGCCGTGACAGGCTGGGCTTCGGGCAGGAGAGAGGCGGGTTCACCCCGCCCTTCGAGGTCGTCCAGCAGCGCCATCCACAGCGAGATGCACAGCCCGACCATGACGACAAGGAAGGGTGCTGCCGCGATGATCGACGCGGTCTGCAGGCCCTCCAGGCCTCCCATCACCAGCAGCACACAGGCCGACGCGCCCGCTAGGACGCCCCAGAGGACCACGACGATGCGCGCGGGCTCAAGCGTGCCGCGTGACGACAGCATACCCATCACGATCGAGGCGGCATCAGCTCCCGAGATGAAGAAGATCGCCACAAGGAAGATCGCGACGAACGAGGTGAGCGCCGTTCCCGGATATTGTTCGAGTAGGGCAAACAGCGAGATGGCGGCACCCTTGGTGTTGACCGCCTCGACAAGTCCGCCGACCCCCATCAGTTCAGAGTGCAGCGCGGTGCCGCCCATGATGGTGAACCAGAGAAAGGTTACGCCGCTCGGGATGAGCAGAACGCCGATGACGAACTCGCGGATCGTCCGCCCCCTGGAGATGCGGGCAATGAAAACGCCGACAAAAGGTGCCCAGGAAACCCACCACGCCCAGTAGAAGATGGTCCAGCTGCTCAGCCATTTGCCGTCGCTGAAGGCAGCGGTGCGGAACGACATCGTGACGAGATTGGTCAGGTATTCGCCGAGCGCTTCGGTGAAGGTGTTGAGGATGAAGACGGTCGGTCCGACAACGGCCAGGAAGAGCAGCAAGGCGGCGGCGACAACCATGTTCATGTTGCTCAGGAACTGGACGCCCTTGCCGACTCCCGACACTGCCGAAAGGATGAACAGCACCGACAGCACAGCGATGATCGCAAGGGCAATGCCTGTTCCCTCGCCGGTTCCCCAGAGAAAATTCAGACCGCTGTTGATCTGCTGTGCGCCAAGGCCGAGCGATGTCGCAGTGCCGAACAGCGTGGCGATGAGGGCGAGAATATCGATCGTCTTGCCGATCGGTCCGTTGACCGCGCTGCCGAGCAAGGGGGTGAATGCGCTCGAGATCAGGATGGGCAGGCCCTTGCGGTAAGTGAAATAGGCGATAGCCAGACCGACAATGGCGTAGATCGCCCAAGGGTGCAGCGCCCAATGAAAATAGGCATATTCCATTGCGATCAGCGCAGCTTCCTTGGACTGCGGGGCGGCCAGCCCGTGAGGCGGCGCGCCAAAATGGAAGACCGGCTCGGCAACCCCCCAGAACATCAGTCCGATGCCCATGCCGACGCTGAACATCATGCACACCCACGAAACGGTAGTGAATTCCGGCAACTCGTCGTCGGCTCCAAGTCGGATCTTGCCGAAACGGCTGATCGCCAGGAACCCGGCAAAGACCAGAAACATAGCCGTCGAGACAACAAAGCCCCATCCGAAACCATTGATGATCGCCGCGAGCGTGGCGTTCGTCACGGAGGCGAGGCTATCCGGGGCAGTGGCTCCCCATAAGATGAACGCGGCTGTTATGGTTAGGGCCGGCCAGAATACCGCCGTATCTATGCCCCGTAACCTGCTTGTAGTCGACATGCGTGACCTCCCAAATCAATTTCGAAACCAGTTCCTAAAAAACTCCCCTTGGACGTCAAAGACCCGACCTCCTGCGAGACCAAGGTCGCGGACGACGAACGTGAAGCGTTCGCCGTTGGCGCCGTTTCGAAGTGTCGGATTTGACCCTCCTCCACCACACCCGTCAGGGTAGAAAGGGTGGGCAGGGAAGGATGGGAGGAATCTGGCGGGTCGGTGGGGAACCGGTAGATCCCGGGTAGGGAAGAGCCTACCCGGGCAAAGGCAGGCCATGCTGCGGCGCTCTGCGAAATCCTATGTCGAGCCAGTCGGATTGGTCGCTGTCCAAGCGCGGCGCCAGTAGACGCTCGCCCGGCTACCTGGCCGAACCAGTCGTGGAAGCGACAAAATTGATGACGCCTATGAGGCGGCGGGGTATTTCCTCTCCAATCGTTCCTGCTGCGGCGTTTGGGCGTAGAGTTCGCGGTAGCATTTGGAAAAATGCGACGCTGAAATGAAGCCGCATGCGGTGGCCACCTCGACTATCGGCACGGATGACTGGATCAGCATATGTCGTGCACGCTCGAGGCGTATCTCCAAATAATAACGGGCGGGCGAGCGCCCCATCTCATCGCGGAAAAGACGCTCGATCTGCCGTCGCGACAGTCCGACTTGCTTGGCAATATCGCCCACGGATATTGGGTCGGACGGGTTAGCGTCCATCAGTTCGATTATGGTCAGCACTTTCGAATTCTGAATGCCGAGCCGCGCTCGCAAAGGCAGTCGCTGGCCATCGCTTGCGCCGCGCACCCGATCGGTCAGCACCTGCTCACAGACGCGACTGACCAGGGATTCATCAAAATCATCGCCGATCAGCTTCAACATCATGTCAAGAGCGGCCGTGCCGCCGGCGCATGTGTAGATGTCGTGATCGACCTCAAAGAGGTCGGCAAACACATGCGCGTTCGGAAATGCCTCGGCGAAGCCTGGCAGGTTTTCCCAATGGATGGCGCAGCGTTTGCCGGCGAGCAACCCGGCAGCCGCCAGCACATGGGCGCCGGTGCAGAGGCCGCCGATCGCAACGCCGCGAGCATGTTCCTCGCGCAACCAGGCCAAGGCAGATTTGTTCGAATAACGCTCGACGTTGATGCCGGTGCAGACGATGACCATCGATGGCCTGTCGGGGCCAGCCAGCATCCGCCGCTCGTCCTGCAACGAGGTGTTGACCGCACACAGCACGCCGCTCGAAGCGGGCACGGGCCGCGCGTCGATACTAGCCAGCCGCCACTTATAGGCTTCGTAGCCGAGCATCCGGTTGGCGATGCGGATCGGCTCCAGCGCAGTCGCAAAGGCGACCATGGTGAAATCCGGCACCAGAAAGAAGACGAGCGAGCGCTTGATCGGATGTTCAGACATGTTCACTGTGACTAACGTCCGTGTCGCGCACCGGATGTCGTGAATGCGCCATCGACGACAGAATTTTTTTGCTTGTCACCATTGCGTAGACTCCGGCTCTTAAGCGGCTGGGAGAGCGTACCGGAAACCGCACCACGGCGAGAGCAGATCGACCCTGCGAAATAGAAACCTTGGAATGGTGGGCCCGGTGGGTCAACGTTTCCTATATGAAATCAATACGTTAGCGGATTGTTCGCCAATCCGTTTCCATCGTACCCTCTCATATGGTCCTGGCGAACCCAACAACCAGGACGAAGAGTGATTTGAAAGCTGTGTCATGAGCAATAGGGTGACCCCTCCCCCTCTTTGACGCCTCAACTGGTTCATTGCAGTCTTTTCTGCGGTCGGATGGTGTGGAATGGCTCCCGCCGCCATTGACGGCATGCTGACGATTGGAAGGGGTGCTGTGGCAGCGACCCCACGATACGGAGCCATCTACAAATCTATTGGGCGACTTGGGACACGGCTGACATCAGCTCCTGGGGGCTTGGCGCCGCAAACATGTATCGCCCGCCCTCTGGAACCTCCGTGAAGCTCCAGCGGACGATCCCCTGGCGATCCAGCAGGAACTGACCGACCAGTTGTCCGTGTCCCGTTGCCATCATCTGCTCGTCGGCTTCGGTCATTTCGTAGTGGTCCTTTTTGCCAAGGATTTCGCCGGCTGCGATAGGATCCATGGGACCGGGCAACTCGCCTGGTATGTCGATCCTCATATCCTTTACCGCTGCCATCGAGACCTTGTACGGCCAGTTCGTCTCGTCTTGGGTGAATTCGAGATTGGGCAATCCAAAAGCACGATGTGAAGCGCGTTCAGGGTCGGAGGCCGCAAGCAGATTCGGCATCGGGTGGTAGCGGAAATAGAGACGCGCCCGCTCGATCGGCGTATTGACCACCGTCAGGCTCCCCACACCCTTTTCGCGCAGCTCCGGATCAAGCCGCGCCTGGGCGGCAATATGGCGCCGGCAAAACGCACAGTGCAGACCTCGAAACAGGCCGACCAACACCGGTTTTTGTCCGCGAAAGTCGTCAAGCGCGATCTTGCCTTCCTGGGTAATGGCGTCGAGTACCACGTTCGGCGCTCGGTCGCCCGGCTGAAGCGGTATCAAGTCAATACGCGCGGCCATTTCCAACCTCCCACCCCGGCTAGTCGAGAAAAGGCAGCACCACAAGCGCTTCCGGGTCGAGCCCGTGCTGGGCGCATATGCCCTGCGCCAGGGAAAAGTAGCGTTCGGCCTCGGCCAGATTGTCGAGGTCGAGACTAAGCGTTGCAAGACCATCATAGCACGGAAACAGCAGTTGGGGCTCGCCCGTTTCGCGGGCTACGTCCAGTGCTTCGTGGAACAACCCAACCGCCAGTTCCGGACGGCCATTGCACTGGTGGATCTGCCCAAGCACGATTAACGGCACCGGCAGGTGCTCGCGCTGGTCGAGCGCCCGGTCGATCTCGATGGCCTTCTCGGCAGCAGGCACGCCCTCCGTTGGACAGCGATCCGTGAAAGTGCAGCAAGCAACCGCGAGATTGGCGAGGAGGCGCGCCTGGAAACCCAAATCACCAATATGGCGCGCCACTTCAAGACCGCGCCGACAGACCTCGATTGCCTTTGCGGGATCGATGGTCGTGTAAAGCACGCCGAGATTGGTGTAGCCGCGGCACGCCGCGCCGGGTAGACCGGCGGCTTCGGCCAATTCAATGCTACGTTCAACCAGGCCAACGGCTTCGCGGTTTCGTCCAAGGCGAGCCAGTGCAACAGCCTTGGTATTAAGTGCCTCGGCGGTCACGAGAGTGGCGTCAGCCCCTCCTTCGGAAACATGCTCCGTTGTCAGAGTGCTTACGCAATCCAGCGCCGCGTCCGCCCATTTTGCGGCGAGAGCGTGATCTCCGCTACGGAACGCCTGTCGGCCACGTTCTTGCCAGAGATGCGCCTGCTCGATCGGGGCATCAGCTCCATCGAGGAGCGCTGCCGCTTCAGCATAGCGGGATTCCGCGTTGTCCCGCTTGCCGACATCCCAGAACAGCCGCCCGATCTTGCGCAAAACGCGCGCCGAAGCGACACGATCGGTGGATTCGCGGTATGCCTGCAAGACCGTCTCGTAGTGGCGGTGCGCGATTTCGCGGCGGCCTAGCGGGCCGCTCAAATCGGCAATGCGCTCTTGAATTGCCAGTTTGAGCGGTGTTTGCCCGATCGCGCCCAACGCAGTCAGTGCTCGCTCGTAGAGACGAAGCGCGTCGTCGTTGGCGTATATCATGCGAGCGCGATCGCCCGCCGCCTGCAGGTAATGCGCCCCCCTCTCCCGCTCGGCGCTCTGTGCGAAATGATGACCGAGCGCGGTCAAATCCTCGAGCCGTTCCGGCTTGTCGCCGCACAGTTGCTCCAAGGCGGTACCGACCCGCCCGTGGATATCGGTCCGGCGTTGCAGGAGCAGGTTCTGGTAGATCACGTCCTGCAGCAATGTTTGCGTAAAGCGGTAGCTTTGCGACGAGACCGAGCCTGATCCTGCAACCTCCTCGATGATTTCCGCATCGCAAAGCAATTCGCAGCCTGCCTCCAACCGGCCGGGGTCGGCTGTCACCGCTTTCAGAAGTGTGGCATCGAAGCGCGGGCCGATTACCGCGGCTTCCTGGGCCAACCGGCGCACCTCCGGGGGCAGCCGGTCGACGCGGGCAAGCAACATTGCCTGGATAGTGGCGGGAATGCCGGTTGCGACTTCGCCTGCCACGGTCCGCCATCGCTGGCCCTCGCGCATCAGGACACCGCCATCGATAAGGCCGCGAACGATCTCCTCGACAAAAAGCGGGTTGCCACCCGCGCGCTCGAGGATCTGGTCGACAAGCCCGCCTGCGGAGCTTACCCAGCTCTCGCCGAAAAGCGCCGCCAGCAGGCTGCGTCCGTCACTACTGTTGAGCGGCGAAAGCCTGAGCGCTGTGTGACTGACCCGACTTGAGTCGAGCTGGTCGTTGTCCGGCGCCGGACGATGCGTGACCAGCAACATCAACCGCGTACGTTCCAACCTGTCCATCACGAAACGCAGTGCCTCGAGCGACGCGGCGTCGACCCAGTGCAGGTCCTCGACGACAATCAAAAGCGGCGACAACGCAAGCCGCCGTTCGATGATGGTGCGGACCGCGTAGAGAATTTGCCGCCGCAACTGCTCGGGCTCGACATGCTGCAGGGTGGCATCGGGGTCGCCAAGGCCAAGCACATGGTAGAGCAAAGGCATCAGCCGCTTCGCCTCCTCGCCCTGCAGGCCGAGATCGGTAAGCAAGCCCGCGAGCTTGCCCCGCATTTCGTCCCCGCTGTCGTTTTGCATCATCCCGGCAGCGCTGCGCACCACTGCGCCCAAGGCGCCAAATGATTGTTCGCCCAGCGGTGAGCACGTGGCCTGCCGCACGGCGACGTTGCGAAAACGATCCTCGTCGCCGACGCGGGCGACGAACTCCTTCACCAGCCGCGATTTCCCGATACCGGCTTCTCCGACGAGGCGGACAAGTTGGGCCGAGCCGCCGCACGCCTGGTCGAGGCTCGCCAGCATTCTATTCAGCTCCGCACCGCGACCTATTATCGGCGCACTGAGGCCGAGCACCTCGAGCCCGCGCGCCGCGCGCGGCGCCGTAAGCGGTGCATCCAGTCGATGGACGAGCACACTGCCAGCCTTGCCGCGAAGCACGACATCCCCCAGCGACTCGTAAGAGAAGGCATGCCGGGTCAGCCTGTGAGTGAGCTCGCCGACCAGCACCTCACCCGGTGCGGCCAGCGATTGCAGGCGTTGCGCCGTATTCACTGTGTCTCCGGTCACCGAATAGGATTTGGCGGCGCCGATGCCCAATCCTCCAGTAACGACCGGACCGGTGTTTATGCCGATGTGGAGTAACAGAGGCGAGCCGGAGTGGGAGGTGCGTTCGCCGAGCCGTGCCGTCCGGGCGATCATGTCGAGAGCGGCGCGGAGCGCACGTTCCGGATCGTCCTCGTGCGCGACCGGTGCACCGAACAAAGCGAGCAGTGCATCGCCGATGAATTTGTCCACGAAACCACCAAAGTTTCGCACGGCCGCTGTCAATTCCTTGAACAGTTCGTTCTGCAGCGTTTGCATGACCTCGGGGTCGAGCTGCTCGCTGAGTGTCGTGAAGCCGCAAAGGTCGGCGAACAGGACCGTTACCGTCCGGCGATCGGCGTCAGAGACGGGATGCAGCCGTTCTTCGCTCTCGATGTTCGCAAGCAGCGACGGAGTTCGAGAAGGCGGCTCAATCGTCCGGCTTGGTGTCGGAGCAGGCCGTTCAACGCCCTTTGCCGGCGCGCCGAGGCTTGCCCCACATTTCGGACAGAACTCGAAATCAGGTGCGCAGAGGTAGCCGCAACCGGCGCATGGCACGGGCTGGCGCCTGCCACACTTCGGACAGAAAGCGAAACCGCCCTCAACCTCGAAACCGCAGCCTGAGCACTCCATAGAGCAAGACCTCACTTGCGGCCGTGACGGCGTGATCTCGCTTAGCGCTTCACGGTCACGGTATTCACAAGCATGAACCGATAGCCGTCTACCAGCAAGCGGCAGCGCAAATGGGCGTCGAGCGACCCGTGTGGACCCTGTGGCAGAGCGCTGCCGATCCGGACCGCTGGGTAGCCATCGTTTGCGAAAGTTCCCTCTTGCCCTCCTTCTTCCTGCTATCGTGGAGATGAGGAGATGGACCATGAGCGAGAATCGTAAGCTAGCGGCAATCCTGGCTGCAGATGTGGTCGGATATAGCCGGCTCGCGAGCGCGGACGAAGATCTTACTTTGGCAAGATTGCGGACACTGCGCAGCGACCTGATCGATCCCACCATCGCAGTGCACAACGGGCGGGTGATCAAGCGCACCGGGGATGGGGCGCTGGTTGAGTTCCGCAGTGTGGTGGATGCCGTGCGCTGCGCCGTTGAGGTTCAAAATGGTATGGTTGAGCGCAATGCCGGCGTGCCGCAGGACCGTCGCATCGAGTTCAGGATCGGCATCCATCTGGGGGATGTGGTGGAAGAAAGTGACGGCGACCTGATGGGCGACGGCGTCAACATCGCCTCGCGTTTGGAGGGCGTCGCGTCGCCCGGCGCTATCTGCCTGTCCGAGGATGCCTATCGCCAGGTCAAGGCGAGGCTCGACCTCTCGGTCAGCGATCTCGGGAGCACGCAGCTCAAGAACATCGCCGAGCCGATCAGGGTCTATTCGCTGCAAGTCGGCAGCGCCGCGACCAAGGCGGCCGCGGCCTCGGAAACCGCGACGAGCCGGCCGACGACGGCAGCGCCGCCGAAGCTGTCGATCGCCGTCCTGCCGTTCGCCAACATGAGCGGGGACACCGAACAGGACTACTTCGCCGATGGCATATCTGAAGACATCATCACGGCGCTGTCCAAACTGTCGCAGCTCTTCGTCATCGCCCGCAATTCGTCGTTCACCTTCAAGGGCCAGAACGTCCGTGTGCAGGAGGTGGGCGCGAAGCTCGGCGTGCGGCATGTACTTGAGGGCAGCGTACGCAAGTCGGGGAACAGGGTGCGCATCACCGCACAGCTCATCGATGCAACTACGGGCGGCCATCTTTGGGCGGAGCGGTTCGACCGCGACCTGACCGACATATTCGCCGTGCAGGACGACGTGACGCAGCAGATCGTCGGTGCGCTGGCGCTCAATCTGACTGACGGTGACCGTCAGCGGCTGGCGCCCGAGCACTCGCGCGACACGGAGGCGTATGACTATTTCCTGCGGGGCCGGGAACTGTGGCACCGGCTGACGAGGGAGACGAACATCGCAGCCCGCGACCTCCTGCAACGTGCCATCGAACTGGACCCGACGTTTGCCTCTGCTCACGCTTTCCTCGCCCTCACGCACGGACTCGATTACCTGAACAGGTGGAGTGCGTCGCCGTCGGAATCGATGGCGCAAGCGGAAGAGGTCGCAACGCAAGCGGTAACGCTGGATGGCAGCAATCCCTGGGCGCACTGGGCGCTGGCTATCACTAAGCTGTACACTCGACGGCACGACGGCGCCATCAACGAGGCCGAGCGCGCGATCGTCCTCAATCCGAACTTCGCCGAAGGGCACGTCATCCTCGGCGAGGCGCTGTACTATTCGGGCAGATCCGAGGAGGCCCTCGAGAGTTTCGCCCGGGGGAAGACCTTGAATCCCTACTTTCCGGACGTGCTTCTGCACTTCCAGGCTTTGGCCCAGTTTCAATTAGGGAGGTACGAAGAGGCCGTTGACCTTTTGATGCAACGGCTGGCTCGCAACGCCGTCACCGACGTCTCGCGCGCGCTTCTAGCCGCCTGCTACGGCCATCTGGGCCGTTTCGCCGAGGCCCGCGCGGCATGGGAGGAGGTGCTTCGCGTCAATCCCGACTATTCGCTGGAATACCGTCGCAAAGTCTTGCCCTACAAGAACCCTGCCGATTTCGAAGTCGCGGTGGACGGGCTCCGCAAAGCCGGTATCGTGCAATGACAGGGTGAGTCAGGGGGCGGGCCTTGAGCTGCGGTCGATCCTTTTTGCCTGTTTCTGGATCGCGCCGATCTTGACAGAGCAGTACTGCCATCCGATGCCATCATCCGTTTTTGACAGCCGACTCTTGCCGAAGAAAACCAAAGCTCGATGAACCAGGAAATCGCCGGCTACGTTTCGGAACCCTTGTTCTCCCCTCGAACCAGGCGCGGGTAAGACGGCGTGGCGCATGACCCCTTGGTTTCAATCGTGGTGCCTGCGCACAACGCGGAGGCGACGCTGGCGCGCGCGCTCGATTGCCTTCTCGATCAGCAAATGGCGGATTGGGAGGCGATCATCGTCGACGACGCCTCCACAGACCGCACCCCCTCGATCATCGCCGGCTATGTGCAGCGCGATGCCCGATTTCGGACGTTGAGGTCGTGCGCGTATAGCGCCGCCGCCGCGCGCAATAGCGGGATTTCGACAGCGCGCGGCCACTGGCTCATGTTTCTGGATGCGGACGATTGGGTGGATGCCAGCTTCCTTGCGAAAATGCTGGCCGCACTGGAAACCGCTGCCGATGCGGCGGCCGTCTATTGCGGTTCTCGGCGTGTGATGCCCGATGGCGAACTCACCCCGTCGAGCATCTCAACCGAGGTCGCGATCCAGCCCTTCGAAACATTCGCCCGCCAGTGTGCCGTCTGTACTCACGCGCTGCTGGTCGACCGGGAGACAATTGTCGAGTTGGGCGGTTTCGATGTGTCGCTGCGCACCTGCGAGGACTGGGATCTGTGGCAGCGCCTCGCACGCCTGGGCAAAAATTGGGTAATGGTCGACGAGCCGCTCGCTTTCTATCGGATCAGCCCCAACTCGCTCTCCCGCGATTCGACGCAGATGCTGGCAGATGCGGGAATCGTGATCGCCCGCGGCTTTTCTCCTGATTCCAGGGTCAAAGACCCGGCAGCGGCTCACGCCAATGGTGCGATAGAAGCGAACGGCTGCTCCGCCTCCGAAGCCCTCGCATGGTTCGCGTTGTGGAACACCGCGTCGGATTGCGGCCGCAGCTCGCTCCCGATCGACCCGCAGTCCCTGCGCGCGCTTCCGGTAGCACGTAAGTGGGCGCGTGAGATCGCCAGGGTGGCCGTCGATGGCCTTATGGTAGGGAGCCTGTCGGTGCCGGCGCAATTGGCTGCCAGGTGGGACAGGTTCGGCGGCGCTATTACTGAGTTGATTATCGGACTCGGCAAGGTCTGGGACAATGCCGCCGCGGCTCGCCGCGTCCAGTATCACCTTGAGCAGATGCTTCTCGAGGCCGACGATCTTGCCGCGCCGCGCAGTCTGGCGCGGACACTTGGACTTCGCGTCGACGCTCGAAATCCGACCTCGACCGAACTGCCGGAAGGAACCGATCAAATCTATGCCCATCTGATCATGGATGGCCAGATCGACGCTGTCGTGCAGTTCGGCGTACTCGGAACAGTGACAACGGATCATTGGATCGAATTGATCCTGGACATCCTGCCCCCTGACCGGCTTTCAGACAGTGCCGAGGCATTATCCACAGCGGAACGCCGGTCTGATCCGGACAGCCACTTCGGCAAACTCGCGCAATTGGCCGCGGAAGCGCTGGAGCTGGTTCGGTCGAGCGCCGAACCCGCAGAACCTCCTGCAACGCCGCGCCGAGCACGGACCACGGATAGGAGTGATCGCACGGCGTTCTGGAATAGCTATTTCGCGACCGAGGATCCCTGGAGCTACGGTTCGCGCTATGAGCAGGAAAAATATGAGCGGCAGCTCGAAATCCTTCCTGCCGGTCCCATCGGACGGGCGCTTGAGCTGGCCTGCGCGGAGGGCCACTTCACGCGGCAGCTGGCGCCGCGTGTGGGCCGTTTGACCGCAACTGACATCTCCGCCATAGCCATCGAGCGGGCGGGCGCGCGATGCAGCGATCAGCCGAATGTTGAGTTCGGCGTACTGGATTTCGCTGCCGACACGCTGCCGGGTGGGATGGATCTGATCTTCTGTTCGGAAGTGCTCTACTATCTGGATGATCTCGCCGAGCTGCGGCGCATCGCCAAAAAATTCGCCGAAGCATTGGCGCCTGGCGGCAGTTTCATCAGCGCGCACGCATTCGTGCTGCGTGACAATGTTGAAAGGACGGGCTTCGACTGGAACACATTCGGTGCAAAAGCGATCTCGGAGACGCTGGCAGCGACCGAAGGTCTCGTGCTCGAGCAATCGATCCAGACCGAGCTCTACCGTATTGACCGCTTCCGCCGGCTGTCGCCGGACGATGTGGCGACGGAACCGGTGATCGATTATGTGCCAATCCGCGCGCCTATCGAAATCAGCGTCGCGCGAAATATCGTCTGGGGCGGGGCGCGGGCCTTGCGCCGCGACGTCGCGCGTAACGAGCGGCGGCAGCGTATCCCTGTCCTCATGTATCACAGCGTCTCCGACGATGGTCCGGCCGCGCTCGCCCGCTTTCGGCTCACGCCCACCGCATTCGCCAGCCAGATGAGATGGCTGCGCGCCAATGGCTTTCACGCGATTAATTCCGAGCAGTTGGAAGGGTTCATCGCCAACCGCAGCCCTTTCGTTGGCCGCCCGGTGCTCATCACCTTCGATGACGGCTTCCAGAACTTTGCCGACCATGCCTGGCCGACCTTGCGCGCGAACGACCTGACCGCGGAAGTGTTCCTGGTGACGGACCTGGTGGGTGAAAGCGCACGCTGGGACGCCGAGATCGGCCCGCCGACGCAGCTTATGGACGCCGGGACGGTGCGACGCCTCTCCGCCGAAGGTGCGTTCTTCGGAAGCCATCTGGCGACGCATCGCGCCATCGATGGTCTGTCGAGTTCTGGCCTGGCCGCCGAGCTCCTGCGCTCTCGTATGGTCATCGAACGGTGGATCGGTCGGCCAACCACGGCGTTCGCGGCGCCCTTCTCTGTCACCGACCGAAGGCTTGGCCGGCTGGCCAGGGAGTGCGGCTATCGGATCGGCTTCGGCGGTAGACACGGGCCGGCGGACCTCGATTGCGATCCCATCGACCTTCCGCGCATCGAGGTTCGCGGGGATCGCTCGCTCGATGACTTTGTTGCCATTGTCGAGGCGGTGCTCGAATGATGCGACTGGATCAGACGCCGCCCTCGCTTGCGGTTGCGCACCAGAACATCCCCCTGAAATAGGGCCTGACGTGAGAGGCTCAGGTCGCCTTGATTCCTGCCTGGCCGATCTTGCGCCATCGGGCGTTTTCACGAACCAGTTTCAGGTCTTCGGTCGTCTCGGCAAATGTCCGCAATCGGTATTGCCGAAGCAAGTCCGGGAAGAGCGCCCCCTCCGGCAAGCCGGCAAGCTGCTCGCGGACCGAGGTCTTCTCATCAATGACCCGAGTGCCCCAGGCATTTTCCCGTACCTGCAGCTCCGCAGCCAGATCGCGCTCTTGCGGCACGTTTTCGTCTAGCGCAGCCAGCAGGATCGAGTGGAAAAGCGCTACATAGCCGATCTGCCTCAGGCCGCCCACGACCCGCACCCGCGGCAATATGGCAAGGGCGAGGAACATCAGGAACAAGTTCGGCAGCAGCACGCCATCCAGCAGCGCCTGCCCAAGCTGCGGCCGCTCGAACGGGATGGAAAGACCATGCGGCCTGTCAGGCTCGATCAGGTGCCCGTTCTTCAGCACGAGCTTGCGTACTCGCTGCTCGCGGATACCCCAGAAATAGTCCGTGGCATTGGGCAGGAATCTGCCGAATGGTCCCGATGCGGCCTCTTGCAAGGCATGCTCGAGGCGCTGGCGTCTTGCGGGCTCGATGAGCAGCTTGGAAAGAAGGCTGCCGTCATCTTCCAGATGCCGCGCTACAGCAACCGCGGCGAGCCGATCATCGATGAAAACCGGCAGGGCCATGCCGGAACGATCCCAATTGGTGACCAGATCCTCGTTGAGGGCTGTCAGCGCATCGGCAGCGGTTCCAAACACCTTGTTTTGGCTGGCAAGCAGCGTGCCCAGCCAGCGGCTGGCATCGGTTTCATCGCCGACTGCTTCGAGCGCACGCTTGTTGAGGGAGACGGGACCGGCCGCGCAGGCGCTTTTGCGGCACAGTTTGTGGCGGCCCATGCCAAACAGGTTGACCTTGTCGTCGCCGACATCGAGCCAGCCCGGCCCCTCCCGGCCAATTGTCTCCATGGTCATCGTCGTTCCCATGAAAGCGAAGAAGGCCGACAGCCCGCTTTCGACCGCGCCGAGCCAGGCAAGCAGGAGGGCATCGAAGGTGATCCGGTCCATCAGAAGCAGGCAATGCAGGCCGGACTGAATCACCGGTCTGTGCTCGAACTCTTCGAGGGCCTTGCCGATCTCCTCAGGCTGCACAATCACACTGAGGCGCTGATGCAGGACTTCGCGCAGGATCGAGCGGGCAGCGATCGCCGGGCCTGATGCAGGCCTTGCCACCGGCCGCCACAGATGGCGGGCGTAATCGGAAACCTGTGAATTCCAGTTCTGCTCGATGTCACGCACCACTTCCGGGCAGAGCAGCGAAAGCACCGCCAGAATTTCCGCCGGGGGCGTAGGGGGTGGATCAAAGACGGCGGTCATTGGTCCCGTCTAGCCGCTTGCGGTGCAAACGCCAAGGGAGACCAGACAGTTAAGACCATACAGCGGATCCTAGAATCGCAGCCGGGCCATGCTCAGCAGGTCGTGGTACTGCCCGTCGGTAAAGCCGGCCTTCACATGCCGACCTTCGACCTCGAAACCGTGGCTGGTGTAGAGACGGATGGCCGGTTCGTTGTCGGCATAGACCGTCAATTCGACCCGTTTCAGGGCCCGCCAGTTGTCGGCCACGTCAAGCAGCGCGCCAAGTATGGCAGAGCCAATGCCCTTGCCGACAAAGGCATCGTCGACGCCGATGTTGATCTCGCCGATATGCGAACGGCGCGGCGAACCCTGCACGACCAAGCTGCCATGGCCGACGACCTTGCCGTCCAGCTCCGCAACGATCCAGGTGGTTTCCTGGCCGGACTTGGCGATGCGCCGCTCCACCTGCTCCACCCTCTCGAAGGGCATCCTGAAAGTGCCCCAGCGGAAGCCCGGCATGTTGAAGATCGTGCAAAGCGCCTCCGCATCGCTTGGCCGCACGGGTCGGAGCTGCGGCTGGATTTTCTCGGAGGATGGCGAAGTCGTGCTGTTCATGGCGTTCCCGGCTAGAGCAATTCCAGGAAAGTGTAAGCGGTTTTCCGCCCGGAATTGCGTCCGAACAAAGATAGAGCAGTTCGCCGTTTCCTTTGGAACGATGAAATGCTCTATGGTAATCGGCTGGGCACGATGCACCGGACGTCACCTGAAAATCCAGCCGTCTCTGCAATCTATGATGCCGATTGCGAGCCAAAGTAACGAGAGGCGACGTACAGTTTGAAGACGCCGCTGATGCCGATCCAGCCGAAAAGGGCGAGCCACGCCAATGTTCCGGTCGCCGTCCAGCCGATCCGGTGCACCGCGGCGTCGGTGATGACGAGGCCAAGGATGGCAAGCAGGCCAACCAGAAACTGCGCCAGGCCGAGCACCAGCAGTTCCTCGCGCGGCGCGCTTCTCCACACAAGATATATGCCGCCCGCACCGGCGAGGAAGATGGCGCTATAGACCTGAGCGTGGAAGGCATCGACCGGCCATGGCCAGGTGCTGCTGAATGTCAGGGGAAACAGCAGCAGGCCGACGCCATAGAGCCCAAGGATCGCCGATTCCACCGGCATGTAGCCGCGCCATGCGGCGCTTAACGTCACGCCTTTTGCCGAAGGACGCGCCCTGGCCCGCCACAGGAACACCCCGGATACCGCGACCGAGCCAAGATAGACCAAAAACCAGAGCCACGGTGCTTTGCGCTCGAAGTTGAAATAGCCGAGATTGATGAATGAAGCCGCCGACACGATGACGGTGAAGATGAAGGCCATGACGAGCACGAGCCTGCCGGGCGACCAGCGATTCCACAACAGGAGCGCCGCCATCACGACCATTTCGGCGGTGTAGAAGCCGCCGAGGAAGCGGGCATTGAACGGCGTGACGGCCCAAGGCCAGCGCGGCTTGACCAGCACAGGCGCGAAAAACAGGCCCGCGCCCACGATCAAGACGATGATGACCGCCACAGAGAAAAGGCGCAGGGCCGCGGGAAACGGTGGGTTGTTGGATGTCGGCATGGGAGCGAGCCCCAAAGATGAATGCCTATATACCATCAAAGTGCCGCTTGCGGCCGGTGAAAATCTGCCGAATGGGAATTGAACTGTCACCAGGCTCATCTATTCGAATGGCCGTACGGTCCGTTTCGACGTAAAATGGGGCACTCGGACCAAAGCGCGGTCCGGTCAACTCGCCTCGAGGGCGCATTTTCCGGAGCCTGCACGATGAACGAAGCCCAGGATCTGTTCTCGCTTCTGCGGCAATCGACCGATGTCGATCCACTGGCAATCGAAGCGATCAAGCGAACCATCGCGGAGGGCGAGGACCGTGAACTTTGCCGCATCAATACGCTGGCCTTCGCCAGCAAGCATGGCCTCGACGAGGAGCGCGCCATAAGCGCCTTTCTCCATGCTGCGCGGGTCGGCATCTTCGACATTTCCTGGAATGTCCTGTGCCCCGGCTGTGGCGGCGTGCTCGACACCAACGCCACGCTGAAAACCCTTCAGAAGGACGAATACAGCTGCGCACTGTGCTCGCAGGGCTATTCGCCGACCCTCGACGAGATGGTCGAGGTGACATTCACCGTCAGTCCCCGCATACGCAGGATTGCGGCCCACAATCCACACGAACTGCCGATGGTGGAATATTTCCGCCAGATCTACTGGGCGTCCGGCGTCGATGTCCCGGATGAGGATTTCGCGAAAAAGCTGGAAGCGTTCTCGCTGGAGGATATCGAACTTGCGCCCGGTGAAAAGGCGGTTCTGCCCATACAGCTTCCGTCCGAATTCATTATCGTCTTCGAGCCGGTCACCCATTCAGCGCAGTTCATCGACGTGAAGGGCGAACCAACAAAGGAGCGCCGAAGTCTCTCTTTAGTCTTCGACCGCGACCATATCCAGAACCAGACGCTGGAGATGCAACCTGGCCCGTTGCGCATTTCGCTGGAAAACAGGACCGAAACCCGCGTGCTGCCGACGGTCTTCATCGCCGGCGAGGCATTGCATGATTTCCTGGGCAAACGCCGGCCCTTCCTCACCGCCAAGCGCCTGCTCACCAACCAGACGTTCCGCGATCTCTATCGCACGGATACACTCGACATCGACCAGCGCCTGAAGATTACCAGCCTGACCTTCCTGTTCACCGACCTGCGCGGATCGACCGCGCTTTACGAGCGGGTGGGCGACCTTGCGGCCTTCGATCTCGTGCGCGCGCATTTCCAGATTCTGCACGAGATCGTGGCGGCGGAGGCCGGCGCGGTGGTGAAGACGATCGGTGATGCGGTTATGGCGACCTTCGCGACGCCCGATCGTGCGATTGCCGCGGCCCTCAGGATGCGCGATGCGATGCGTGCGCTCAACGACACGAGCGGGCGCGAGGATTTGCTGCTCAAGATCGGCGTCCATGCCGGCCCCTGCATCGCCGTGTCTTTGAACGAGCGGCAGGATTATTTCGGCCAGACGGTCAACATTGCGTCGCGGGTCCAGAACCTTGCCAACGCACAGGCGATCTTCGCCACTCGCGCGGTGGTCGACGACAATCTCACCGCCGACCTGTTGCACAGGAACGCGCTGACGCCCGTAGCCCACGAGGTCTCGCTGCGCGGCATTGAGCGAGAGATAGCAGTATATACGATCCCTTGAAGACCTGAGTCGTTCCGGCTCTTACACGCGCCTATAGATAAAATAACGATCTGCGGGCACCGAAGGCGGCGGCAAGAGGCGCTGCAACTGCGGGTGGTCGAGCGGCGTGCCGCTGACCGCGATGCCGCCGACGCGAAGCAGGCGCGCGGTCAGATCGGGAAGCCAGGTAGCGGTCACTGCATCGCGATCGTCATAGCCGGTGCCAATGTCGGCATGAACAAGGGCGGCGTCTATGCCAATGAACCTGTTCGCCGTCTCGCGTATTTCGCCGAGCACAAGGTTTTCAGCTTCGGGGATTGAGCTGGCGTGCGCGGCGAGCGCGCGGTCGAATGCCACGATCCGGCGTCCGGGCAGGCGCTCGCGCAGATGATGGAACGTCCGGCCGTTGCCGAGGCCGAGTTCGAGCACGGGGCCCTCGATCTTCGCCACCCCCGCGCAGACTTGATCGAGAATGTCGCGCTGTGCGGTCAGCCTGCGGATGAAGCTCTCGAGGCGAGACATATGCGTCTGTGTCCTGAACCGGCTCAAGTGATCGGCAATGCCCGCGACCATAACGGTTCACGGGTTAAACCCCCGATCGAGCCTCGCCGCATATAGAGGCGAACGATCAACACCGCAACAACCGAACAGGCTGCCAACAGGGGTCTTGCCGGTGCAGCCGGCGGGCCCGGCGCGCGGCGGGACAGCGATGTCACTTGTAGGGGTCTGCGGCGTCCCGCAAGCCGTCGCCTAGGAAGTTGAACGCCAGGATGACGAGAATGACGGGGAGCATCGGCAAAAGCAGCCATGGATAGAACGCGATCACGCTGACGCTGCGCGCCTCGGTGAGCAGGATGCCCCAGCTGGTTATCGGCGCCCTCAGTCCGAGCCCGAGGAAGCTGAGCGCCGTCTCGCCCAGGATCATGCCTGGTATGGAAATCGTCGCCGTCGCGATCAGATGCGACATGAAACCGGGAATGAGGTGCCGCCGGATAATGCGGCTGCTGCTGGCGCCCATCAATTGCGCGGCCAGAACGTAATCCTCCTCGCGCAAGGCTAGAAGCTTTGAACGCACTGCCCGCGCCAGTCCGGTCCAGTCGAGCAGCCCGAGGATGACGGTGATGCCGAAATAGATCAGGATCGGACTCCAGGTCATCGGCATGATCGCGGCCAGAGCCAGCCATAGCGGAATGCTGGGAATCGATTGCAGAATTTCGATTATCCGTTGAACGATCAGGTCGAAGATACCGCCGTGATAGCCGGCCAGGCCTCCGATGACTATGCCAAGCAGGAAGCTGAAACTGATGCCGACGAGCCCGATTGTCAGTGAAATGCGTGCGCCATAGATGACGCGCGAGAAGACATCGCGCCCTAGCCTGTCAGTGCCGGCAAGAAAGAGCTGGCCGTTTTCGGCAGGGCAGACAAGGTGCCTGTCACCTTCGATCAGACCCCAGAACCGATAACCGTCGCCCCTGCAGAAGAAGCGGATCCGCTGTACATCATCCTGTCTCTCGATGTAGTTCCGCTTGAGCGTGTCCATATCCAGCGTCATCTGGCGGCCATAGACGAACGGCCCGACGAACTGGCCGTTGTGGAACAGGTGCACCCGCTGCGGCGGCGAATAGATGTAGTCCATGTTGCGCGTGTGCAGATTGTAGGGTGCCAGGAACTCGCAGATCAGTATCCCGAAATAAAGCGCTGCCAGGAACATGCCGGATATAAGGGCAAGCCGATGCCGTCGGAATTTCCACCACATCAGCCGCAACTGTGACGCCTGAAAAACCTTCGACTGCTCCGGCGTCATCGCCTCGACCGACTGCAGGTCAAAGGGCGCGATGGAAACGTAGTGTTGCAGTGGGGCACCCGGAGCGGGCAGCGGCGATTGCGTGTTCATTTGGTGCTGCCGCCCTGCAAACGAATTCGTGGATCAAGCAGCGCCAGCGCCAGGTCGGAAATCAGGACTCCGATGACCGTCAGGAAAGCGAGGAACATCAGGAACGACCCCGCCAGATACATGTCCTGGCTCTGCAGCGCCTTGATCAGCATCGGCCCGGTCGTTTCCAAAGACAGCACGATCGCCGTGATTTCAGCGCCGGAGATAATGGCCGGCAGGATGGAGCCGATGTCCGAAATGAAGAAATTAAGCGCCATGCGCAGCGGATATTTGACCAGCGCCTTAAAGGGATGAAGGCCTTTGGCGCGCGCGGTCACGACATATTGCTTGTGTAGCTCATCCAGCAGGTTGGCGCGCAGCCGCCGGATCATGCTTGCCGTGCCCCCGGTGCCGATGATCAAAACCGGGATCCAAAGATGGGCGAGGATCGACTTCGCCTTGGCCCAGCTCATCGGCTCGCTGAGATATTGCTGGTCCATGAGATGGCCGATGGACGTGCCGAACCAGATATTGGCGAAATACATCAGGATCAGCGCCAGCATGAAGTTCGGAATGGCAAGGCCGAGAAGGCCGAAGAAGGTCAGGCCGTAGTCGCCCCAGCTGTATTGATGCGTGGCGGAGTACATGCCGATCGGAAAGGCGATGAGCCAGGTGAAGACGATCGTGACGAAGGAAACCAGCACGGTCAGCCACATTCGCTCCCCGACGACGTCGCGAACTGGCAGCTCATATTCGAAGGAATAGCCGAAATCGCCGTGCAGCATCCCGCCGACCCAGTAGAAGTAGCGAATGATCGGCGGCTTGTCGAAACCATAGTCCTTGCGCATCATCTCGATGCGATCGGAATCCACCGCTTCGCCCTGAGCCCGAAGCTCGGCAACATAGCTGTCGAAATAGTCGCCAGGGGGAAGTTCGATGATCGTGAACACCAGCGCCGATATGACCAGCAGCGTTGGAACCATCACGGCGATGCGCCAGACAATATATCGAAGCACGCTCAGGTCTCTCCAAGCCAGAATGTATCCGGCATGTAGACACCGAAATAGGCTGTCGGGTCGTAGCCGTAGAGCGCCTTTTCAGGCAGATTGCGCAGCCGCGAGGATGCCAGAACCGGCTGATGCGTTCCGTTCACCGTGCCGATCGAGAACACCTGATCGGTGTAGATCGACAGCATTGAATTCCAGATTTCGGCGCGCTCCGTGGCTTCGGTCGATGCATTCCAGCGCTTGAGCAAAGCCATCAACTCGACCACAGGCGCAAGATCGGGCGCCTCGCCGAGCGTGCCGTGAGACAAGTAGTGAGCACCCCAGAGCGGCCATTGCAGCTGGTCGTCGATGGTGGGGGCCAGCTGGTACGGGTTCATGTCGGCGGTCGGCACGCCATTGTCGATGCCCGACCACATCGACATCATGATCTGGCCGCCAAGCGCGCGGCTGCGGAAGATGTCGCGCTGCGAAGTCCGGATAAACAGCGCAATGCCGATCTTGCGCCAGTGATCGGTGATGAGTTCGAGTGCGTCGGTTTCCAGCGTGCTTTCGCCGGCCGTTTCCACGATGATCTGCGCCGGGCGTCCATCGGGAAGTATCCGCAGGCCGTCATCGTCACGCGTCTGAAGCCCGACCTCGTCGAGCAGGGCATTGGCCTGGTCGGGGTCATGGGCGACCCAGGCTTTGGCAAATTCCGGCCGGTAGAGCGGGCTCTCCGTCAGGACCGTATCGGCACTTTCCTGCGCCAATCCGTAGAACACGGCCATGTTGATCTCGCGCCTGTCCACAGCGAGCGAAAGTGCGCGGCGCACGCGAACGTCGCGAAGAAGGCCACGCCACACCTGGTCGGCGCAATTCAGATTGGGTAGCAGCGCCAGCCGCGAACCCTGTGTGCGTTTCCAGAGATGCATCTTCACCGGGTACCGCTTCTCCGCGTCCTTCAGGAAGGCGTAGTCGGCGAAGTCAATTCCCATGCTTTGCAGGTCGCTCTCGCCCGCACCGGTCTTGGCGGAAATGATCGCCGACGAGCTGACATTCATGACGATGCGGTCAACATAGGGTAGTTGCCGGCCATTCTCGTCTATTCGATGAAAGAACGGGTTCCGCTCGAAGACGAACTGTTCGGCCGGCGGCTTGGTCCGGTTCTGCCAGGGATCGAGCGTCGGCAGATCCGGGTTCTCCGGGCGATACTGCCGCGACATGCGGATATGCAGGAGCGTCCATTTCTTGGCCCGGTTCTCCTTCATCAGGCCGGCGAGCCGGAATGGATCCTGATATTTCTTGTGGAACTGCTTGAGATAGGCGGCCGGCAGAACAAGCGATAGCGGCGAAGCAGCAGCGAGCTTGGGCAGGAAGTCGGGATTGGGCGCATCCCAACTATAGCGGACCGTCAACGGATCGACGATGTCGAAGCGCGGCGGCTTGCCGTCAGCCAGCAGGGCTGGGGCGAGCCCGCCTTGCGAAAGCTCATCGTTCAGCCAGACATCTTCCCAACAATAGCGAAAATCCTCCGGCGTCAGCGTGCCACCGTCAGACCATTTATGCCCTTCCCGTATCTTGAAAGTGAAGACGCGATCATCCGCTACGTCGAAACTTTCGAGAATGTCGGGTTGCAGGTTGAGCTTTTCGTCATAGCCGACCAGGCGAGCATACCCATAGATCGTCATCAGCCGGATATCTTTCTGGCTGCCGATGATCGTGCGCAGCGTGCCGCCATACTGGCCGGGCTGCCGGCCGATCGCAGCGAGATTCAACGCGCGCGGGCGCTTCGGCAGACGTTCGGCGAGTGCCGGCAGCGCCCCGGCCTGCAGCCGCGGCTGAAGAAATTCCGGCTCCAGATCGCCGGCGCTTGACGTATTCGGCAGAAATGCCGAAGCCATGAGCCCAAGGACGGTGCGCCGGCTGATCAAGGGCGTAGCTCGCTGACATCGGCCGAACGTCGGGCCAGCACGAGGTGGCCGCCGCCAAGGTCGAGCGGCGACAGCGTATCCTCTTCGCCCTCGTCGCGGAATTGCGGTCCCCAAGCGCTGGTGTCGGAAGCGCCGCCGAGCTTCAGCGTCTTGAAATCCATCGGCCTGTCGAGATCAGGGAAAGGTACTGCGGCAACCAGTGAGCGTGTGTAGGGGTGGATCGGTCTCCTAAGCAGAATTTCGCGCGGCGCAAGCTCGACGATACGCCCGCCGCACATGACCGCGATGCGGTCTGCCATGTAATCCACCACCGCCAGGTTGTGGGATATGAACAGGTAGGTCAGACCCAGTTCCTTCTGCAGGTCCTTCAGAAGGTTCAGTATCTGCGCCTGGACAGAGACATCGAGCGCCGAAACCGGCTCGTCGCAGATCAGGAGTTCAGGCCCCAGCGCCAAGGCGCGCGCAATGCCGATACGCTGACGCTGCCCACCGGAGAAACTGTGCGGATAACGCTTGATAAAGCGCGGATCGAGCCCGATTGCCTGCATCAGGCTCTTCACCGTGGCAAGTCGGGACGCGGCATTGCCACGTTGATGGATTTCCAACGGCTCGCTCAAGATGTTCTCCACCGTCATGCGAGGTGAAAGCGACGAAACCGGATCCTGGAAGACCATCTGGATTTTCGCGCGCAGCATACGCAGGGCATCTCCCTCGCCTTCCAGGACGTCGATCGGCCCATCGCGGCCGTTGAAGATCACAGAGCCGCCGCTAGGGGTGACAGCCCGCATAAGGATCTTGCTGACGGTGGTTTTGCCGCAGCCGCTTTCGCCGACCAGACCCAGGCACTCACCCCGCCTGATATCGAAGCTCACGCCGTCCACGGCACGAACAGAGGTTTGATGATCCCCGCCGAACCATCCGGACTTGCGGATAGTGAAGGTCTTTTTCAGATCCCTGACCGATAGCAGGAGGTCGTCCGGCCCCTTCGATGCCGGCGCCGTCTGCTCGCCGAGCAGGTTCCCGACACTCACCGGCACCTCGCGGAGCGCCTTTAGCCTTTCGCCAGGCTTCAGGTCGAAATGCGGAACGGCTGCCATCAGACCCTTAAGGTAAGGGTGGCCTGGCCGGCGGAATATCGCCTCGACGGGTCCCGCTTCCATGATCTCGCCATGGTACATGACCACCACCTCGTCGGCGACATTGGCGACCACGCCGAGGTCGTGCGTGATCAGCAGCATCGCCATGTTCAGCTTTGTCTGAAGCCCGCGCAGCAATTGCAGGATTTGCGCCTGTATGGTGACGTCCAACGCCGTCGTCGGCTCGTCGGCGATCAACAGGGCGGGCCGGCAGATAAGCGCCATGGCGATCATCGCGCGCTGACGCAATCCTCCCGAAAGTTCAAAGGGATACATGTCGTAAGCGCGCCTGGGATTGGGAAAGCCGACAAGGCTGAGCATTTCCTCGGTCCGCGCCTTGCGCTCCGCCCGAGCCATGGGCGTATGAATCTGCAGGGATTCGCTGACCTGGTTGCCGATCGTGTGCAGCGGCGACAGCGATGTCATCGGCTCCTGAAATATCTTGCCGATGCGGCTCCCTCTCAACGCTCGGATTTCGGGTCCATCACGCGGCATCTGCAGGATATCCTGCGTCATGCCGGGTTTTTCAGGGTCGGAAAACAGGATACGGCCGCGAACATGGGCTGTGTTCGGCAAAATGCCCATCACTGCCTGGCTGAGAACCGATTTTCCGGAACCTGACTCGCCTACAAGCGCGGTGACCTTGCCCGGCAGGACGCGAAGATTTGCGCGCCTGACCGCATGCAAGGGTCCCCCAATAATGGCAAAAGAGATGCCAACATCCTCGATCCGTAGCAGATCAACGCCCGAATTCATTCTCACACCAGTCCCACTCTGGCAGCTCCCAGAAAGCGAGACTACCGCATTGCCAGCTTGTAGCAACTTGGATTCGAAGCGGGCCAGTGGCGGAACCTGCGCCCGGACGGCCTGCCAAGGGCGTTCGGGCTGTTCGTTACGCTTACTGGAGCTTGCTCGGGTCTCCCGCCGATAGCCGGGCGGCATCGCGGTGCAGCAGCATGACCTGCTCGGCCTCCGATTTCCGATCGTGAATGGTCTCCATCGCACCGTCCTCATCGAGTGCGAGCGCACCCGACAGATCGGGTGAAAGCACCGTCAGCTTCTGCTTGATGCCAGTCAGCTCCTCATGGCCCAGCGTCAGCCAGCTGTTTGCGCCGCAATAGCTGGCGAAGTCCTTGCTGGCGAGAACGCTGTGCGGATACTTCTTGGTCAGGATCTGGAGGCGCTGGACCTCGTTTACAGCTGAGCCGAAGGCAGAGAATGTGAGCCGGTCGGTAAGCCCGACATTACCGAACATCACATTGCCGACATGCAGGCCGATGCCAAATTTTATGTCGGACAACCCCTGCTGCTTTCGGCGCAGATTGAGATCCACGACGCGCGCGGTAGCCTGATGCGCTGCCGCAAGAGCAGCCTGGCAGGCGATCTCGGACTGCGAACGGTGCCGTTCGCAAGGGTATACGGCAATGAAGCCGTCCCCAATAAAACTCATGATCTGCCCGCCTTTGCGATTGAAAGGTGCGGCAACGGCGTCGAAAAACTGGTTCAGCGTATCGATATAGATTTCACGGCCCGAGGTTGCGGCAAGCCTTGTCGAGCCGCGCATGTCGCCCATGACAAGTGCGGCCCGGATTGTATCGCCCTCGCCGCGCCTGATCTGACCGTCAAGCACGCGCCTGCCGGCGTCGCCGCCGAGATAGGTGGTCATCATGTTGTCGGCGAGCTTGGTAAGCACCGCCATCTTGGTTGCGATCGCGAGATGGCTCTGGATGCGAAGCAGCGCTGAAATCATGCTATCGCTGAAGCCTGCAGTACCGTCGGTGGACCAAGACCCGATCATGCCCTGACTTGTGTCGTCGCTGAAGGGATGTACGAAAGCCATGTAGTCGGTGACGCCCATAAGCGCGAGTTCACCGAAAATCGGAAACTCCGGCGGCAATGACGGGTCGATCCGGCGTCGCAGATGGTCGAGCTTGTTGCTGAGCAGATGGTAGTACGGGCTGGTCAGGAATCTGTCGGACGGCTCGCCGGGCTCAACCCGGAAGCCTTCCACTTCCATGCCCTGGCCGCGAATCCACGTGAAGCCAAGCGCATCATAAAGCGGGTGCAGCATCGAAAAGCTCAAATGCACCCGCTTTAGCGGCAGGCCGGCAGCAGCCAGCCGTTCGCAAAAGCCCTTTACCAAGGCTTCCAGGTCGCTGCCCGCCAGCGCCGATTGGGTCAGCCAATCTGCAACCTTATCCATGAGAATGGTAGAAATTTCTGCTTGCGTTTTACTCATGCTCTCTCGAAACCCGTCGAAGACGAAGCCATTATCCGTTGATCCGCCATAACACAGTCCGCCAACGGCCCAATAGGTCGCCCGAAGTCAACGAGGCCGGCTTCGGCGGCAAAAGCGGCGAAGAATTTCTCGGATGACTATCCTCGCAGCCAAGGAGCAGGCGTAACTGCATCTATGTCATGTCGACTTATGTGGCGAGGGCGCCGGCAGAGTGCAATCACGATACTGACATCGGGCAAAAATTCGCCGACCCGGACGCCGTCAGGCCTTCACACCGTCTCTCGAGACAGCCCGAGGCGGCCAAAGAACATTGCGTGTGTCGACTATCCGGAGGTGAGGCGTCCAATAAATCTGGTTTCCCGTCAACTCCGGACAGGCTGTCCGTTCCCATGGTGACTTGGGTCCCAAGAACCATTGGCCGAGGCATATTGCGGAAGATCGATTTCCGCAAAGCCGTCATCAAACCGGTACCTTCGCCTTCAGGCTTGCGGCAGCCACGGCATAGCCGCCGGCCGCGCCATCGATGAAATGAAGGTGATCGCGCTGCAGCGGCGAAGCGACCAGGCATGTCATCAATGCCGATTTCTGGCGGTGCAGGCCATAGTTGCAGATGCCCGCCTCTTCCGCCTGCTTCAGCCGGTTCTCGATCCGTTGCAACACATCCGCGTCAACGTCGATGGTCATCTTCAAGCCGTCGTCGAACTTCCGGAAATCCGAGTTGCTGGCCACGTCGCGTTTGTAGATCTTCGGATCGAAACTGCCGATCGTCCAGCCATATCTATCGGTGACAGCCGTAAGCGTCATCAGGAACATTACCCACAGCTTCGTTAACCACCGCCGTCCTGCCGGCGCCGTGGCGCGCGCCTCGATATCGAGGCCGGCAGGCAGCAGACTGTAGTCCGGCCCGTTCACCGGTACCGGGTGGCCATCGCGTTCCTGCCTGCCGGCAAGGGCGATGATGTCGGACGCCAGAAACTGAAAACCGCGCAAGTCACGCGACGCCCCCGGTATGGCTATGATCGAGACGATTTCGCCATGCCGGGCTTCGATCGGGTTCCAGCGGCAGGACAGGCCGGTCAGATCCGGCCGCGCGCCAGCCGGCGCAGGATCGATGCGGTAGCGCCCCGCTTTCATCTCGGCTTCAGCCCAACTGCCGCCTCCGCCGGCGAACATGGCATAGAAGACCGCTTCTGAGGCTTGAAACCTCGCCACGCGGACGTCGCGGCCTTGCGCTCTTATATCTTTTATCGGCACGATTGCAGCACGCAAGGTGAGGTCCAGCTCGTCTGCCACCCATCTCTGGACAGCCGCCAGCGCGTTGCGGGTAACCTCCAGCGCCGAGCCGGGAAACGCCACGAGCGCGCCGTCGCCGCCGAAGACAAAGGGAAGGTCTTGCCGACCCAGCGCGTTGAGCAGCGCCGAAATGACGCTGGCGCCGGCCATGTTGACGGTTTTATAGCGCCCTGCCTCGATCGCCCTGGTCGAGCCGACGATGTCGGCCGTGGCCAGAGCCCAGCCATCGGGGAGAGGCTTGTAGTTGTCGATATCGGCAACGCTTTCGAACTTTGCGAAGACCGGCAGAGAAGCGACAAACGGGTCGGACGCGGCGGCTGTTTCCATGAGCATCAAATAGCACATTCCACTGCTTGAAGGTGAAGTCGATCGTGCTCGAAATTGACTTGCGCTGGCTTTGCGATGATAGGGTCCGGAAATGCGAATTGCCTTTTACGCGCCGCTGAAGTCACCCAATCATCCCGTTGCCTCCGGCGACCGCCAGATGGCACGGACGCTGGTCAAGGCGCTGGAACATGGAGGGCATAGCGTCGAACTGGCATCCGAAATACGCTTCTATCTAAGCGAACCGGAGTCGAAAAGTTTCGATGCGCTCAAGATCGAAGCCCGAGAGGAAGCCGCGCGGCTGACAAGACTTTGGGATCGTGACGGCAAGCCCGATCTCTGGTTCTCCTATCATCTCTACTACAAGGCGCCCGACCTGATCGGACCCGAACTGGCGTCGGCCTTTGCCGTCCCCTATGTGACGGCGGAAGCCTCCTATTCGAGGCGGCGCAACGCCGGTTTGTGGGCCGATACGCAAGCGTTGGTGGCGCGAGCCGTCGAACAGGCGGCGCTGAACATCTGCTTCACGCAAAGGGATCGTCAGGGACTGGCAGATGCGATACCCGACGCCGCTCTCGGCATGCTTCCGCCCTTCATCGACACATCGGCATTCCGGGAAACGCCGGCGCGGGGTTGTTCGACGCGGCTAGTTACCGTCGCCATGATGCGGCCGGGCGACAAAGTCGAAAGCTATCGCATGCTGGCGCAGGCGCTCGGTTCGATCGGCCACCTGCCCTGGACCATGTCTGTCGTCGGGGACGGGCCTGCCCGTGAAGAGGTCAAAGCGCAATTCGCCGGCTTGCCCGCCGACCGTATCGAATGGCTTGGCGCGATTGAGCCAGCCGCCGTACCGGATGTCCTGTACAGTGGGGGAATTTACGTCTGGCCGGGTTTCGGCGAGGCCTATGGCGTTGCCTATCTTGAAGCACAGGCCGCCGGCCTTCCAGTGGTGGCGCAGGACATCGCCGGGGTGCCGGAGGTCGTGCGGGATGGCCAAGCCGGGTTTCTCACGCCGCCGGGCGATGTGGCGGCATTCGCTTCTGCCATTGAAAGGCTTCTGACCCGTAGCGACGAAAGAACCATCATGGCCGCACAAGCCAGACGTTTCATCCTTGAAGAACGTTCCCTCGGTGTTGCGGCGGCGCGTCTGGCCGGACTTCTTGCGAAGATCCCGATTTCATGACACCCGATCAGATCTGGCAACCCTTGGTGGAGGAACTGGCGAGCCTGCAACGAGCGGGCCGTAAGGCAGAGTTCTGGCTGCGCGACGATGACGCCGTGGATCCGACGCCTGCGCTTGATAGGCTGCTCGACCTCACCGGTGAATTCGCGATTCCGGTCACCCTGGCCGTGATTCCGGCCCTGACTGATGAGAAGCTTGTCGCCCGGCTTGACGAGACGCCGCATGCCACGGTCGCCATCCATGGCTGGGCGCACCGAAATCATGCGCCCGGGGACCAGAAAAAGCAGGAGCTCGGCCCGCATCGGCCACGCGAGGCGGTGCTCGATGAGCTGGCCCGTGGGCTGTCGCACGTAGCCGGCCTGCACGGCGCACGTGCCGTTCCGATGCTGGTGCCACCCTGGAACAGGATCGACGCCGGCTTGGTACCCGACCTCGGATCGATAGGATTTGCCGCATTGTCGGTCTATGGGCCGCCGAAGCCGGCTTCGCTGGCGGTCATCAACAGCAATGTCGACATCATGGATTGGCATGGCACGCGCGGTTGCCGCGATCATGGCCTGTTGGTTCAGGCCATCATCGCGCAACTGCGGCATGCATTCGACGGCGGCCAACCGGTCGGCCTGCTCACCCACCATCTCGTGCATGATGAATCGGCCTGGCTTTTCCTCGAACGGCTGCTCACAGTCACCACACAGACTGAGGCCTGTGTATGGCTTCCGGTCAGGACATTGATCGGGCGCTGCGCCGGCAAAGGAAAATAGTTCAGCGCTTTTTCCGCAATGAGACTGGAAATTTGAGCCTCTGGCCATCCCGGGCGGCAAACGCGCCGGCAAACCTGTCTTTGGCCAATTTCTCCATCTCGTCCAACTCATCGTCGGTGCGCGACGGATCGTGGTGAAACAGCGCAAGCCCCCGCGCGCCGGCGGCCTCACAGAGCTTGACGCCCTGTTGCCATGTCGAGTGCCCGTTGCCGCGATAGCGCTCCATTTCCTCCTCGGTGTAGGTGCAATCGTAAATGACGAGGTCGGCATCTTCGATCAGGCCGAGCACCGCCTGATCGAGTTTGCCCGGCTCGTGCTCAGTGTCTGTGATCACCGCAACGACGCGGCCACCCCATTCGACCCGGTAGCCGATGCAGCCACCGGGATGGGTGAGACTGCCGGTTCGGATCACCACCCCTTGGCGCGGCCGAAGCACGTCTCCGGATACGAAATCGCGGTAGTCGAGGCTTGCCTTGCAGACGTCCAGTCTCACCGGAAACCAAGGCGGCCGCATGAACTCATCTACCATCTGCCGCGTCGTCATGCGTCCTGCAAGATGCCCGGACCAGAGCCTGATTTTGACGCTCCGGTCATAGATCGGCTTAAAAGCCGGCAGCCCGATGATGTGATCGTAATGGCAATGGGTGAAAAACAGGTCGGTATCGGTCACGCCCGACGCCCGAAGCGCCCAGCCGGCAGGCCGCAAGCCAGAGCCCGCGTCGAACAGAAGCGTATGCTTACCGCATCGCATCTCAATGCAGTTTGTGTTGCCGCCATAGCGAGAGAATTCTGGCCCCGATACCGAAATGCTGCCGCGCACGCCCCAAAACCTGACCAGGAAAACGTCGTCGTCCATGCAAGCCCTTCGTAGTCCCCCTCGGCCATCGTAGCCAAACAACTGCTGCTAGGCGAGACAGGTCTTCCTCCTGGTGACCTTGTCCGTGAGAGGGCCAGTGCCATCACGGCGAAGGATCGAGCGCAAATCATTCGTTATTTGGCGCTTCGTGCATCGATCAGATCCGCGGTCGTATGGCTCAGGCGATCGGCAAGAACCCGAACCATCTCGATGGTCATTTCCGGGAACTCCTTCATAAGCCTCAGGAAATGATCCTTGCGAATTCTCAAGGCTTCCACCGGACTGGCAGCTCTGACGGTGGCCGTGCGGGAGCTGTTGCACAATATGGCGATCTCGCCAACGATCGAATTTGGCAGCAGTTCGGCAACTTTTATCGGTCCGTTGTCGGAATCGACCAGAATATCCGCCCTGCCTGAAAGGATGACATAGGCGGCGTCGCCCTCATCGCCCTGCCGGAAAAGGATCTGCCCGGCGCTGTAGCTCACGCGATCGGATGTGAACGCAAGCAGCTTGAGCTTTGTCGGCTCTATGCCAGAGAACAAGGGAACGCGTTGCAGCATTCCAACCTCATCCTTGAGCAGCATTGTCGCGAACCTTCCCATTCACGTCTGCGAGACTAGAACAACCGACACCCCGATGGGATCAATTCTGTTTCCGGACGGCGAGACGAACCACGCGAAAGGTGGCGGGCCGATCAGCCGGAAACCCGAATCCCTTGATCTTGCCACAAGCTCCCACCGCCAGAATGATCCCATCTGAATGTCCAATGCTCTATGATAGCAATTCCTTAAAGATACCGCTCTCTGCCAAAAGTGTCTCGTGTGTTCCGTCTTCCACCAATTGGCCCGAGTCGAAGACGACAACGCGATCGAACATCATCCCCATTGCCGGATTCGTCACGACCCACACAATTGCCGGCGAATGGCCGTCGCGTCTGGCCTCCTCGAGCACGTTTTGCAGCACCTTATCCTGCATGCGCTGGTCGAGCGCCGACAGCGGCCGGTTGAGAATGAGAAAATCGGGACGCTTGAGCAGGGCGCGGGCAACATCGAGCTTCTGTCGCTGTCCACCGGTCA
The DNA here is from genome assembly GCF_003952505.1 of Mesorhizobium sp. M4B.F.Ca.ET.058.02.1.1. Taxonomy (NCBI): domain Bacteria; kingdom Pseudomonadati; phylum Pseudomonadota; class Alphaproteobacteria; order Hyphomicrobiales; family Phyllobacteriaceae; genus Mesorhizobium; species Mesorhizobium sp. M4B.F.Ca.ET.058.02.1.1. Next base: position 6,237,493 of record NZ_CP034450.1, on the reverse strand, counting down.
GCCGCCTGCCGCCGGAGCCGACGTTGAAGTCCAGACCGACATCCAGAACTTCGGCATAAAGCCCCAGCTCGTCAAGAATGGCATAGACGATGGAGCGTATGCGGTCCGGTGCGTCGGGATGGTTGTTGCCCACGCGCCCGAACAGGACATTGTCCATGACAGTAGCCGCGGCAATGTATTTGGCAGGATCATACCGTTCGACCGCGTTTTGCAGCTCGGGCGGCAGGTTTTCATAGAACCCGTTGCGAGCAGCGACGATCTTGCTCATCAGTTCGTCGCTCAGCAGGCCGAAGCGGTGCCGGGGCTCGATATAGGCAAAGCTCAAGGTGACGATCATGGCGCGATCGTTCTCTGAAACCGCCTCGTAGGCACGGTTCTTGAGCCGTTGCAGCAAGGTTTCGTAAGCGGGTATCTCCTCGGCGCTCATGAAGGCGAGCTGCTGGAAGAACTGGTGATCGGGCGGCAGGTCGGCAAACAGCTCGATCGCCTGGTCCGCGATCTCCATGCCCATTTCGTAGAGCGTGCGGTCGAGGCCGGCTTGCCTGAGCACAGAAGCAAAATAGGGATTGGCCGCCAGAGCCCTGTCGGCCAGTTCGGGGCCGGCGGCAGCGCCGAAGAGCAGGTTTTGGCCGATCGTTGCTTCCTTGTTGTAGGCGCCGGGTTCGAACGGAACCACCAGTCCGCTCAGCCCTTCGTGTTCCAGCCGCGTTCGCAGCGCCGCACGCAGTTCGACGATTCGCCTGGCAAGCTCCGTGTGACGCGTCAGGTCGGCCGAAGAGCGCAAGCCAAGATCCAGAATGTCGCGCGACAGAACAACCGCGTCGAGCACCCGGCGCACGGCTTCAAAGAGGTCGTGCGGGCCGGTAGCGCCGGCGGAAGCGTAGTCGATCCAGTCGCTTTGGATATCATGATCCGGATTGCCCGACCGGCGCGCCTCGTGGATGTTCCAGCGGCGCTGGTCTGCCGCAGCACCGTCATAAGTCACCGATGTCAGCGGCGCATGCTTCAACCCGTAGAGCAGGTTGTCGCGGAGGCTTGCCTGGAACAGGAAAACATCCGACGAGGCATAGGACATGCGCCGGCCGGTCACTGCTTCGGGGAGTTCAAGCAGGTCGTGGGCGCCCGAAGCGACCTTGCCGCCTTTCGGCCGGTTCAGGCGCGCGAAGGCTTCTGCAAGCGCCTCCGCTCCACCTGTTGCGGTACTGACCAGCGCCACCGTTTCACCCGGCTTGACCTGGACGGAGATACGGTCGAGGAGCAATGCACCGCCATCGTCCGCTATCGACAGACCGATCGCCGACAGCGGGTCGGTCATCGGACCGGGGGCTTCGATCGTCAATGCCCCGATTGTCGGCGCAATGACACCGTCGACGGTGAACTGTTCGACCACCTGCTGATATTTGACCTGGACATCCTGCCGCGCCTGATCCCAGTCGATCAGTTCCTTCATCGGTCCGGGCAGGTCCTTGTAGGCGCCGATCACGGCCACGAGCTGGCCGACGTCCAGCCGCCCCTCGATGACCAGATACCCGCCGATCATGTAGAACAGGAAGGGCGTCAGCTGCGCGAGAAAATTGTTGAGGAACTTTACCATGAATTTCCACTGGTAAAGATCGAAGCGGATCTTGAAGATGAGCCCGAGCCGGGCAGCTATGTCGGCGCGCTCGTAGTTTGACGTGTCGTGGACGTGAACCGCGCCGATGCCGTCGACGATTTCGCCAACCCGGCCCGAAAGCGCGCGCGCCGTCAGCTGCCGTTCGCGACCGAGCACGATCAGCCGCCGCCGCATTCGCGGGATCAGCACGATCTGGATCACCACGATCACGACCGCTATCATTCCGAGCCAGAAATTCTGGACCATGATGAACAGCATGGCCGTCAGCGCCTGGCCGCCGAGCAGCACCGGCTGCAGGAAGGCGTCGCCGATGAAGCCGCCCAGCGGCTCCACCTCGTCCTTCACCATGGTCGCCACTTCGGCGGATTTCACCCGTTTGAAGTAAAACGGCGGAAACCGCAGCACTCGATCGACCAGATCGAAGCGGATACGCCGCAGCATGCGTTCGCCGAGGCGGCCCTTGTAGGTGTTGATGTAGAGTTTGAACAAGCCGTTGATGACGACCAGCAACAGGAACACGACGCTGAGGGCAAGCAGCGTTGCCGTGCGGTCGAGCTGAAAGCCGGAGAACAACTGGACCTCGCCAATGAACGGCAGGTCATAGTGCAGTCTCATGAATGGCTGGGTGGCTCCCGGTTGCTCGAAACCTTTGCCCTGGATCGGGCCGTTGACGATCAGCTTCGGCAGGTCGAAGGACATGAAATACGGGATCATCGACAGCAGAACGATCAGCAATATCCATATCTGCTGCTTCTTGGTGTGCCTCCAGATATAGCGGGCTAGGCTGGGTTCCATATGCGACTGTGAACCTTCGGTCTAAAGCAAAGTAAAAGCATCTGCTGGTGAACGGCGCATCGGCAATCAGCGCTGGCGACACGTTCAAAGCCTGCGAGGCGGAGGCAAGATTGCGTTGTGTCGCCCGAAATCCCAACATACAAGGCGAATATGATGGATATCACGCAACCACGCAATGCCGGCACGGACGGGCACGAACAGGCCCTGGACCTCACGCGGGGAATTGCCGCCTATGTCAAGCACCCTCTCGTTGCAGGGCTGGCGCGCGTCATAGCCAAGCATCCGCAGGCCGACATCGCCAATGCCTTCAACCACAAGCAGGTCGCCTGCAAGATGTGGGCGCTCGACAGGCTGTTCGAAAGTTGCAGCGGCCGGTTCGGGCGCATATGGGTGCTGGGCGGATGGTACGGCGTATTGCCGGCAATGCTTTTCAACGATGCCCGCTTCGACATCGCGGCGGTCGATAGCATCGACATCGATCCCGAAGTCGCGCCGGTCGCCCGGACCCTCAACCGGGAAGCCGGCGATCGGTTCCGGGCGCTGACGGACGATATGTACGCACTCGACTATGCGGCCGGGCAACCTGACCTGGTTGTCAATACAAGCTGCGAACACATAGCCGATCTCAGCGCCTGGCTTGCTCTGCTTCCGCGGGGCACGACTGTGCTTCTGCAATCGAACGACTATTTCAGCGAGCCGACGCACATCAACTGCGTGGCTTCACTGGCAGCCTTCGAAGCCATGGCGGCGCTGCGGGAGATCAGGTTTTCCGGCGAGTTGCCGACAAAGAACTATACGCGCTTCATGCTGATTGGAACTGTTTGAAGCGCGTTGCGCGAATCTGATCCAGGCGCGACCCGCGTTAGGATCTTACGGACCAGGTTCGATACCGCTCGCGCAGGATTTGCGCCGAGTGACGCGCCCCTTCCAGATCGAGACGATGCCCGGGTGGCGTCGGTCCCACAAGCGCCTGTTCGATCGCTTGCGCCAGACCTTCAGGCGACAGGTCCTTTTCCATCAGCACCGTTGCAAGACCGAGTTCTTCGAGCATCAGGGCGCGAACCGTTTGTTCGGTTTCCGCGCCAGCTGCAAATGGAACGAGCAGGGAGCGACAACCCGCGCGCAGGACATCGCAGACCGTGTTGTAACCCGCCTGCGAAACTGACAGGCGGGCGCCGGTTAGCAGGCTGGCGAAATCCTCGCGGAACCGGAAGATGGACAGACCCGGCGTGGCATCGCGCGCGATCGCGTCAAATTCGTCTTTCGGTAGGTTTGGGCCGGTGATCAAACACCATTTCCAAGCGTTGTTGGCATTCCTAGCGGCGGCGATGGCGGAGCTGACCAGGTGTTTTCCGGCAGCGCCGCCGCCAACCGACACCAGAACGTCGAAGCGCTCGGAGGCCGCGGGCGGTGGCGGCGCGGCAACGAGCCCCGTGTAGGTGACCTCGGCTGTGATCGCCCCAGCCAGTGGAAATGTCCTGTCGATGGTTGCGAAAGCCGGGTCGCCGTGGATCATGACAAGGTCGAAATGCCTGTTGATGAGATCGACCGTTTCCTCGTTTCGGCCCGGCTTGACGCGCTCCTGAAGGATATCGCGGACGGACGTCGCCAGCAGCGGTCTGGGCGACGTCGCTTCGATGGCCTCGATCAGCGGCAAGAGTTCGAAACGCATCTGCCGGCGTCCAAATGGAAACGCCTCGATAATGACGATATCAGGCCTGCAATCCCGGAATGCCTGCAGCAGCATCTCTGAGCGCCACTTCTTGAAATCATCGTCGATGGGTTTGCCCTGCAGGTCGACCAACCCTGAAAATCCTTCATCACCGGAGGTGACAGTTGGCAGGGGCACAGATTTTACCCCCGGTCCCGGAAACCCCGCGATCGGCGCTCCGCCGGTCACGACGGTTACGTCAAACCCGTCATCGGCCAAAGCCGCCGCGATGCGGCTGGCGCGCGCGAGATGGCCGATGCCGAGCAGGTGCTGGACATAGAAGAAGGCGCGCAGCCGCTTCATTCGGCAGCCTGCCACTCCTGCTGGAACAGTTGCTTGAGCTGTCCGATGCTTGCCATATGATCGAAATTGCTTCGCACGCGCCCCTCAGCGGCCTCGCCGAGGCGGGCGCGCAGCAAGGGATCACGAATCAGACGCTCCAGCGCCTGTGCCAAGGCAATAGGGTGTTCCGTCGGCACCAGCAGACCGGTTTCGTCCGGCGATATAAGCTCCGGCACGCCGGAAATATCGGTCGACACGCAGGCAAGCCGCTGGCTGGCCGCCTCCACCAGAACATTCGGCAGACCGTCCCGGTCACCATTTGCAGTAATCCTGCAGGCCAGGGCGAAAATGTCGGCGCTTCGGTAGTGTTCCAGCACCTCCTTCTGCGCAAGCGCGCCTTTCCAGGAGACGCGACCCTCCAGGCCGAGCTTTCGCGCCAGCGCCTTGAGCCGTTCCAGTTCCTCGCCGCCGCCGATATGCTCGAAACGCCACGCCAAATCCGCGGGCAGAAGGGCAAGGGCCTCCAGCAAGGTATCGTAACCTTTCTTTTCGACTGCGCGCCCGACACTCAGAACGACAACCGGTTCGCCCGGCGCTGAGCCGTCATGCTGTTTTCGCGCCTCGCCAAAGCTGCCGAAGCGATCAAGGTCGAGCCCATGATAGCTCAGATGCACGGACGAGTTGCCGTTGGCGAGCTCCTTCAGGCGGTCGAAGCCGGTTTTCGTGCAGGTTACCGTCCAACGCGCCGAGGAAAGCTTGCCGGCCAGATCCCAGTCCGCCGAAGTCCAGATGTCCTTGGCATGGGCCGAGCAACTCCAGGGCAGGCCACGAAGCAGGCTGGCATAGCGCGTCACCGACGCCGGCGTGTGCACGAAATGTGCATGCAACCATCCCGCGTCTTGCGGCCATTCGGCCGCCAGCACGAGTGCCTGCCCGAAGCGGCGCACGCGATTGCGCGTAAAGTCGCGGGGGATATCGCTAGCCAGCGATCTAAGTGCGCGCCAGAAGCCCGGCCGCGGCAGACAAGCAATCAGCGCGCGAACGACGCGCAGCGGCTCGTCATGCAGATATTCTGGCAAATAATGGACGGGCGCTTTGATCTCATCATGCACGGGGTGGCGTTTTGCATCGGTCGGCCGCCTGAGCGCGACGATCACTAGGTCGAATCCCGCACGCTCGAGACCAAGCAGTTCCTGCGCGATGAAGGTTTCCGACAGCCGCGGATAGCCCTTCAGAACCACGACGATCTTGCGACGTTGCAACTCAGTTCAGTCCTTCGATGACCGAAAGGTGATGGCCGGCCCGCCGGTCGAGCAGTTCCGCAACGATTTCGGAGATATGAGGCAGCCCTTCCAGCGTCAGATGCGGATTGCTCTGTGATGGGCGGGGCCGGTCTGGCAGCATCACCAGTGCATCGGCAAACCGCTGGGAATCCTTGGCTTCTTCCGGCAAAAGCATCTCGATGAGGCCGAGTTCGGCTGCGCGCCGAGCGCGGATCAGTTGTTCCTCCCGAGGCTCGACGCGCGGCACGATCAGCGCCGGCTTGTCGAAAGACAATATCTCGCAATAGGTGTTGTAGCCGCCCATTGCCACGACCGCCTTGGCGCCGGCAATCAGGTCTTCCATGCGGTTGTCGAACTCGATGATCTTGATGTAGGGGATCTTGGCCCCCTTCCTGAGCAGCTTGTTGCGCTTGCGCGCTGGCATGTAAGGCCCAAGCACGATCAGCGCCCTGTGCTGCAATCGTGGATCCTGCTGATAGGCATCGATGACGTCGTGGATCAGTTCGGCGCCGTCACCGCCGCCACCGGTGGTAACGAGGATATAGTCGCCCTCGGGCCTGTGGCCGGGCAACTCATTCCGCGGCAGGCTCCGTTGCAGGAAACCGACGAACCTCATCTTTGCCCTGACTGCCGGCGGCACATCCAAGCCCGTCAACGGATCGTAGAAATCCGGCGGACCATAGGCCCAGACCTTGTCGTAGAATAGGCCTATCTTGCGCATCACATCGTTGCGTGCCCACTCCGCTTCGAGCAGATGCGGCGCATCCATCACCTCGCGCAGGCCGAGAACGAGCGTGGTGCCCCGCGTCTTGAGGTAGGACAGCGTGTCCTCAATCTCTCCACGCAGGCCGAGCGGTTCCTTGTCGACGATGAAGATATCCGGCCGGAATGTCTCGGCCGTGTGGCGGATAATCGACTGGCGCATCCTTAGCGTCTCATGCAGATCGATATCCTTTTCCAGCGAGGTGTATTCGCCATTGCGCAACTTGATGACGCTGGGGATCTTCACGAAGTCGACACGGGCGCGGTAGTCGAATGCGCCAGCGATCGTTGCACCCGAAATGATAAGCACCTGAAGTCCGTGGAAATTCTCGACAAGCGAATGCGCGATAGTGCGGCAGCGCTGCAGGTGGCCGAGCCCGAACGTGTCGTGGCTGTACATGAGAATTCGGGCGTTTTCTGCGTGTTGGGTCATGGTTGAACGTCTTTTCGAATTCTCGCCTTGAGGACCGTCAGCGACCCGCTGGCTTCGAAACCATCCTGGGTCAACCGACCTGTTTTGAAACATGAAGGCGCAATTTTCAATTTGTATTACCCAAGAAGGCGCAGATCGCCTCGCCATCCGCGAGCTCGTCGACCCCTATGCACACTTCGCCGACCGGCGCGATGCGAAAGGCCAGATGGCGCTCGTCACCCCAAACTCGTACCTCGAGGTGTACACGGACGCCAAGAATCCGAAGCCCTCCATGTAGCCACATTCGCACAAAGCGCTCGCACCTGTCCTCGCTGACACCATCAAATGTCCTTCATCTGAAGGGTCCCAAGCGGCGGCCATACACCCAGACACACTGCCTAGTGTTTCGAGCGCATACCGATGGAGGGGATCGAATCCACACGCTTTTGCCAAATGCACAGCGCGACGACATTGTGCTGTCATTCGGTGCCGCCAGCTTGGAGGCGCAACCACGACCTCCAGCGTGGTCGCCGCAGATGCTGCTTTCAAAGCACTTAGTTCGTCAGGGACGCCAGGCCGAGGCCGGAATGCCCTGCCCCGCCGGGAAAATAAACACTGTTAGGTACCCGGCGCAACGGTCTAGCCCGGAAGGATGTCTTGCACCACAACATCGGTTTCTTCAAGGTAGGCGCAACGACGGACATAGATGTCGTTGCTTGCCGATTTGAGGGGAAGGTTACAGCACGATGCCACTCTTGGTTCGACGATTGGGAGTTGGGCGTCCGACACGAACTCTCGGAGATCTGACTGCCATGCTTGTCCGGGTTGCCGGGCCGCTGGTCTTCGGGATCGCCCTCTTGTTTGCTGGTTCGGCACAGGCGCAGGCGCCGGCGCCCGTCCCGCCTGAAAAGGTCAAACAGCTATTCGAGCTACTCGACGATCCGTCGGTGAAGGCCTGGATGGCCGAACAACGAAATCAGGACGCCGGGTCAACGGCAGCGCCTGCCGCGGCAGGAGCTTCACCGGCCGGCGCATCGTCCAACGCTGCCGTCGCCCCGAGCCAGATGAATACGATGGCATCATCGACGCTCGATCGGATCAAGCATCATATCGAAAGAATCGTGCGAACTTTGCCTTTGCTGCCAGACCAGTTTGAGCGCGCTCGGGCAGAGACCATGCAGGATATGTCCAGAAAGGGGCCTCCCGGCGTATTTCTGCTGATTGCGATGTTCATCGCTGCCGGCGTGGCGCTCGCCTGGGCAACGTACAGGCTGACCCGTCCGTTTCGTCTTTGGATCATCGCGCAGCCGAAGGATACGCCCATTGGGCGAGCCAAGAAGATTGGCGGTCGCACGCTTTATTCCAGCCTGCTGATCGTCTCGTTCGCGCTGGGCAGCGCCGGCGCGTTCATGTTGTTCGACTGGCCAATGCTTATCCGCGAGATCGTGCTGACATTTCTGCTGGCTGCAGTCGGTACAGCGGCTGTGCGCATGTACCTGGCAGCCATGCTCGTCCCTTCCTTCATGAACGTCGAGAACGCGGTCGAGGTTCGTGCCTTGCCGGTCACCAACGAAACGGCTGACCATTGGTTCTATTGGCTGCCCCGGATCGTCGGCGTCTTCGCCTTCTTCGCCGCCGCGTTTATCCTCTTGCCGGGTCTCGGCATCGATCAGGATGGAATGCTGGTCCTGTCAACGGGCGCCGATTTCGTGCTGCTATTGCTTTTGCTGGTTGCCGTTTGGCGCCGGCCAAGAACACAGCGAGATGGTGCGCACCAAAGCAGTCATACGGCAACGACATGGTTGTTGACAGCTTATTTCGTCGTTCTGTTCCTGCAGCGCATCGCCGGTCTTAATATATTGTTCTGGTTTACCTTCGCCGCATTCTTCCTGCCCTTGGCAATCGTGCTGACGCAGCGCGGCGTCAATTTCGTGCTGCGGCCGGGTTCGGACGACGCCGGCCGGCCCACGATTCCGGCGGTGACGATCGCTGTCATCGATCGCGGAGTCCGGATGATCTTGATCCTGGCGGCGGCTTACTTTCTCGCGCGTGTCTGGGGTCTGAACATGCAGTCCATGCGGGACAGCGATACGACGACCAACCTCATATTGCGCGGCTTGATTAATGTCATGGTCATTGCGCTTGCAGCCGACTTCGGCTGGTCGATCATCAAAGCCTTGATCGAGCGAAAGCTGGGCATCGAAACGCCGCACGCGGTGATCGACGACGAGGAGGTCCCGACCCTCGATCCGCAACAGGCGCGGCTGCGCACACTTTTGCCGATCATCCAGAACATTCTGCTCGCCGTGATCGTCGTGATGGCGGTGCTGATGATGCTCGCCTCAATGGGTATCGAGATCGGCCCGCTGATCGCCGGCGCTGGCGTCGTTGGTGTCGCTGTGGGATTTGGCGCACAAACCATAGTCAAGGACGTCATTTCAGGCGTGTTTTTTCTTCTCGATGATGCGTTTCGTGTTGGCGAATACATTACATCGGGCCGCTATGTGGGAACGGTGGAAAGCTTTTCGCTGCGCTCGGTGAAGCTGCGCCATCATCGTGGCCCGCTGTTCACAATACCTTTCGGTGAACTCGGTGCAGTCCAGAACCAGAGTCGTGACTGGGTCACCGACAAATTCAACATCACCGTTGGCTATAACACTGACATCGACTTCGCTCGCAAGCTGATCAAGCGAATAGGTCTCGAACTGGCGGAAGATCCCGAATTCAAACACTGGGTGCTCTCACCGATCAAGATGCAGGGCGTGCAGGAGTTCGGCGAGTACGGCATCGTATTGAGGGTCAAGGTCACAACAAGACCGGGAGGCGCCTTCAGTATGAAACGCAAATTCTATGTACGCCTCCGCCAGGTCTTCAAGGAGCAGGGCATCGAACTCCCATTTCCGACCGTCCACGTCGAGGGGCTACAGAACTCACATGGGGCAGAGAATGCACCTGTGGAGGCCAAACCCGAGCTAAAAATGGCAGTCGCGCAGTCGCACACCAATCGGCGCAGAAAAAAAGCCAGCACAACGGAGTAGGAAACCGTGACACCTGCTCTGGTGCACATCCTCCTAGACAGACTGTCGTACAACAAAGGAATCCAAACCATTCGCATCCTGCTGGCTTTTTTAGTAGGCTGTCGCGAGGCTAGGTTGAGGATCCGGTGTGACGGAAGTCAACGATCGTCTTCTCGAAAGCAAGATGACCAAGGTGGAGCAGGCGCGAGCCTGGAGCCCACGCGTCATCTCGAAATTCGAGGCGCTGATCAGGAGCGCCGACGACCACTCACTCTATCGCGTTAATCCGCTAGCCTTTGCTCGCGACCGCGCAATCGCCGAGCCTGAAGCAATCGACCTCTTCCTTCATGCCGCCCGCTGTGGCGTGTTCGACATGAGCTGGGATGTGCTCTGTCCCCAGTCCGGGATGGTGCTCGATAGTTTCGGCGCCCTGCGCACACTGAGGACCCACTACGTCTGTGGCCTGTGCGACGTATCGGGCGACACCGACCTCGACGACTTCATCGAGGTCACCTTTTCGGTATCGCCGAAGTTACGGCACCTTCCCTACCACAATCCCGAGACGCTCCCTGTCGAGGATTTTCACTGGAAACTCCACTTCGGACATGACGGGCGGCTGCCGGGGCAAGACGTTCGCTTTCTCGACGTTCTGCGTGGCTTCGTTCGGGGCATGACGTTTCTACCGCCCGGCACCACCACAGTGCTCCGCGCCGACCTGGGACCGGGCGCCCTTGCAGGCGTCAACGTGCAGACACAGGCCGCATTCGCTGTGCCAATATCGGGCGACCCGGTATCAGCGCCGACACTCCTGAAGGTCGATTACGACGGCAAACGCTTCTTGCCGGCGTTGCCCGCTGTGCCGCCTGGTCCGATTGCCATTGAGGTAGCGAACAGGGGGCCGGTGCGAGGTTCGTTGCTTGTCATCAACTGGCCGCCCGAGCTTGTCGCGCTGACCACCAAGCCGGCACTCGATTTCGACCCTTATGTTTCCGGTGGAGCGCTGCTTGCGCGGCAAACCTTCCGCCAGCTCTTCCGGTCCGAACGTGTCGACGAGAAGGAGGGGCTGGGCATCCGGCAGATCACCTTCCTGTTCACGGACCTCAAGGGTTCGACCGCCATGTATGAGCGCCTTGGCGATCTCAACGCCTATGCTTTGGTCCGCGAGCATTTCGCTCTGGTCAACGCTGCGGTCCAGCAACATTCCGGAGCGGTGGTCAAGACGATTGGGGATGCGGTGATGGCCGTATTCTCGCAACCGTCGGATGCGATTTCGGCTGCACTCCACATCTTTGAAGAAATCGATCGCTTCAACGGCGACCATGAGGGGCCGGGGATCATCCTCAAGATCGGTGCCCACTGTGGACCGTCGATCGCCGTGACGCTCAACGACAACCTCGATTATTTCGGCCAGACCGTGAATGTCGCCGCGCGCGTGCAGTCCCTGGCAGAGGCCGGACAGATCTGCATTTCCGAGGCGCTCCATTCCGCGCCCGGGGTCAGCGAAATGCTTGCCGGCCACCGTGTCGTGGCTTTTGACGCGCCGCTTCGAGGTGTGGAAGGTGACGCAACTGTCTATCGCATCCAGCGCGGATAGGCCCGATTACGTGCCAACTCCTTTTCAGGAGATCGCAGCATCGATCTTTCCGAGTTCACTCGACGTGCCGGCGAGGCCTGCTACGCGAATTCGGTCATCGGCATGGCGAATGGTCATCGCAAGCACACGAAAGATGGACTAAGAGTGGGGTCGGCGCGCGCGTCTTTGCTCCAAAGGCAGGGCTGATCCGGCCTCGGCGAGCCTGGCAGAGCGTCGTCGCACCCGCCATCGGCAAAGCCATCTTTGCGGCGCTCCACAATTAGGGAATATTATTTCGCAGCGTGCCAGGTTGCGATTTCGGATGGCGGCCTGGGACGATGATATCCATTTGGTTCTATGAACTTTGCCAAGCAGTGAATGCGAGGCCGATCGCGAGTGCCGTCACCCCATAGAGAGCCGGCAAGGTCTTACCGCCTACGCCCAGACGCAGCAAAGTGTGGCCAAGGTGGTCCGTGCCGCCAATCCAAGGCTGCCGTCCGTGCCGCAGACGGCGGATGATAACGAATATTGCGTCGATCAGCGGGACGGCAAGCCACGCTAATGAGGAGCCGAAACCCCTTTCAGAAGCGTGAAGCACGACCGCCGCGCCGAGCAGAAGACTGCCGCTATCGCCCATGAAGACGCGGGCGGGCGGATAGTTGAAGCAAAGGAACCCGACGCACGCCCCGGCGCAGGCCAGCCCGGCATCACCGCCAAGGCCGAGGGAGGCGGCTGCGATTGTGCTCGCGGCAAGACCATCGGCATGATCAAGCATGTTGACCGCGTTGCAGGCGATCCAAATGACGATCGGTACCCACCAAAAACCAGTGATGATCCCGGCAAGTATCGCTGCCGCGGCCAACGCTGCTGCCTTGGCGCCGGCGGAAAGGGATCGGACATCGTCGAGCGCGCCGACAAGGCAGAAAAGAGCCAGCAACAGGATATGGCCAACCGGAAGCCATGGGGACATCGCAATCAGTAGGGCGGGCCCTGCAAGTCGAGGGACTTCGCCCGATGTGTGCCATCGGTCGCTCTTGACCTTGGAGACGGCCCCAATGCGCCTAGCAAGGCGAGCGAACAGCCATACGCAAGGAACCGCGATGAGCAGGGCCCCGATGACCGGGACCAATAAGCCAGGCGTCAAGCCATCACTCGTTCGGTACGCATATGCTCGATGCAGTCGACAATCGTCTGCCTTGTGCTTCGCAGCGGGCGCCAACCTGTCATGGTACTCAGAAGACTCGTGTCCGGTACGCGATCATGCGTTACGGCGAACCTCTCGCCATAGACCGCGTTGGAAGACCTCATGACGATCGGCGCGTTCGTCTTGGTCGCCTCAACCACCATCCTTGCGAGATTTCCGATCTGCACCGCCTCGCTGCCGCCCAGATTGACCGGTCGTCCTTGCAAGGATCGGCACTGCATGACCAGGAGCAGCCCTTCGGCGGCATCGGCAACATGCAGGAATGCCCGCCTTTGCTCGCCGTCGTCGTGAACGACAAGCGGTTCGCCCCGTAAGGCCGAGTTCACAAATACCGGCAGCACAAGGCCGGTCGCCGAGCGCTGCCGCGGCCCAGCCATATTGAACGGCCGGACAATCCAGGCAGGAATGCCAAAATCGAAAAACAGTCCGGCGATCAGATGCTCAACCGCTGCCTTGGCGGCAGCATATCCCCATCGCGGTCGGAGATCCGTCACCACAGGATCAGACTCGGTAATCGGACGGTCGCGCCCGGAGCCGTAAACTTCCGAACTCGATGTATAAAGAAGCGGACGCCGGTGCAGCCGGCACGCCTCGACGATTGCGCAACCTGATTCAAGAATGCCACTGGTGACAGCAAAGCGTTCCGTGTGGGCAAGCTGAACCCCGATCGGGCTCGCCAGATGGAATACGGCGTCGGCCAGGCCAACCTCGTCATGGACCGCCGCATTGAAGGCCGGGCTGCCGACCCTGAAGGTACGGATCGTCAGGCGGGGATTGTCGACCGGAAGGTTGCGAAGCGAGCCGTTCGAGAGATCATCGATGACGGTTACGCTGCAATTGCGGTCAAGTAACAGATCGACCAGTGCCGATCCAAGAAAGCCCGCGCCACCTGTAACCAGGACATGTGTCCGCGGGCCGAATTCAACCACGTCCGGGCTATGGTTGTCCAAAGTTGCCGCCTCCAGAACGACCCGTGGCCCTCGCCTCTCACGGGATAGCCTTTCTATACAGTCGAGGACACGTTGAACAACTCGTTTTCTACAAGTCGACCGAGTTTTTCGACGGTCCTCGATATCTCCAACGAACAAGCGTCCGACATGTCACCGGGAGCCAGACGCCCTAGCCCAACAGGGCAGAACTGATTCCGGTACACCTGTGTAGGTTTTTGTCGTTCTAGCGTGAAATGAATTGTCACGGTATCCCCATGTTTCTCGCAGTTTAGCATTGCAAGGAAACGGTAGTATTCGAATGTATCGGTGAGACTATTGGAATCGCAACGTCGCCGGCCGCGCCTTGTCGCGCCATCGACTCACGGATTGCAATCACGCCATGACGTTTCGACAGATAGCTCGGGGGAACCTTTGAAGTTCGATTATCGGGCAGACGTCGACGGCTTGCGCGCTATCGCGGTCATCACCGTCATCCTTTTCCATTTCGACGTTCCCGGTTTCCCCGGGGGATTCGTCGGCGTTGATATCTTCTTCGTCATTTCGGGCTACTTGATCACAGGCCTTTTGGTTGCGGAGGGCGGCGAACTGTCGCTCGCCGAATTCTACGGTCGGCGCGCGCGTCGTATCCTGCCAGCAATGCTGGTGATGATGGGGCTGTCGCTCGCGGCGGGTTGGTTTCTCCTGCTCCCGGGTGACTATGCCGGCCTTGGGCGCAGTGCGGCCTTCTCCGCTGCCGGCCTTGGGAACTACTATTTCCTCTGGAATACGGGCTATTTCGACCGCGAGGCGACGCTTCTGCCGCTCCTGCATCTTTGGTCCCTCGGCGTCGAAGAGCAGTTCTATCTCGTGTGGCCAGCCCTCTTGTTCATCGCCAGCCGATTGTGGCGGGGCCATCAGTCACCGATCGTCGCGGCGATCTGCCTTGTAGCGCTGACCAGCTTTTCGATTGCCCTTTACCTGGTGGCAGTCGATCCCAAGCAAGCGTTCTATGCTCCCTTCAGCCGGGGTTGGGAACTGGCGCTAGGCGGCCTGCTGGTTTTTGTTCCACCGATCGGCCGCCGGGGCACTTCCGAGGCATTCGGACTGTTTGGCCTTTGCCTGATAGCCGCTAGCGCCATCTGGCTATCCTCGAGCCAGCCATTTCCGGGACTGAATGCACTCGCCCCAGTGGCTGGGGCTGTCTTGCTCGTCTGGCCTTGTTCCCCGTCTATCGCTACGGCGGTCCTTTCAAGCGCGCCTCTCCGCTTCACAGGCAAAATTTCATACAGCCTGTACCTCTGGCACTGGCCGATTCTGGTCTTTTTCCGTCACTATGCCGGCGGTGCGATGCCGACAGCGGGCGAAGCGCTGATCCTCATCGCGGCAGCCTGGGTGACGGCTTATTTGTCCTGGCGATTCGTCGAAGAACCCGTTCGCCGACTGCGGCAGCCTCCGTTGAGAACCGTCATCGCCGGCGCGACCACCGCGTTGATCGTTGGTCTGGGCGGCAATTCAATCTTCCAAGGCGGGGGTATCGCCAGCAGGATCCCGAAGGAGGTCGAGGCGATGCGCAGCCTCGAGGTGATGTGGGATTGGCCATGTCCGCAGATGGTCGAGATAAGCGAACTGGACGGCACGTTTTGCGCATTCGGAGCACCTTGGGACAAGGCGGCACGCCATGCCATGCTGTGGGGCGACAGCCATGCGGAGCATCTCGCCCCACTATTGGATGCGGTTGGCCAAAGGGAGAATACGGCCTTCTTTCTTTATCATGCCTGCCCGGCCGCATTCGGAGAAGGTGTCCATCGCGACTTTCCGGAGCAGCCTAACTACCGGGAAAGCTGCGCATCGTCCCGAAAGGCCGTGGTCAGCATGCTGAGACAGCGCACGGACGTCGACCTCGTGGTGCTGTCCTCTGCCTGGACAAGCCTTGCCTACACCAATGTCGTTGCTGACGACGGCAGGCAAGCGGACAAAGTCCTGCTGATGCGCGACGGTCTGCGAAGCCTCGTTGAAGAAATCACCGCTCCCGAACGGCGCATTGGAATCATTGGTCAGGTGCCGGGGCCCGGCCTGGATTTGACCTCATGCGCGGCGATGCGCGAAAGGATATTGAGGCGTTGCTCGACCGATATAGATAGCGACCGGATCCTGAGGGTGTGGTCACCGACGGTCGTCGCGCTGGCGTCGCTCACTGAGCATGATGGGGTGTTCTTTGTCGATCCGCTCAAAGGGATGTGCCCGAACCGGCAGTGCGCCACCTACATCAATGGTGAGTTCATTTACCGCGACGCATCACATATGCGCAGAAACTTGAAGCCGGAGACCGACGACTTACTCGCTCGGATGATGGGCCTCTACCAGGCTCTCGCCGCTGATGACAGACAGACTCGGGTATCGGTCATGAACGTTCCACGGCCTCCGACAACCCGCAAGAGCAACTAGGTGCATGCGAAGCCGCCAAGCCCTTTCTTCAACTACGGCTGGCGCGGCTTGGCGGGAAAGCAGCGTTGCCCGACCCGTTGAGGAGCAAGCCGGTTCCACCTCGGCCGCGTCATTCGCAACACGGGACAGGCTGAACCGTCATCGGACAGAGATAGATGGCCTTAGAGCGCTCGCTGTTTTGGCAGTGCTCTGCTTTCATTTGAGGGTTTTCGGATTTTCCGGTGGCTTCGTCGGTGTCGATGTTTTTTTCGTAATCAGCGGTTTTCTGATCACGAAAATTGTTGCAGCCGATATCGACCGGGGGCGTTTCAGCCTAGCGCAGTTCTATCGGCGCCGCGCCCGCCGGCTGCTGCCGGCTCTGTTTGCGACACTGGCCCTGTCGTGCATTGCTGCGGCTCTTCTATTCGCTCCACCGCATTTGGAGAACTTCGCAGAGTCGCTTTTGGCCGCCACTCTCGGGGTTTCGAACGTCCTCTTCTGGCGAGAATCCGGCTACTTTGACCTGGCCGCGCGTATGAAGCCACTGCTACACACTTGGTCCCTGAGTGTTGAGTGGCAGTTCTATTGCGTGTGGCCGCTCCTGCTTTCAGGTTTGCTCGCCCTATTCCGACGTCGGATGGTTTGGCCAATCCTGGCGATCACGGTTTTGGGCTTCTGGCTCATCTTCGCATTCCAGGACGGCTCATTTTGGCTGCTTGCCGGAACGCGGACTGCCGAATGGCTTTCGGACGGCAGAGCGACCGTCTTTTACAATACGCCTTTCCGTGTCTTCGAATTTGCTTGTGGCGCGGCATTGGTCTGGCTTCCACAGCCGCGAGCCTTGGCTATCCACGAGTTCCTCGCCTTGCTTGGATTGGTGCTCATAGGCGGCGCCGTCTTCTTTCTAGATGACACGGCACACGCACCCGCCCTCAATGTGCTAGTGCCTACGGTCGGAGCTGCGATGGTGCTGTACGCGGATCGCTCACGACGTGTGGGGCTTGTTCTACGCAATGGCCCTGCAGCCTATATCGGGCGCATCAGCTATTCACTTTACCTGGTGCACTGGCCCCTGATCGTATTCTGTGAATATGGCCTTCTGCGGCCGCTGCTGCCGAGAGAGGCCGTTCTCGTCGGGTTCCTTTCTCTCGCCTTGGCAGTCATGATGTTTCACTTCGTTGAACAGCCGTATCGTGCTGGCCGCGGCTTCGTCGGACCCACAGGGCTTGCGTTGGCAGGTCTGCTTGCTTTCTCGCTGGTCAGCTACTCCATGTGGGGCGGTATGCCTTGGCGGTCGCCATCGGCTATCGCGGGAGGTGAACTGGCCGATCGCGCGACCCTGGAATCGATCAAGGGCTCTCGTGGCTGTGAGGATTTCTGCGAATTCGGAAATCTTCAAAGCCCAACGAAGATCCTCATTGTCGGAGACTCGCACGTTGACCACTACACCCGCGCCCTCGAAGAGCTTGGCGGAAAGGAATTTCACTTCCTGCTAGCGCAAGCCGGCAGCTGCCATTTCGGAGCGGATCTTCAGAGCCGGCCTAGAGGCGCGGTCACGCAACATTGTCGAGCCGCAACAGATCAAGCAGCCCGTTGGTTGAACGCCGGGGGGATCGCAGCCATCGTCCAAGCTCAGCGCTGGCCAGGATACCGCAACATTCTCGAAAAGAAGGCTGATGGAGCGCCTGTCGATATCCCTGATCTGGCAAAGCTGTTTCCGACAATGCTTGAAGACATCTCCAAGCTGTACGCCGGGTTTCGCGGACCGGTCATCTTGGTCGGACACGCTCCAAACACGAACCTGATCTGTGCTCTCAGGCCGAACTATTTCTCCCTTCCATGCCCAGTGTCCTCGCGGGTAGAGCACGGCGCATTCAAAGCGGCCTTCACGGCCTTCGCGCGGCACCATTCCCAGTTTCAATTCGTTGATCCGCTGGACGCGATCTGCCCCGCCGCGGAATGCCGAATGACAAACAGCGCGGGGCACAGCCTCTACGTCGACGATCACCACCTCTCCATCTTCGGCGCAATGCTTATTGTTCCGAAAATCATCGAGATGCTCCGAGATGATCTGACCGTCCCGGTCGATCGACCTTCGGCAGGCCGGATAATCGCCAAGCGACTCGCCTACGCGCCGGGGCCGCTTCGACGAGAGCGACAAAACAAATAAAGCGTCGCAACAGCCCAGGCGATGACGGTCCCCAAAAGCATGAAGTAGAGCGGATTAGCCCGGAGATCGACACCGATCGGCGGCGAAATCAACAGGACAATGGAAGCGGCAGCGAATAACCCGACGCCTCCGCCTATTCCAAAGGCAAAGCTCGAATATGCTTCCCTGCTTCGGCTGGGATTGGTCTTTGCGGCGAGCATGCTGCCTATGCCGATAGCCACGGGTATGAACAAACTCGGCGTCAGTAAGACATCATGCGAAGTCAGCATAACGCCTAAGAGGGCGACTCCGAGTGGCAGATCTTCAGCGTCACGAACGAACCAGAAGGCGGAGACGAGGAAGCCGAGTGGCACTAGCCAGCCGATATGGCCGAAAGCGATAGCAAAAAGGACAAACGTGTTGTGAGGAACAAAGACATGAGCCTCTTCCAGCCCACGACCAAAGAAACCGCCTGTCTGGTATGCAAGTAGGCCGCGTTCCAAGAACAGAGCTCGGGCCGAGATAGAATTCTTCTTACCTTCACCTCTCAGCCGTTCGCTGAGGGCCTGGATCCTGGCCGCGCCTGCTGCAGACGGAATCGCTTTGGGGGGAGTGGCGACATCTCCTGGCAAGCTTTCCTCGGGTAGAGCTGGGACGTTTCTAGATGGCGCCAATTGGGGCGGCTCGACCGAAAGCGGTCTCGCGTCATCTGTTTGGGGAGGATGTCCTATCGGAACCGCTGGCCGGGCAAGCGACGTGTCGACAGCTTCGCCTGCCACACTAAGGTCCGTGTTTACGGCCAACACTCCTGCGAAAGACTGGCTAATGGCAGCTCGAAAGTAGCGGTTAGTGGTCAGTGCGACGAAAGTTGCCGATAGCAGCACAAGAGCCACGGCGAGAGCCCGCGTCCAAGCAGCGGTGCCGATCCGCAATCTTCGGCCAGCTCTATAGTATTGCCAGATGCCAGCAGCACTTGGAAGGAAGACGGTGGCGACGGCGGCAAGAATAGTGGAGCGGGACAAGGTGATTGAAAGCGCCCCCCCAACCAGGACGAGAAAACCTGGGCGCCATTCCTTAGGTACGGCGCGATAGCTCGCCGCGCCGCCGAGCAAGAGTCCCGCAGCGGCCACATTCGGGTTGACTGCTAACCCCGCCGCGCGGCCAACTGTAGTGGTAAAGCCATGGGTGAAGAGCACATCCAAGAAGCAAACGATAGCATTGAGGGCCGTAACCGAAGCGGACAGCCGCAGCACAATCGGAGGCGCAAACGTAAGCATCAGAGTGAGTGCAGAGCCACCAAGAGCAAGAGTTGTCAAATAGCTCCTGTTGACGATCCCAAGAGGATGCAGAGCGATTGGCACGACCGCCACCACGGCGCCGATTGCCAGCGGCGAAATAGCTTTGCGCACGTCACGCCGCGTCACTACCACTGCGAAAGAGACGATGAGTACAACGCCATAGAGGGCGTACAAGGCCAACCTGAGATAGCCATCTCGCCCGGTGAACAAGGGCAGGGAGAAAGGCATGAACCAGGCCTGATATACAACGACTGTGAAAGCGCAGAAGCCGGCAGAAAGGTTCACCAGGTTCGTTTGCAGCGACGATGCTGGGCCTAGTGAGCGATCCACATCAGCAACCCCGCCGCTCATTCATTTCCCCGTGAGGTAGAGGGTTTCATAGGCGTCGGCCATAGCCTCAATCGAATAGCGCTGGCGCATTGTCCGTTGGCGAAACTCCTGGTCCGTTTTGCGCTCTGGCAGACGGTCTACTATTTCCAGCAAACCTCGAGCGAGATCAGTGGGAGCATGAGGTTGTACCAAAACACATCCTGGCAGGCCTGAGACTGCCTCCGGATTTCCGCCTACGTCTGTGACGACTACCGGGAGACCGGCCGCCAGTTTCTCCATCAAGGCATTGCAAAAGCCCTCCTCATGGGACGCGATCACGCCAACATCCATACCAGCGAGTAAACCAGGGATATCGCTCTGAACTCCGAGAGCTTGCACTTTGCGCCCGATGCCGAGGCTTTCAGCCTTCTGCGCCAGAGCCGATCCGATTCCCCGGTCCTGCCCGGCCATAAAGAGCTTGATGTTCGGGTGCACTTTGCTCGCAAGGGCAATCGCCTCGATTAGATCGTCATGACCTTTATACGGTATCAAATTGGCGACAATGATGATGCCCACGTCATCTGGGGCGAGACCAAGTCGAGCCCGGGTCCCATTGCGACGATCGCCGATATTGTCGAACCGGCTTAAATCGAGGGCGTTTGCGACAATTTTGATGCGGTTGATGCTGTAGTTGTCCCGCGCCGCCGTGTCTGCCGCGACAGCGAGAGAGTTCGCAACCACGAAATCGGAAAAACGGTTAGCGAACCGATCCATCCATTTTAGCCAAGGCCAGCGTTCCTGATGGCTGCCGAGGCCGCGTCGAGATGTGACGATAAGCGGTGCCAACGCTAACCGTCCGGCCAGGGCGCCGAGGAAATTTGTCAGCGGCAGAAAAGCATGGACCACGCCCGGTCGTGTCCAAGCCACCCGCCTGAAAACCCAAGTGGCCGCGGCCAGGAGGACCATCAACTCCTTCAAACCCGGCGACGTCTTTGAACCGGCGGCGAGGGAATTCGGTCGGTGGCGGCCATAGAAAATTGGTATGCCGGCTCGGGTCAGAGGTTCGGCCAGTACGTCGCCTACCGGCGTAAGCGCAAAAACCTCGACCCTCCATCCTCGGCATGCCAGTTCCTTGGCGAGCAGTACGAGTTGGCTCTCCGTGCCGCCAAGGTTTAGCGATCCGATCACAAAAAGTACGCCCTTACGGCGGCTCTTGGCGATGGCCGTCGAAGGAACGACAGCGGATGTCTTTGCTGGAGCATAATTCATCGAGACTCTATCGCCGCCGACTTCCGATTTAGCCGTCGCATGCCATAGGCATAGACCTCAAGCAAGCGCAAAGCACTCCCTAAGCTCCACGATTGGACGAACGACCGAAGGCAAAGATTTTCGGGGCAGAAACGAACGGTCGGCGCCGAAGCAGCCCGCTAGTTGCCAACAACACGCCGATGAGCAGCAGCATGACTGGCGGAAGCCACTTCAGCCGGTCGAAAATTGTCTCGTAAGAACGGGCACTCTGAAAGCCTTCTGGCGTTCCAAGCTGATGCCAAGGTTGACCGTAGGCTCCATGCAAAAGAGGCAGCATATCTTCGTAGTCCGAATAGTAGGAATCGACTATCGACGGATCCCTTTCTACAAGAGCCAGAGGATGGGGTACTAGGACGCCATAATCGGAATCGAGAACATTACCATCGACCTCGACGATCGTGTGCTGCTCCGCGCTATATATCGTCGCTGGAATGCCTTGTTCCGTAAGGATTGAATAGACAATCTTTGAGGCCTGGGAGCAAAAGCCGTAACCGCGATCTAAGGCCTTTCGGGGTGTCAAAAACTCGTAATTTTGAAAGCTGTCGTGGTATGCAGGAAGCCGACCGAGCAGCCAGATGACGTAGTTGTCGAAAACGCTGATCTTCGTATAGCGCGCGTCAGTGGCCGCCCAACGGTCCCCTTCCGTCCAGTAATGCACCACGCCGCCCGCGACAGCCTTTGTCAGGCGCTCAAGATAGACCTGCTTGGGCTCATTCGCTTCGCGATAAAGGCCGTTCAAATCCTCTATCTTCTTCTCAAACCCAAGCGGTCCCTCAATAGCCTCCGCGGGGGGTGTCGGATAGGCCTGGACGAGGCCGAGGGGATAAGCAGCGACAAAGAGCAGAAACGCCGCCCCTAGCCCAGTCAGGCAGAGACCCAAGGACTGCCAGAACCGATCGGCGCCCAACTGACGGCTCCTACTTAGAATCGCCTTTTCCTCGCTGCTAGTAGTACAGAGATATCACAATTGCACGTTCGAAGCTGCCCTGAATGGTCCAGCTTGTGGATGGCTTTTGACGATCCGAGATCAGAAATTGTCAATTGGCGCCACATGCGACTTGTTTCCTTGTGGCGCCCATGCGCAATGAACGTCGAGAATGCGGGCGATACCTTGGCATTGAGCGGAACCCAGACCCTAGACAGCACGACCGACGCGCTTCGGCGCTTGTGGGCGCAGCTATCGAGGCGCCGGCGCCGCCAGTTTTTCGGTCTTCTGGTTCTAATGTCCTTCGGCGCTATCGCTGAGGCCGCGACGCTCGGTGCCCTCTTGCCGTTTCTGGCCAAGATCACCGATCCCGATTCAATAGGTCAGTCATGGATCGGACGCCAATTGCAGGGTTTCGGTTCGGCCAGTTCGAGCGACAGCCTTCTGCCCTTGCTGTCGCTATTTTCGGTAGTGGTAGTGATCGCTGGGGTGGTGCGGATCCTGCTCTCGCGAGCGACTCATGCTTTTGTCTTTTCGCTTGGGCACGAGATCGCCGTGAGAGTTTACAAGCGCGCACTTTACCAACCCTACAGCTATCACTTATCGAATAGCTCCAGTTCGGTGCTGGCGACACTTCGCCAAGTCCACATCATCAACATGAACGTTCTCCTCCCGATCCTCCAAGCGGTTGGGGGAGCGATCATCAGCGTGTTCGTCGTTGCGGCGATGTTCGCGTTGAGCTCATTCATCACATTTGCGATCTTTGCCGGATTGGGTGTGGCCTATCTCGCCATGTCGCTCTTCATTCGCAAACATCTCAAGACGAATGCCCGCACGATAGAGCGAATGCAGGCGGAAGACATTCGGTCCGTGCAAGAGGGCTTGGGTGGCATTCGCGATGTCATCATCAATGACACTCAGCCCTACTTCCTTTCCCGTTTCGAAGAACTCGACAGGCATTTACAGCGCGCTTACTCGGGGAACGCTCTCGCGGCCGCTACTCCTCGATTCGCGATCGAAGCCACTGGGATGGTGATCATCGCCGCACTTGCTTACTTCCTGATCACAAGGACAAACAACGCCGGGCAGGTACTGCCTATGCTGGGAACGTTTGCCCTTGGCGCGCAGCGTCTAGTGCCCCTGATGCAATTGATCTATGCAAACTGGGCGCTCGTGCTAGGCAATATCGCCGGCGTCGAAGCGGTTCTTAAGACGATCGAAGCGCCACTCCCAGCAGAAGCACAGGCACCTCCGCCGAGCCGCTTGCCATTCAATCAGGCAATTGTGCTGAAGGATTTATCGTTCTGCTACGCGCCCGATCAGCCGCCGGTTATCGAACGGTTCAATCTCACCATCGTGAAGGGCGCAAAGATCGGATTTGTAGGCAAGACAGGGAGCGGGAAGAGCACGACAGTCGATCTCGTGATGGGCCTACTCGAGCCGACAAGTGGAGTTATCGAGATCGACGGGAAGCCCCTTGATGGAGGCACTAGACGTGCCTGGCAGAGGCAGATTGCCCATGTCCCCCAGAGTATCTTCCTTTCGGACGCTTCGATCGCCGAGAATATAGCGTTTGGCATCGACCCCGCCGGTATCGATCTTGAACGTGTTCGCAACGCAGCGCAGCAGGCAGCTTTGGCGGGCTTCATCGAAAACTTGCCCAAGGGCTATGAAACCCGGGTCGGCGAACGCGGTGTGCGATTGTCCGGCGGCCAGCGCCAACGAATAGGCATAGCGCGGGCATTCTATAAACAGGCGAGTTTGCTCGTTTTTGACGAAGCAACAAGCGCGCTCGACAATGAGACCGAAGCAGCTGTCATGGAGGCAATCGGTGATTTGCCCGCTGATCTGACAGTCCTCATCATCGCGCATCGCCTCACGACGGTCGAAAATTGCGACGAGATCGTAACGATCGAAGACGGCCAGCCGCATATCGCCTAGTCTCCGTTCGGTCTTTGCCCAGGAAGGACAGGAGCTTGCCGGCCGCCGCCTGGCGGCGTTCAGCGGAGTAGGACTTGTCGATGAATGAAGCCCAATAGGCTCCGAATTCATATCGGTTCGACGCTGGCTTTTCTGCAGATGTCATCCTGCGGCCCATTGCCCGCCTTCGATGATTTCCATCATATGAGCAGTAACTTTCTGAATATCATAGCGCTGTTCGGCAATCGACCGACTGTTCCTGGCCATGCATCTGGCCTCATCTGGGTTGTCGATCAGACGGATCATGGCCTCGGCCAGGGAGGTCGTGGCACCGACCGGCACCAACAGGCCGTTTACCCCGGGGACGATCGGCGCGCGACAGCCTGGCGCATCCGTCGTTATCACCGGACGACCCATTGCCATTGCTTCCAGAACCGAGCGCGATGTGCCCTCGCGATAGGAGGGAAGCACGTAAATACGCGAGTCGGCGATCACCCGACGGACATCTTCGACACCCCTGTGATAGCGGATCGTTCCGTCCGCGACGGCTGCCTCAACCTCCGAGACCGGAAATCCCGCGGGATTTGGATCCGTATCACCGACCAGGTCGAAGCGAGCCTCCGGCCGGACCGCCTTCACCAGCTTCGCGGCACCCAGGTATTCGGCAAGGCCTTTGTCGCGAAGCAGGCGGGCGATCATAAGAAATCGCGGCTCCTCCGGCAGTGGCGCAACCCTGAAACGATCCAGGTCGACCCCTGAACCGTTGACGACACTGGCTGGGGTCCGCCCGAGGAGCCCCAGGCGACGGAAATCATCTCGATCGTCCTCGTTCTGGAACGTCACCGTCGTGGCGCCGCGCAGGCTTGCTGCATAAAGAAGTCGAGCCGCGGCGTTGATGACCCTCCAGCGCAGCGATTTATGGCGGTCCGTGAACGCATAGCCGAGGCCAGTGATAAGCGCGTGCCGACGCGGGACGCGTGCAATCAACGCTACGGGTATGCCATAAACGATTGGCTTGATTGCGCAGGTCAACACGACCTGAGGTCTGAGTTCCCGTATTTTTCTGTAGAGACGGAGCGCCAAAATCGCATCGCCGATCGGGCCGACTGCCGCGCGCGCCATCGGCAGATGATGAAAACGAATGCCGTTTCCGGTCAGCCATCGCACGGTCATCTCATCGAACGGCGCCGCGGCATGAACTTCGTATCCGGCCACACGCAGCGCAAGGAGAAAATGTCCTCGAGTGGTTGCAAGGGACTTTGGCTCGCTCACAATGACGACGATACGGTTCATGCGTTCAACATCTTAGGCTGATTGCAGCAGGCCAGCCGCCTCTTGTAAGGTCTCGGGTCCCGAAACCCAACCCTGCGGCATGTTATCCACAGTATCGGTCGGTCTGAGTTGTTGAGTGGTACAGGCATCGGCGGCGGACTTCTTTTGAGTGGAGACTTCCGCCTTCGCAACGACGCATCGTTGAATTAACCCACCGCCTGCCATACAAGCGCCTCGAGTCATAAGCGACCTGAGGAAATCCACGGATGACCGAACGCATTGCTGTAATCGGCCTAGGCTATGTCGGCCTTCCAGTAGCCGTCGCGTTTGGAAAGATTTTCCCGGCAACGATCGCCTTCGATATCAGCGAGCGCCGAATCAACGAGCTGCGCGACGGCGTCGATCGTACGGGAGAGGTTGACGCCACGGAGCTCAAGGAATCGTCGATCGTATTTACGACCGACCGGAAGATGTTGAAAGGCGCTACTTTCTTCGTGGTTGCCGTGCCCACCCCTATCGACATCAATCGTGCCCCCGATCTCGCTCCTCTGAAGCTGGCATCCGAACTCGTCGGGGAAGTGGTGAGCAAAGGCGCGGTCGTCGTCTTCGAATCGACGGTCTATCCCGGCGTTACCGAAGATTTTTGTGGACCCATCATCGAGCAGATTTCCGGTCTGCGGCATCCTCACGACTTCGCGCTGGGCTATTCACCTGAACGAGCCAACCCCGGCGATCGCGAACACTCGCTGCGACGAATCGTCAAAGTCGTCTCTGGCGAGAATACCGAAGCGCTGGAGCGTGTGGCGGGCGTCTACAGCCGGATCATCGATGCCGGTGTCTACAGCGCCCCGTCGATCAAGGTGGCCGAGGCCGCGAAAGTAATTGAAAATACGCAGCGCGATCTCAACATCGCGCTGATGAATGAACTCGCAATGATCTTCGAGCGGCTTGATATTCGGACGCAGGACGTCCTTGATGCCGCGTCAACGAAATGGAACTTTCTTCCGTTCAAGCCGGGCTTCGTGGGTGGCCACTGCATAAGTGTCGACCCGTACTATCTGACCGCCAAGGCGGAGGCTGAGGGCTACCATCCGCAGATCATCCTCGCCGGCCGCCGCATCAATGACGGCATGGGAGCCTTCGTTGCTCAACAAGTGGTCAAACAGCTGATCCGTTCAGATATGCCCGTGAAGGGAGCTTCCGTCGGCATTCTCGGACTGACCTTCAAGGAGGATGTTCCGGATTTGCGCAACAGCCGTGTTTTCGACATGGTCAGGGAACTGAGGCAGTTCGGCATTGCCCCCAAGGTCCACGATCCTCTTGCCGATGCCGAAACCGCTCGACGCGAATATGGTGAAACAATCCTGCCACTCGACGAGATAAACGATTTGCAGGCGCTTGTTCTGGCGGTTCCTCACAAGCATTATCTATCGAGGGAGAAATCCCGTATTTTCCAAATGATCAGG
Source organism: Mesorhizobium sp. M4B.F.Ca.ET.058.02.1.1 (assembly GCF_003952505.1). Taxonomy (NCBI): domain Bacteria; kingdom Pseudomonadati; phylum Pseudomonadota; class Alphaproteobacteria; order Hyphomicrobiales; family Phyllobacteriaceae; genus Mesorhizobium; species Mesorhizobium sp. M4B.F.Ca.ET.058.02.1.1. Next base: position 6,210,839 of record NZ_CP034450.1, on the reverse strand, counting down.
CCAGGTGGAACGCTGTTCGACGTCAAGTCGGCCATCAAGCCGAATGAAGTTCCTGGAGTGATAAAATACTGGAGCCTGTGAGCTCGGCCTGCAACCTAGGAGTACACATTGACATCGACCAGGCCGATTCTGATCACCGGCGCGGCTGGCTTCATAGGATTCCACCTCTGCCAGAGGCTTCTCGCTGATGGCCGGCAGGTTGTCGGCCTCGATTCCATGAATGAATATTACGACATCAACCTGAAGCGAGCCCGGCTCGCTCGCTTGAAAGAATTTCCGAATTTTCGTTTCGATCAAATCGACCTCACCGACCGAGATCGCATTTCTGCGCTTCTTCTCTCGGTCACTCCGGAGATCGTGGTCAATCTCGCAGCCCAAGCCGGCGTTCGCTATTCGCTTACCAATCCGCACGCCTATGCGGAAAGCAATCTCACCGGCTTCCTTAACATCCTGGAGGGATGCCGACGTGCCTCGGTCGGCCATCTGGTCTATGCGTCTTCCAGTTCGATCTATGGCGGCAGCACACGGATGCCGTTCTCCGTTCACGATCCAGCGGACCATCCGCTGAGCCTTTATGCCGCAAGCAAGAAGGCCAACGAACTGATGGCGCATACCTACAGCCATCTTTTCGGCCTGCCGACGACAGGATTGCGCTTCTTCACTGTCTATGGTCCCTGGGGACGGCCAGACATGGCCCTGTTCATCTTCACCAAGGCCATTCTCGCTGGCGAACCGATCGACGTCTTCAACTATGGCAACATGCAGCGAGATTTCACCTATATCGACGACATTGTCGAGGGCATTGACCGCGTGATGCAGCAGCCCGCAACAGCAAATCCGCAATGGAAGAGTTCGGCCCCCGACCCCGCGACAAGCAGCGCGCCTTTCAGGATCCATAATATCGGCGGGAATTCGCCCGTTCAGCTGAACCGCTTGATCGAGGTGCTGGAAGACGCACTCGGGCGGAAGGCAAACCGCAACCTCATGGCGCTCCAGCCGGGTGACGTCCCGGCAACTTTCGCAGATGTCAGCTCACTTGAAGAGGCGACCGGCTTCAAGCCGAAGATTCCGGTCGAAATCGGGGTTCCGCGTTTCGTGGAATGGTATCGGGAATTCTATCGAGTATGATCCGATTCCCTTGGTCTTTGAGAAAAGGACGACGGATGGGAAGCCAATGAACGCGCGCTATGATTTCGGCCGCAACTGGTCCGAGCTCGCCGCGCGCTTCGAGGACGAACACCTGGACCGGGCTTGCGAGGATCTTCGCCGTCTGGTGGGCGATTTGGACGGGAAGACATTTCTGGACATCGGCTGCGGATCGGGCCTGCATTCGGCGGCCGCCCTTCGGCTAGGCGCGGCGAAGGTCCGGGCGCTCGACTACGACGTCCGCTGCGTCGAAACAACCAAAGCCGTTCTTTCCCGGTTTGCGTCGGGAGCGGAATGGAGTGTGGAGCGAGCCGACATCCTCGATAAAGCGTCGCTCCCGTCCGGGACGTTCGACATTGTCTACTCGTGGGGTGTCCTGCACCATACGGGCGATATGTGGGCAGCGATCCGCAATGCGACCGATCTCGTTGGTCGCGGGGGGCGATTGGGAATTGCGATCTACCTGAAGACGCCGCTGTGCGGGCTGTGGACGGTCGAAAAGAGGCTCTACTCCTCCCATCAGTGGCTGCGACCTCCGGTAAGGGCGCTTTTTGTCTGCGCCTATATGTTGGCAAGAACGCTGCGGCATCGGGACGCGATCTCTTTCGTAAAGAACTATCGCCAACGCCGGGGCATGGAGTTCTTGGCGGATGTCGACGACTGGCTTGGCGGGTACCCCTATCAATCCACCTCGGCTGTCGAGCTGGAGACGGCCGTGGAAAAGCTTGGGTTTCGCACGAAGCAGCGCCTGAACGTCACTCCAGGAATCGGCCTTTTCGGAACCGGCTGCGGTCAATGGTGTTTCGTGCGAACGGATTAATAGCCGCCCGATTTTCCTCTCTCTGATTTTGCATAGAGAACAGGACTCGGGGACAGGCCATCATGGGAGCAACGACGCCGGATGTGCGGTATTGTCGGCATTGTGGGTGGCGTGGCCGCGACGAGCAGCGGCGCCTCCACTGTACGTCGCATGGCCGACATGATCCGGCACCGAGGGCCGGACGGCGACGGCGTCTGGACTGATGCTGAGGCGGGTGTCGCGCTTAGTCAACGACGGCTGGCAATCATAGATCTGTCATCGGCTGGCGCCCAGCCCATGACTTCGCACGGCGGCCGTTACGTCATCGTCTTCAACGGCGAACTCTACAATCACGGTGAGATGCGCACGCTTCTCGATCGGGAACATGGCGATCGTGCCTGGCGCGGGCATTCCGACACCGAGGTCCTTCTGGCTGCGATCGAGGAACTGGGGCTAAAACAAGCTCTTGAGTTGGCCACAGGCATGTTCGCGTTCGGCCTGTGGGACCGGAAAGAGAGAACCCTTCTTCTCGGGCGCGATCGCCTGGGGGAGAAGCCCCTGTATTATGGCCGTGTTGGTAAGGCGTTTGCCTTCGCCTCCGAGCCCAAGGCGTTTCATCTGCTTCCCGACTGGCGCCCAGCGATCGACCGGAATGCGCTGGCGCTATTGATGCGCCACAACTACATTCCCGCGCCGTACAGCATCTATGAGGGCATCCGCAAATTAAGACCTGGCCACCTTCTCGTTCTTTCCGATCCTGTGCGCGAGCCACGCGTAGAGAGCTATTGGAGCGCGAGGGAGGTCGCGGAACAGGGTCGCCGTGAACCTTTTCAAGGAAGCCCACAGGAAGCGGTCGACGAAGTCGAGCGCCATCTTCGCCGCGCACTCGAAGGGCAGATGATAGCCGATGTACCGCTCGGCGCCTTCCTCTCCGGCGGCATAGATTCTTCCGCAATCGTGGCGGTCATGCAGTCGATCAGTTCGCGGCCTGTGCGAACGTTCACGATCGGATTCGCCGAAGCCGGCTATAACGAAGCCGATCATGCCGAACATGTGGCGCGCCATCTCGGCACAGACCATACGGAACTATATTTGAGCGACCGGGACGCCCTCGACGTCGTGCCGCAACTGCCGGGCATCTATTGCGAGCCGTTTTCGGACTCGTCGCAAATCCCGACTTTCCTCGTCTCCAGACTGGCGCGTGGCAGTGTCACCGTTGCGCTGTCGGGCGACGGCGGAGATGAGTTGTTTTCCGGTTACACGCGCTACGCGCTCGCTGACGCGCTCTGGAACAAGCTTTCCCGCATCCCGATCGGCCTGCGTCGCGTGTCGGCCAGCCTGGCAACACTGCCGTCCCCCGAACTGTATGACAACGTCGCAGACGGGATCATGCCGCTCTTGCCGCGACGCCTTCGGCGCGAGCGGGTAGGCGACAAGATCCACAAGGCGGCGTCGGTCCTTTCGCTTCGAACCATGAACGACGTCTATCGTCGTCTCTGCTCGCACTGGGAGCCGTCCGAGATCATTCCCGATGCGGTCGAGCCACCCACGATGCTGACCGGATTGGAAGCACTTCCGACCTTACCGGGCAGCGTCGAGCGGATGATGTATCTCGACATGATGAGCTATCTGCCGGACGACATTCTGGTGAAAGTCGACCGCGCGGCAATGGCTGTCGGCCTCGAGACCCGCGTGCCGCTGCTCGACCATCGGCTGGTAGGCTTCGCGCTCTCGTTGCCGCTCTCCATCCTGCGGGCCGAGAACAAGACGAAGTGGCCACTCAGGCAACTCCTGTACAGGCATATCCCTCGCGGGCTCATCGAACGCCCAAAGATGGGCTTTGGCGTACCGATCGACACCTGGCTGCGCGGTGCGCTGCGCCATTGGGCCGAGGCGCTGCTCGACGAGCGCCGGCTGCGCGAAGATGGCTTCTTCCGGCCGGAGGCGATTCGGCGCGCTTGGTCCGAACACCTTTCTGGACAGCGCAACCACCAGTATCCGCTCTGGGACGTATTGATGTTCCAATCATGGCGGGAAGCACACCAGGGAGTTTCAACGGCTGTCGCGGCTTGAGGTGGCGCGTGGCCGACAATTTCAGTCAGGACTGCCCGCCCTCACAGCCGGTTGCGGGGCGCGGCGGTATTGCACTATCGGATACCGGAGCCAGCGGCTATACCGGCTCGGGAAAAGGGATGGCGGGGACCTTCGAACGATCCGTGCACAATCTGGAAGATTGCGAAGCAAGGCATTGAACCCGTTCATATCGCTCCGGCGGCATCTCACACCCGCGCAGGTCATCATCTACTTCTCCATCGCCTGTTTCTTTTCGCCACCTGTGCTGGGATCGGCGGTGAGCTTCGTCTTTCATGGCGGCGCACTCTGGTCGGTGCTGCTGCTGGCAGCCAAACGGCGGCGCTTCAATGTCGACCGGCCGATGCTTGCCATGACCATTGCGATCTATGCCTACTGCGCGGCTATGGTTCTGGCCTCGATCGTCAACGGTACGCTGCGGGCTGACGTCGCGTATTTCCTGCCGCTGGTCACCTTGCTGTTCTTCCCGATCTCCTATTCGACCTGGAGCATCATCGATAAGGCCAGCCTTGCGCGCATTGCTGTGCTTGCGAGCGCTGCGGCCTGTAGCGGTGCGTTGGTCCTCGCCATCGTCCAATATTACTGGATCGGGATGCTCAGGGCAGAAGGGGGGGCTGGAAATCCGATCGTTTTTGCGACTGTCACCTGTCTCGCCGTGATGATGTGCCTTTCGGGCGCTCTGTCGGGAATGGAGAAAGCCTGGAAGCCACTCTCTGTCGCCGCACTCGCCGGGGTCGTGGCGACTGTCTACTCGGGCTCGCGTATGGTTTGGGTGGCCTTATTGGTTGCCGTTGTCGCCATCCTTGTGGTCAATCGCCGGAGGTTCACTCGAGCGAATATGAGGCGGTTGCTGGTGGTAGCAGGCGCTTCCAGCTTGTTAACGGCGGCAATTACATTTCCGATCATCGTGGATCGCACTCATTTCCTCTTCGATGACTGGCAGGCCCTCACCACCAGAGGCGATCATTCCACTCCACTCGGATTGCGGGTTGGACTCTGGGACATAGGCCTCGATGCATTTCGTGAAGCCCCATTTTTCGGCCACGGCATTTCCGCCAGTCGCACGCTTACCCAGGAGGGATTCAAGGAGCGATTTGGGACGAACCAAGGTTTCAACCACTTTCACAACGGCTTTTTGACCGCTCTTGTCGAAGCCGGGTTGCTTGGAGCTCTGGCTCTCGCGACAATCTTCGGCGCGGCGGTCTGGAACGCAGCAAGGGTCCTGCGCCTCAGTGCCGATCCAGTCGAGCGGTTCGGTGCGACAATGATCGTCGTCACCGTCATCGTCTATGTCATTGGCGGCCTGACCGGCACCCTTGTCGGCCATGACATTCTCGATTCGACGCTGATGGTGTTCCTGGTTTCCGGAACATACCTGGCTAGCGGACGCACGGTGCCACCGATAAAAAAAGCTCCTATTGCCATCCCCGGTCCGACCACCAGGCGGATAATGGACGTTCTCGGCCACGACGACCTCGACCATGCCGAGCTCGATTCCCTGGAAGCGTCGCAGGTGCGTTTGGCTATGCAGGGATTTGGACCGGGTCGTATGGCTGGTAACGGGCAAGCCAAGGCAGCCTGACGCGGGCATTACTCAGACGTACGAGTACCAGCCCTTTGTAGCAGCCACCTGCTACCAACGACACCTATTTCGGCGCTAACTAATATGAATGGCGAACCCGACTGTGGCAGTGTAAGGTTCGCTGCAAAGGAGAAGAATTGCCCTAACAGCACTGCCAACGAATCTGGGAGGATTCATGGTCGAGATCATCTCCAAGCGGGATGGCCCGCGGCGCGAGGACGTACAGATCAAACGACTGATCGAGCAAAATCGCTCCACCATCGTCCGCCTTGCCGACCAGCTCAGCGCCGGCGGTTATTCAGCTTCCAAAAAGCCACGCCAGTTGCCAAAGGTCGAGGGCCTTATCATCCACGTTGGTGGTGCCCCGGTGTCGGCGTCGGAAGCCAGGCCGTCTGTCCATATCAGCATCAACGGTCGCGTGGTCTCGAAGGATCAAAACACGGGCCGCCAGCTCCATCACATCGGCGACGTACGCGATCGCGACCGGGAACAGATTTTCGTGCTGGCGACGAAACAGAATGGCTACTTCGCGCCGGTCGACGAAACCGTAGCTGCCAAGCTTGCCGACATGGATGGGATGCGCCTCACCGGCGCTTACTCCGAAGAACAGCTTGCCGCCGAAATCGGCGCCAAGCTCGGCATCGGCTAACCAATTGGACGCGACGTCCGGATCGCCGAGAACACATAGCGATGGTCTCAAAGGTTCCGTGATGACTGAATGAAACGTGATCCGGGTCCCAGTCAGATGAAGATCGATGCTCTTCCGGCGCGTGCGCCGTCAGCCGGCAGGCAAATGGTTCTGGGCAACATCGATTATGACGAGCGCGCCACCATGCGCGCCTGGGAAGATTTTCTGGCCGACGAACCCAAATGTGCCCGCGATCCAATCAAGCCAAGCCACGTCCGCTCGCTCATTCACGACTCCTGGTATCGCAGCGCAACCGGCGGCATCAATGCGCAAGGGCATGAAGCCCCGCTCAACAGCGATCGCGACGAGATCGAATTTCTGACCCGGGCCAATGCCGAACTGCTCGCGGCGGCGCGTCGGTCCTTCGCCTCCATCGGCCAGCTGCTGGAGGGAACAGGCGCTATGCTGGTTCTTGCCGACAGCGACGGGGTGTTGATCGACGCTATCGGCGACAAGAAGACACTGCATAACGGCATGGATATCCACCTTGCCATCGGCGGCAAATGGAACGAGGACGCTGTCGGAACCAATGGCATAGGTACGGCACTGTGGACCGGGGAGCCGACTTTCGTCCATGCTGCCGAGCATTTCTGCGCCGGCATCAAGTCCTGGACCTGCGCCGGTGCGCCGATCCGCGATCCACTGGACGGCAAGATCATCGGTGTCGTCGACCTGTCGGGCTATTCGCCGATCTTCCGGCCGCATAACACCGCTCTGGTCGCCGCAACGGCCCGGCAGATCGAAAAGGCATTGGCCGAGCAGCAGGCGGAGCAACGAACGCGCCTGCTCGAGGCTTTCATCTCCTCGGCTTCCAGCTACCGCCGGAAAGACGGGCTGGTGATCCTCGATCATCGTGGCCGCGCCATCTTCCGCAACAACGTGCCCGATGGCGAAGCCACTGAAATGACGGACGGTCGGATGGAGGCTGGGCGTGGGCGCTGGCTGATGAACCTTCCTTCGTCCGGCTCGGAGGCCGATATCGCCAGGGCGCTGCCGGCCCATCTGCGTTCCTGCCACATCACGCCGCTCAAGCTCGACGGCGACCTGCGCGGCGCGGCGCTCGTGTTCCCGTCGGCGCCTGCAGTCTCCAGCGTGACCCACCGGGAGGCGGACAAGCACCTCCAGGACGCGGCCGCCATGATCGTCGGCGAAAGCGAGGCGCTGCTTGCTGCCGTCGATGTCGCCTGTCGCGTTGCCCGCTCGAACAGCGTCGCCTCGCTGCTGGTCGAAGGGGAGACTGGCGTTGGCAAGGAGCTGTTTGCGCGGCTTGTCCATGCCGGCAGCCGGCGCACGGCAAACGATCCTTTCATTGCGATGAATTGCGGCGCCATCACAAAGGAATTGTTCGGCAGCGAGCTGTTCGGCCATGTCGGCGGCGCCTTCACCGGCGCCTCGCGCGACGGCAAGCCCGGCGTTTTCGAGCTTGCCAATGGTGGCGTGCTCAGCCTCGACGAAATCGGCGAAATGCCGCTCGAGATCCAGCCATTCCTGCTGCGCGTTCTGGAAGAGCGGGTGGTCAACCGCATCGGCGACAGCCGAGGCCGGCCTGTGGACGTCCGGCTGGTCGCCTCGACCAACCGCGATCTCAAGCAGGAAGTCGCCGCGGGCCGCTTCCGCAGTGATCTCTATTACCGAATTGGCGCGGTCTCGATCACGGTGCCGCCGCTGCGTGAGCGCGGCGAGGATGTGCTTCTGCTGGTCGAGCATTTCAACCGCAGGATCGCCGCAGCCTCAGGCGAGGAGCCGCTGGAATTCTCGCACGAAGCGCTTGCCGCGCTGCTCGCCTATCGTTGGCCGGGCAATGTGCGCGAGCTGAAGAACCTTGTCGGACGTCTGCATGTCCTGGCGCGCGGCCGAGATATTGGACTTCACGATCTGCCCGCGGAGATCACGGCCCCCGCATCCGGACAGAGCGCGAAGTCGAGCGACACTGCGGTCATCTCGCCGGAGGTGCCTGAAGGCACGCTCGCCGAGGCGGAACGGCAGGCGTTGAAAAATGCGCTTGCCGTGGAGAATGGCAATCTTAGCCGGGTCGCGCAGCGGCTCGGCATCTCGCGGCCAACACTCTATCGCAAGCTCGAGCAATACGGCATCCGGCGCGAGTTCGTTTGACGAGGGGAAAAGGGAACCCATGCCATTCATGCCATGGTTTGGGAGGATTTCAGCCAAAAGGGAGCCGCAGGCGGCAGTCGGTCAGGCCGGCTGCGACACCCTTTCGCCGGCTCCGATCACACCAGCGCGCTCCGCCAGCCCGGCTGCGGCGGCGCCAAGACAAGGGGCCACAATATAGAGCCAGAGCTGCGACAGCGCGGTTCCACCGGCGAACAAAGCAGGCCCGAGCGAGCGGGCCGGATTGACCGAGGATCCTGACACAGCAATGCCGGCGAGGTGGATCACGACCAGCGTCAGTCCGATCGCCAGGCCTGCCAGAGCGCCCGCGCCGCCTTCGGCTGTGGCACGCAGAATGACGAGCACAAACAGGAATGTTGCGACTGCTTCGAACAGGAACGCCGAAGTCGCCGAATAGGCCGACCAGCCGTTCTGGGCAAAACCATTCGCGGCGACGTCATAGCCGCCACCCTTGCCCTGGACGATCACGTAGAGCACGGCCGACGCGACGATCGCTCCCAGACATTGCGCGACGACATAGCCGACAAGGTCATTGGATTTCATCCGGCCGGAAACGAAGACGCCGAGGCTCACCGCCGGATTGAGATGCGCGCCTGAAATCGGCCCGATCGAATAGGCCATCGCCACCACCGACAGGCCGAATGCCAGGGCGACTCCGAGCAGGCCGACCTCGGAGCGCATGAACAGAACCGTCGCGCAGCCGACGAAGACCAACGCGAAGGTGCCGACGAATTCACAGATGCACTTGTTCATTAATTCCTCTCCTTGCAGATGACGGATCGGAACCGACGCGGTCGTTTGGCGTGGATCCGGTCCAGGTGGTTCAGGGAACGATGACGCCGCGGCCGGTGAAGCGCCGGTTCTTGAAGTCGTCGAGCGCGGTGTTGATGCTGGCGAGGTTGTACTCGGTGTAGTGCATCTTCACCTTGCCGTCGGCGTTGAGCTCCATCAGTTCGACGAGCTCGGTGAAATTGCCGACCAGGCTGCCGCCGATGTTGATCTCCTCGATGACCAGATGCGCGGTCGGAACGTTGACCGCGCCGCCGTAGCCGACGACGAAGAGCTGGCCGCCCTTGCGCACCATCTTCCAGCAGATGTTCTCGACGCCGAGTTCACCGACGAAATCGATGACGACATGGGCGCCGCCGCCGGTGATCGCCTTTACCTCCTCGACAACGTTCGGCCCGCCGTCGAGGACGAAGTCGGCGCCAAGATCCTTGGCCAGCACACGCGCCGCCGGCTCGCGGTCGACGGCGATGATGCGGCAGCCCGAAATCGCGTGCAGCGACTGTAACGCGATGTGGCCGAGCCCGCCGATGCCGAGCAGCACACAGTAGCTTCCTGGCCGCAACAGCTTCGCCGCCCGTTTGGCGGCGCGGTAGGCGGTGATGCCGGCGTCGGCCAGCGGCGCCACCTCGATCGGCGTGACATTGGCGTTGAGTTTGATGAGTGAGCGCTCGCTGGTGATGAAATATTCGGCGAAGCCGCCATTCATGCCGAGGCCGGGGAACTGCCCATTGTCGCAATACATGTCTTCGCCATGCCGGCAGTTGAGGCAGATGCCGCAGGAGCGGAACGGATGGCAGATCACGGCGTCGCCGCGCTTGACCGATCGGACGCCGCTGCCGACCTCCTCGACCCAGCCGGCATTCTCATGGCCCATGATGTAAGGCAGCAGGCTGCCGTCAGGATCCATGGTCGGTTTCCACACCCCTTCGATGATGTGGAGGTCGGTGCGGCACAGTCCGGCGGCACCGACCCGCACGATCACCTCGTCAGGGGCCGTGATCGTCGGCGCGACGACGTCCTCGATCTTGAGCTTCACGTTCATGTGCGGGTCGTATTCGTAGAGTCTGGCGGCTTTCATCGTCGTGTCCTTTCCAAATCGTTCCGTTGGAATGCGCGTCAGGCGCGGCCGAGCTTTTCCGAACCGCCGCCACGTGCCGGGCCGGCGGTCGGGTCCTCGTCCTCGGCGAGATCGCCGATCAGTGTTTCGGTGGTGAGGATCAGCGTCGCCACGGAGGCGGCGTTGGCGAGCGCGGTGTAGGTGACGCGCACCGGATCGATGATTCCGGCCTCGAACATGTTCTGGTAGCTGCCGGCCGATGCGTTGTAGCCATAACCGCCATTGACGCGGGTGACCTCGGCCACCACGGTTTCGGGATCGGCGCCGGCATTGGCGGCAATGCGCCACAGCGGACGCGACAACACCGAGCGCACCAGGCGCACTCCTTCGGCGATGTCGCCTTCCGCCTCGGCCGCCACCTTGTCGAGCAGGGGCGCGATCTGAGCCAGCGCCGAGCCGCCGCCGGCGACGACACCCTCCTCGGAGGCGGCGCGCACGGCATTGAGAGAATCCTCGATCAGCTGGATCGTCCGCTTCTGCTCGACGGGCGTGACGCCACCGGCGTAGAGGATGGCCGTGCCGCCGGAAAGCTTGGCCAGGCGCTCGCGCAGCTTGTCCTGCTCGATGTTCGGCGGCGCGGCCTCGTACTGCCGCTGCACCTGGGCGCGGCGCGACGCGATCGCAGCATGGTCGCCGCCACCGCGAATGATCGAGGTATAGGACGCGCTGGTCCTCACCCGCTCGGCCGTTCCGAGATCCTCGGCTGTGATGTCCTCCAGCCGGCCGCCGAGATCGCGCGCGATCACCTTGCCGCCGGTGATGATCGCCAGATCCTCCATCATCGCCTTGCGCCAATGGCCGTATTCCGGCGGATGGACGATGAGGTATTTCCCGGACCCCTGCTTGCCGAGCAGGGTCACCACCACCTCCGGCGACACTTCCTCCGACACGATCAGCAGCGGCCGCCCGGCCTCGTCGGCGATGCGGCGGGTAGTCTCGAGCGCCTTGGGGTCCTTGATCTTGAGGTCGGTCATCAGGATCAGAGGCCGCTCGAGCACGGCCTCCATCTTCTCCTGGTCGGTGACCATGTGATGCGAGAGGTAGCCGCGGTCGAAGGACATGCCCTCGACCACGTCAAGCGTGGTCTCGGTGGTCACGCTGAAGTCGGTGGTGATGACGCCTTCCGCCCCGACGCGCTCGTGCGCTTCCGCCACCAGCGCGCCAAGCCTGGCGTCGGTCGCGGCGATGTTTGCGACCGAGGCGAGGATGCCGTTGCCCTTGGCGGGCTTGGCCGAGGCCTTGAGGGCAGTAACCACCGCCGCCACCGCGCGGTCGATGCCCTTGCAGAGATCGACCGATTTGGCGCCGCGTTCATTCGCCTCGATGCCACCCTGGATGAGCGCGTTGGCGAGTACGATGGCGGTCGTGGTGCCGTCGCCGGCGACCTCGTTGGTCTGCATCGACACTTCACGAACGACCTGCGCGCCCATGTTCTCGAAACGGTCATGCAGTTCGATCTCGGAGGCGATGCTGACGCCGTCGCGGGTCACCATCGGCGTACCGATCGGCCGGTCGATCATGGCGTTCATGCCTTTGGGGCCAAGCGTAGGTTCGACGGCCGCCGCCAGCCTATAGACGCCGCGGGCAAGGGCCCGGCGGGCCTGCGAATTGTGAAGCATTATTTTAGGCATGACTCCTCCTTCCGCCTTACGGGCGGCTTGTTGGTTGGGGGCCTCGTGCGAGGGAGGCCGTTGCTTTCGACGTTGCCTAGACGGCCGGCGCGCTTCGCGCCGGCACGCGGTCCATGATGAAGTCGACCAGCGTCGGCTCGCCGTCGACCACACTCAGTTCTTTGTATCTTGTCTGCTTCAGTCCACGGCAAAGCGCGCCGTTGAACTCCATGTTGACGCGCACGCCGCGCAGCTCGGCGAGGTGGGCGCTGAGCGCGACGGGCGGGATTTGTCGCCCCTCCCACGTCACGAAGACCGGATCGCCTGGACAGCGGTCAGCAAACCGCTGGAGCAGAGCCGCCCGGTACCGTGGCTTCTGCGCGGCCGCCTCGCCCGGCTCGAAGCTGGCGGCATCATATGCCGCCAGATCCATGCCGAGGATTTCGCGATCCGTCAGGCCGTGCTCCCGCAGACCGCGCAAGACCGCCTCCTGGCGCCGCTTGAAGGCCTTCATGCTGAAGGTTTCGCGCAGGGCGTCGATATCCTGGTCCCCGGCAAGCTCGGCGAAGATGTCGCCGAAAGTCCTGCCCGCCTCGATGCCGCGGTTGACCTCTTCGGCGAACATGTGGTCGTGTAGTTTCACGCGATAGGCAGGCGACCAGGAGAGCCGGTCGAGCGCCTTGCGGACACCGTCGAGCATGAGGAAGGCGAAATTTGGCGAGCACCAGTAGGTCGGCAGGCGGAAGTCGACCTCCACAGTGCCGTCACTGGTTATCTCGGCCCGCTCGACGAAGCCCATCTCGGTGATGGCTTCGTCGAGTTCCGGGTCGTTGACCTCGCCAAGGCGCCGCCAGACTTCCTCCTCGCGGCTGCCGGAAACGCTGGCGGTTGCCATGGCCCCTACTCCGCCGCGATGCTGAAGGGCGAGCTTGCGAGCGCCTTCTTCTTCGCATCAATGTCGATGTTGTAGAGGCGCGCGGCATTGAGGCCGAGGATCTTCTCCTTGATCTCGTCGGTCAGTTGTACACCGCGTTCTGCAGCGATGTCCTGCGGGATCTGGTAGGCCCAGAGTTTCTCGATCAGCCAGCGCGGCGTCCAGATCGCGTAGTCGGAACCGAACAGGAGCTTCTCCGGCCCGAGCCAGAACAGCAGTTCGGCGATGACCTCGCCGAAATAGCGCGGGCGCAAGTGGATGAAGGGAAGCGCTACCGCCAGGCCGCCATAGACATTGGTTTCCTGCGTCGCGATCCAGCAGAAATCGTCGAGGCGCGGCAGGCCGCAATGCTCGATGATCCAGTTGAGGCCCTGGAAATCCGTCGCCGCGTGGTCGACGTCGTGAACGTCGAACGCGTCCTTGCTGAGCGGGATGATCGTCGGGCCCTTGTGGACATGAATGTTTTTGATGCCGAGCTTTTCGCAGAGCTCGAAGCACTTGTAGGCATCGGGATCGGTGAGCTTCCAGCCCTTGGAGGCGCCGTTCCACTCGGCCGTGTACATCTTCACACCCTTGACGTCGTAGGTCTCCTTCATGAAGTGGATGTATTCCAGCGCCTTCTCGCCATCGCGCGGATCGAAGGAGCCGTTGACGATGAAGCGGTCCGGGTAGCGCTTGGCGACCTCGGCGTTGCGCTCGATCGTGTTGAAACCGTTCTTGTAGAAGTCCTTCAGGTAGGTGGACTGGACGATCGCAACGTCATCCGGACCGTCGATGAACAGGTCGCGATAAAGATCGTCGGCGCTGTATTTCTCAAATTTGCCCTTCGGCCAAAGTTGCTCCCTCGGGCTCAGGTTTGTGTGATAGGCATAAAAGCAGTCGATGAACTGCTTGCCGTGGATGTTCCTCTGGTTCTCCGGGCTGCCGTCCCAAAAATGAGTGTGGCCATCGACCACGAAGATGTCCTTGCCTTCAGGTGTCCTGTACATTCTTGCCTCCGCAGTCGTCGTGTTGGTGGGGCGTTGTGTTGAAGGTTTCGGCGCGCCGCGTCCGGGCGGCGCGCCGGATCGTTGCTCAGATGTATTCGAAGACCTCGTCCATGTTCCCGAACAGGATCACCGTGTTGTCGTCGATGCGCACCATGCGGCCGTAGTGGGTGGAGGTGTTGACCTCGAAGATTTCGGCGGTCATCTCGCGACCCAGATATTCGCTGATCTCGTCCATCTTGAAGATCAGCTTGCCGTTGCCGTCGATGCGGATCATGGCTGGCTGGTAGGTAACGATGACTCCCGGCTTTTTGCCCATGAATTCGGCGATGGCGCGCGCCTCGACCGAGTCGTTCATGGTGACGCCGCACTGGTGCGAGATCGTCTGCTCGAAGGTAATGTCCTTCATCGATTTGAAGATGTTAGACTGCGAAGCGTCGCGTGCTGCTACTGACATGATGTGTTCTCCCCTATTCAGCGCTTGAGGCCGAGTTCGCCGAGGATCCGGCCAATCCGTTCCTCGGACTGGGCGCGAACGTCGGTGAACGAAACCGGCTTGGAATGCGGCATCGACCAGATCGGCTGCAGGCCGGCGGCTGCCTTGTCGGCGAGCGCGCCGTGCTTCTTGACCCAGCCCTGGAACAGCTTCCTGTTGGCCGCGCCGTGCGTCTCGTCGTTGGCGAGCAGGTAGATCAGGTCGATGGTGTTGGCGAGGTTGCGCTCGTAGTCGGCTTCGGCCGCCGAGATCACCGGCGGCGTGATGAAGTCGTGGTTGGCCGCCGCCGCCTGCATCAGGAAGCCGGAGCGGAACAGTTCGCCAACCAGCGGCTCGAAGACGATGTTGATGGCGAAGTACTGCTCCAGATAGTCGGCCATGCCCATGATGGTCTCGACCGCTTCGCGGGTGCCCTGCCACACGCCGTCCTCGAGCCAGTGCTTCTTGCCGAGCTCGTCGTCCCATCCGGCGATGTCCATGCCGATCTCGGCGAGATAGAGCGTGATGTCCTGGGCCAGCCGGAGCTTGTAGGAGGAATTGGTGAGCGTCGCATTGTTGATCATCTGCGTGTAGCCGTAGCGCTGCGCCTGCATGAGCGATGTGCCCAGGCCGAACTCGGCATGCTTCCAGGCTCCGAGATGCGCCTGCAGCAGCTTCGACCAGACCTTGTCGAAGGTCTTCGGCGCGCCGGCGCGGCGGGCGTTGGTGATGACGCTCTGCACCATCGTCTCGATCTTCGACTGGCGCTGGTAGTGCGTACGCTCCCACTCCTGATCGGGAGCCCGGAAGGCATGCCAGTTCGAGCTCCTGGCAGCCGTGTTGTCCTTGACGTAGGCGCCCTTGCCGTTCGAGAAGGAGATGATCCAGTCCTGGATCAGGTAGCGCTCGGGGTCGGGCTGCACGTCGACCGTGACATCCTCGTAATGGGTGGCGCGCTGGCCCTTCGGCTCGAAGTACCGATATTTCCGGCTGTCCGAATCGGCGAAGATCGCGGCTCCCGCGGCTCCCGATCCGACTGAACTCGACGTTGCTACCATTGTCTTCACTCCCTTGTTGCAGTTGCTTTGGTGTCGCTGGCTCCGGCCCACCTCAATGGGCCGGGGTGGCGCTGGACGACGTGGTGAACCGGTCGAAGAAGATGCGTTCGGTCTCGAACCCGTTCATGAACAGGACCGGCTGCAGCGCATCGATCATGGGCGGCGGACCGCAGGCGTAGACGTCGCCCTGCCCGTCGACCGCCAGCTGTTTGAGCTTGGCATCGACGCTCTGGTGCACGAAGCCGCGCTCGCCGTCCCACGCCTCGCCGTTGACGTGCGAGAGCACCGGGATGAAATTCAGCTCCGGGTGGCTTCCGGCGAGCTCGGTGATCCTGTCGAGATAGAACAGGTCGCTTGGCGTGCGCGCGCCGTAGAAGAAGTAGACGTCCCGCTTCTCGCCGCTCTTCAGGTGATCGTTGAGGATCGACCAGACCGGCGACATGCCGGAGCCGGCGCCGACAAGGATCAGGGGACCTTGCCGTTCTTCCCGCCGGAAGCAGGTTCCATAGGGTCCGACGACGGTGACCTCGGCTCCGACACGGATGCCTCCGGAATCGAGTTCCCCGGAAAACTTTCCTTCGGGGTATTTCTTGATGATGAAGGAGAGTTTTTGGGTTTGGTCCGGCGTATTTGCCATGGAGAACGAGCGCGTAATCGTCTCCCCTTTTTGCGTGGTGACCGTGATGTCGACATATTGCCCAGCCCAGAATTTTATCGGCGAGCCGAGTTCGATCTCGATGCCGCGGATGTCGTGGGTCAGATGCTCGAACTTCGAGATCCGGCCCTTGAACGTCTTCACCGCGATTGATTTCGCCAGAACCTCCTCGTCGTAGTTGAGGAGCTCGACCTGCATGTCGGAATAGGCAATCGACCGACACAACAGGATGTGTCCGCTATCCTTCTCCATGTCGTTGAGGGCAAAGGTCGAGTATTTCAGCATGTCGACTTCGCCTTCGAGCAGTACGCATTTGCAGGCCGAGCATTGCCCTTCCTTGCAGCCATGCGGCAGCGCGATGCCCTGGCGGAATGCCGCGTTCAGGACCGTTTCGCCGTTTTCGACCTCGAATTCGACGCCGACCGGCTCCAGGCGCACTGTGTGAGCGTCAGTCATTTGATTGGACTCCCGATAGCGAATATCTTCACTGGTGCTCTTGGTTTCTGGCCGAGCGAGCCCTTGTAGCCTGCCGTCACCTTCCTCCAGTCGTCGGCGGGCGGACGCGTCCCGGTGACAGTGAAGACGGTTGCGGCGATTGCAGCCCAGGCCGCGATGGCGATGGGCAGGGCGAAGCGGGCGCGTGTCATGTTGACCACCAAGCGGTGGGCGGGCCGTCGGCAACCGGCCCGCCTGACCGTCAATTGAACGGCGTGATGGTGAAGCCGGCCCGATACTCGGCGAGGTGCTTCTCCCGATCGGCCGCAGACATGCCGCGAAGCGCCTTGAGCGGCGAGCCGAGGACGTTTCCGCGCACGTCGTCGAGCGTCCACTGCTGGTCGGCCTCGAAGCGCAGATGCGGCTGCGGGATCAGCGTCTTGCCGTCGGAGCGGACGAAGTTGAGGTCCTTGATGGCGTCGGCGAGATCCCAGCCGTCATAGAGCGTCTCCCACTCGCGCTTGCCGCTGAAGCGGCCCATCGCGGGCGTTGGACGGCCCTGGTACTCGTCGGCGAAGGCCTCGACGGCAGTCCAGCGGTCGAGCTCGTGGGCGAAGGTGTGCAGCTGCCCGTCGATCTCGTCGACCACGATGTCCTCGCGGATGAGGCAAGGCACCAGGCACGACCAGCAGCGGTGCGGATAGACGTAGCCGACGTCGCTGTTGAACAGCAGCACCTTTTCGCCCTTGCGGCTGAGCTTGGCGTACCACTTCCAGAAGTCGCCGAACTCCGCATACCAGCCCGGATATTTGTGCTCGAACCACTCGAAGTCCTTGTCGGTCTGGGCCTCGATGCGCCAGAAGTTGACCGGCCAGCCGACCGCGAAGAACTGACCGACCTTGTGGACGTAATTCTTCTTGGTGATGCGCTCCCAGGCGGCCTGGACGTCGTCGTGGTGGACCTTGATACCGTACTTCTCGAGCGGCAGCATGTAGGTGCGGTAGTAGTCCTCATAGATCCAGCGATGCCACATCTCCGCGTAAGACTCCTTGTTCTTGTCGCGGTTGGTTGTGCCATATTCGATGAAGGTGCCGATGGCGGCGTCGACGATGGCGTGGTTCTGCCAGAAGGCGTAGCGCAGGTCGCGCTCGAGCAGCAGATGGTTCTCCGGCTCCTTCAGGGCGGCCATCAGCAGCGAGTGGCCGTTGCCGATGTGCCGGCTCTCGTCGGACTGCACCGACAGGAAAACGGTCGGCAGCGCATAGTCGCCGTTGCGTGCGGCCTCGGAAGGCATGGCGACGAAGAGGGTGTTGGTAAACGCCGTCTCGGCCACGACGGTCAGGTACATGCAGGCGGCCGTCATCGTGTCGCCAGTGATGAAGCCCTCGCCGAACTGGCGGCCGATGGTGGTTGCGTAGCACTTGCCGAAGGCTTCTTCGGTGATGTCGAAGCCTGCCGGGTCGATGTAATTCTCCATGTACCACTTCTTCAGATTCATCTGGATGGTGGAGTGACGGAACTCATCGACCATCTGCATGGTGAAGCCGGTTCTGAGGTCCTCGCCCGGCGCCAGCCGCGCCACCATCGCCATCGAGCGGGCGGCGGAAATTTCCGGGAAGGGAATGATGGCGAGGAAGAGCTTCATCCATTCCACCCAGCGCGGCTCGACATTGCGGAACATGTCACCGCGAAGGGCAGCGTCGAGCGCGCCGTAGACGCGGTTGTCCTTCTCCTCCTGCATCGGGAAATAAGAGCGCAGCACCTGCTTCATCGGATCGCGCGGCGCCTTGGCGATCTTGTAGTCGGTCGGAAACGTCATCGCTTCCTGGACATAGGTCGGGTTCCAACCGAGGTCGGAAATCTTCTTCGTCGCCTCGCCTACGGAAATGCCGCGTTGCGAGGTGATCTTGTTGAGCGTCAGAGACGACATCGTCATAAGCCTCCACCAGGTTTGAGCCGCGGATCCCTTGATCCGGGCGTGAGACGGCAATCAACGCCGCCAGTGAGAGTGCGAACGGCACGACAAAGGGTTGCGCATTCAGGCGCGACTGATCGTCGGGCTGTTCGAGTGGATCGCGGCAAAGGTTTCCGAGGTGTCGGCAGCGCCCGGTGCCAACCGCTGCTGCGATGGGCGTACCGAAGCGGACCTGACCTGCTTCCTCCGTTCCTTCGTTCTTTTGGCACCGCAAAGTGCGATGGGCTTCTTATGCAAGTGACAAAGCAAGCGCCGTGCCAGTTTTGAAAAAAGCCCAACGCCGGCCGTTCGAAACAATCGCCGTTCACTTCGCCGCGAAACGCGGCAGCCAACTGTAACGTTATTTTACAGATGTAAATTACGCCTGTAATATTTATACTCAATTCGCATTTGCGAAATGCTTACTTAGCTCTCGCAGCATTCATAAAACAGATTTCATCTATTCAATTCTATCCTGTCTCTATTATTTTGAAGAGGCGGCCCATGCGGCTCAGCATTGGAGAGAGCCCATGCCTGATGAAAAGGACAGCCAAGGCCTGCCATCGCCAATATCCCGACAGCCAGACGACATCGCCGGCGATCTTGTCAGGCTGATGCCTCGCGATCTGGTCTTCGTCATGCGCTTCCTGGGCGAGAGCCAATTTCGCCTCCAGAGCCACTTTCAGGATTTCATCCGGGCCGAGCTTGCTGCCGGCGGCGTCACCGCGGTAACCCATCCGATGATCCATCTGTTCATCGAGAACCACGCGATCCTGCTGCGCGACTTCGTGTTTTCCGGCGTTTCGCTCTCGCGCCAGTTCCGTGTCGAGGAGATAGAGCGCCTCACCGGCGACACAACATCGGTGATGCGCGTCGACATCTGGGATCAGCTGAAGAGCCACATCGAGACCGCCGAAAAGCAGTTCCGGTCGCAGGCCGGCACACTGCCCGGATTGCTGGCGGCGTTCGAGCAACCGCCAGGACCGATGCGCGGAAACGAAAAATGAAGGAGCATCCGATGGGCCAAACCGAAAGACGCGACACGTTGCTCGCCCGCCGCCTCGATCTTGTCGCCACGGTCTCGGCGCTGACCTCGGAGGCGCAGCGGCTCAACCAGAAACTCTCCGGTATCGAGATGGACGTGCTGCGCCTGGAGCTCGAGATCGGCCGAAGCGGTCCAAACGTGCAACTGGTGCGAGACTTGCATGAAGCCGAGGAGAGCGCCGCGGCACTCAGACACGCATGCACGACGTGCGAGGAGCGCATCGCCGCCGCCGAAGGCGACATCGACGACGTCGACCGCTGCCTGGCGGAGACCGGAAACTGACGAAGGGAAGGACCATGAACCAGCACGCGATACAGAACCTGACCTTGTTCGACCTGCTGGCCAGAAGCTGGCGCCGCCCGTCGGCGGTCGCCGACCTGCGCTTCAGCGCCGATGCCTCGGCTGTCGCCTTCACCGGCCTTGATGGGACGGTTGCCATAGCTGCGGTCGCGGACCAGGAGCCGCCGGAATCGCGGATCAGGGTGAGCGGCGACCTTGGCCAAACGACGATCCGCCCCAGGGAAAGAGCACCGGCACCATTGATAACTACCGCCGCGATGGGAGAAGGCGATGTCCCGCTCGCAAGCTACCTTGGGTCCGGCTTCCTGGTCGGAACGGCGGCCGGCAAAGTGGTGCATCTGGCAGCGGACGGCACTGTGATGGAGACGCTGGCCAAGATTGACGGACCGGCCGTCGCCTTCGATTACAGCCCTCGGACGGCCATGACAGCTGTCAGCAATGGGCAGGACATCTTCCTGTCGCGCGGCGGAAGCGCCGCAACAAGGCTGCACCACGGTGCGACCCCGTCGACCGATGCGCTGGCCTTTTCGCCAGGCGGAAGGCGCCTTGCCTGCAGCTTGGACAACCGGCTATCGATCTGGATGGTCGAAAGCGAGGCCACCGCGATACGTGATTTCGCCTTTTCGGCGCGCCCGGTATCGATCCGCTGGAGTGGCGACGGCACCTGGCTGGCCTGCGGGCTCGAAACCGGAGGCTTTGCCCTGGTCAGCATGACTGATGGCCGGGCTGAGATCGTCTCGGGATTTCCAACGCCGGTCCGTACAGTGTGCTGGAGCCTGCCAGAGAACGCTCTGTTTGCATCGGGCGCCTTCCGGATCGCCGGTTGGTCGATGACTGCGCCGCCGCTTGAAGGAGAGACCTCTGGCGCGCTGGAGACAGGTCGCGCCGGGCTGGTGCCGGTCGAGACAGTGGCCGCGCATCCGCAGAAGAGACTGGTTGCGGCCGGCTATGCCAACGGCCGGATCACCATCGCCCAGATCGGCGCGCGGGACGAACTCCTCGTCAGGCCAATGGGCAGCGCAGTAACCGCGCTCGGCTGGTCCGGTGACGGACGCCACCTGGCGGTGGGTGCCGTCGATGGTACCGTCGCGATCGTCACCTTTCCCGCGCAGATGTTCAAATAGGCCAATGCAGGCCGCTAACAACAGGAGAAGAGAATGCAAACCGAACTCACCCCCGAAGACAGGAGCAAGGATGAATTCTTTGAACGGCTCGCCAATTTGTCGGAAGAAATGGTGGCAAAGCACGGCAAGGACTTCAGCATGGGAGCCCTTGTGCTCGCCGCCCGATGGATTGCCGAGAACCGTGTTGGTCAATTGAAGACCAACTAGACCAACGAGACTGTCCGCTCGTCGTGCCTTGAACGACCGCATCTAGGTGCAAATCGCCTGGGACTAGGAGCCAAAGAGGTTCGCATTTGGTAGACGAAACACGGCTGCTTGAGTGTCCCGGCATGCGGCGCGAAGCTGCCCAAGAGGTCAGAGAGCATTGCGCATCCATGCCGCCGATCAGATGGAGAACCACTCGCCATAATGCCGCGATCTCATACCGTCCACATCGTGGAGTGGAGCAGAGCTTGCATGTGCTCTGGCAAATCTAGTTCGCCGCGCGCCTCGATCTCGAGAAGATATCGTGCCTTGGCAAAGCGATCGCCTTGCGTGGCCACGGGAAAGGCGCAGATGGAGATCAGCGCCCTCTCCTCTTCTCGGCTGGCCTCATCGTAGTCGCGGCTGTTGCCACCCGTTTCATGGACGGCTTTGTTGAACGCTGCGTATGCCGTCTTATGCGCGTTGATCAACGCTCGCAGTTCGTTCGACGGTTCTCCTTCTCGACGCGGTGCCTCGGTGGCGAGTGCCGTGGCTGATGCGGTCAAGGCGACAACGGTGGTGCCCGACTGGAAGAGCACGGTGCGACGGCTGATCCTGGACGTGGGAAACGCTCCTCTCATTTCAGAACAGCACGTAGCAGCTGTCCTCGATCGTGGGACTCTAACATGGCGGTTGGCGCATTTATGTCAGGATGAAAGCCCCGGGAGACTCTTACTGAGCGAGGATGTGTTGAAAACGATGGGAAGAATCGCATCGCCAACTGGAGTGTCGCTGTACCAGTTGCTCGGAACGTTCAGATCGCACCTTGCAATGGTTGAATGTTGGCCGGCGCCTTTTTGCCGACGAAAACACCGAACTATCCGAGAGTTTGGCTCGCCAGAGCATAGGTCTTCGGCATAGCCGCGCCTGCGACGGCAAAATCGGCGAGCCGTTTGCCCAGCGACATGGTCAGCACCGTGTCGAAGACCGGCATGCCGCTGTGCGACAGGAAGGCAGCGAAGTCGCCATTGTCCATATGCGTATCGATCCTGAGGAAAGATCCTGAATGGTCGACCACGTGCGGCCGGACGACGGCCACGGCGTCGACGTCGCTTTCCGCCACGACCGGTCCCACGACATGGCCCCGCCCGAACGGGCGACAGAGCGCGAAGGCTTTCAGCCTGCCGCCCTTGAAAAGACCATAGCCGGCCGAGTGCGCGAAGAGCTTTGCGATCAGCGCCGCGCGCCTGACGCCAAATCCCGCCGCATCGAGCGTGATCGCCGCGGCAATGTCGCCGTCGCCCAAAGTCCGGATATCGCCCCTTGTCTCCGCCAGTCTACCCATCGTCTCCGCTCTGGCGATGCCCTGGCATTGGTAGACGGTCTTCTCCGGCTGGAAATCGAGCGAAAGATAGAGCCGTCTTGCCGCTCGTGTTGCATTGAGGCGCAGATCGCGCCCGGCGACCTTTTCGAAGACCCGCTTCATCAGCCATTGTCCTGCGCCGAGCGTCTGCAGTCGCGGCGAGGTGATGACCATGCCCACGGTGGCGAAATCGGTGCCGTGCGCGAACCACATGGCCGAACCGAGAACGCGGCCGATCTCATCGAGCGCCACGAAGCCGCGCCCCGATTCGCGCAGGAACTGCCAGTCTTCGGCCCGGTGCGGCCATCCGACGGACAGGGAGTGCCCGTGCAACCGATCGAGATCGATGCCCTCGATGTCGCCGATGCGCATCGAGAAGGTATCGATTTTCAAGCTTCCGGACGGCTTCAATGCCATGCCCCTGAAAGATTGCCGCACTAGAGATGACGCGTCGATGGTCACCCTCTCTCCGCCAACGCTAAACAAGCAGACCGGTAGGATTTGCTCGAAAGCCGCGCGCCAACGCTAGATTCAACTGAAACACTTCCGCTTTCGGCACGCAATCGCGAAAGAACGCGCACATCCTCTCCCAAAATCTAGCAGCATACGGTCGCCGACACCGATCCGGCGACCCGAAATGTCTTAAGGGCTGGAATGGACGTCTTCGACATCCTCGACCGTCTCGTCGCCTTTCCATCGGTCGCCGGCGAGCCGAATGGCGACATCGCCGGCTGGATCGAGGCCCATCTTGCGCAGCACGGAACGCAAGTCAGCCTGCTCCCAGGGCCTGAGGGCGATCGTTTCAACCTGTTCGCAACGATCGGCCCCGCCGATGTGCCGGGCTTCATCCTGTCCGGCCACATGGACGTCGTCCCCGCCGGCGAGCCACATTGGAGCTCGGCTCCTTTCACGCTGCGCCGGGAAGGCGAACGGTTCTATGGACGCGGCACCACGGACATGAAGGGGTTTCTGGCAGCGGTGCTCGCGGCTGTGCCTGCACTGACGAAACTGCGCCTGGCCAGACCGATTCATCTCGCCTTCTCCTATGACGAGGAGGTCGGATGCCGCGGCGTGCCGCATTTGATCGCGCGCCTTCCCGCACTTTGCGCGAAACCGCTCGGCGTCATCGTCGGCGAGCCGAGCGGCATGCGCGCCGTGCGCGGCCACAAGGGCAAGGCGGCGGCTCGGGTGACGGTCAACGGGCGGTCCGGCCATTCATCGCGGCCTGATCTGGGGCTCAACGCCATCCATGCCATGGCCGCTGCGCTGGGCGCGGCCGTCAGCGAAGCCGAGCGGCTGACGTGCGGTCCGTTCGACCCCGCCTTCGAGCCGCCCTATTCCTCGCTGCAGGCGGGCGTGGTGACGGGTGGGCAGTCGGTCAACATCATTCCAGACACCTGCACGCTGGACCTGGAGGCCCGCGCCATACCCGGCGTCGACCCGGCCAGCCTGCTCGCGCCGGTCAGGGCGCGAGCCGAAGCCCTTGCGGTCGACGGCTTTCGGATCGAGTGGACGCCGATGAGCGCCTATCCGGCGCTGTCGCTGCCGCAGGACTCGAGCCTGGCGGCACTGTTGGCCGAGCTGACCGGCGAAGCGCCGCTCGCCGCCGTCAGCTACGGCACGGAGGCCGGACTCTACCAGGCCGCCGGCTTCGATGCGATCATCTGCGGCCCGGGCGACATAGGTCGCGCCCACAAGCCCGACGAATACATCCTCGCCAGCGAGCTCGCCGCCTGCCAGCGATTGATCGAGGCGCTGGGCGCCCACTGCGCGGCTTGAAGGGGAACGGGGATGACCTTCCTGTTCAATTCCGATGCGCGCCGCGGCGCGGTCTTCGCAGAGGCCTTCGCCGAGGAACTGCCGGACATCCCCTTCACGACGAATGCAGCAACAGTCGATCCCGACGCCGTACGCTATCTCATCACCTGGACTGCGCCGGAAGACCTCGCGCGCTACAGGAACCTGGAGATCCTGTTTTCCATCGGCGCCGGCGTCGACCAGTTCCGCCTCGATACCGTGCCGGAACAGGTGAAGATCGTGCGTACGATCGAGGAAGGCATCGTGCGCATGATGCAGGAATATGTGACGCTTGCCGTGCTTGCGCTCCACCGCAACCTCCCTGGATATCTGGCACAGCAACGCGCTGGCGAATGGCGCGACATACCGCAGCTTCAGGCCGCCTTGCGCCGGATCGGCGTGCTCGGCCTCGGGCAGCTCGGCCAGGCCGTCCTTGATCGCCTAAAACCTTTCGGCTTCCCGCTCGCTGGCTGGAGCCGCTCGCCGCAGCGGATCGAGGGCGTGACCTGCCATCATGGCCGGCCCGGGCTGCAGGAGATGCTTGCGGCCAGCGACATTCTGGTCGGCCTGCTGCCGCTGACCGAGGAGACACGTGGCTTCCTCAATGCCGACTTGTTCGCGAAACTGCCCGAGGGCGCGGCGCTCGTCCACACCGGCCGCGGGCCGCAGCTCGACCACGAAGCGCTTGTCGCGGCGCTCGACAGCGGCCATCTGTCGGCGGCGATGATCGACGTCACCGATCCCGAACCACTGCCCTCCGGCCATCCGTTCTGGGCGCATCCGAAGATCATCCTGACCCCGCACATCGCCAGCGTCACCCAGCCGGCGACCGCCGCCCGCGCCGTCATCGAAAACATCAGACGCCACCGCGCCGGTCTCGATCCCATCGGGCTCGTCGAGCGGTCGCGCGGCTATTGAAGTCCAAAACCGAAAGGCCATGCTTTGTCCCTGCTCAAATCCGTCGACACCAATCCGAACTTTTCGCCACGCGAATCCAAGGCATTGCCGGAGCGGCTGATTGCCGGCGACCCTGCCTTCAAGACCTGGGCGCAGGATGCCGCGAAGGACGACTTGGTCCATACCGGCGTCTGGGAGGCGACACCGGGCGAGACGCGCTCGATCAAGGGCGAGACATTCGAGTTCTGCCACATCCTCTCCGGCGTCGTCGAAATCACCCCCGATGCCGGCCCGGCGGTGACCTACCGGGCTGGCGACAGCTTCGTGATGAAGCCGGGCTTCACCGGGGTCTGGAAGACGATCGAAACGGTGCGCAAGATCTACGTGACGGTCGGCTGAACGGTCGGCGCAGTTTCAAGGGCAGCGACAGATTTTGCCGTCGCGTGCGGCCGGCACGCAACAATCGTCCGCAGCGGTTCGCCGAACGATGCATGCTGCTTGCCCGCCCGCGCTAGGCTGCGGCCAACGCTAGGTGGTTGCCCATGAGCCTGAGCTTCGATCCGAACACGGTTCCCCTTCCCGTCGGCCATTTTGTCGGCGGGGAAATGATCGCGGCCGAGGGCGCGATCGAGATGCGCCGGCCGTCGGACGGCAAGGAATATGCCGCCTGCCCCGTGGCCGGCGCCGACATGATCGACCGTGCGGTGGAGAGCGCCAAGGCGGCGCTGAAGGCCAGCAACTGGGGCGGCGTCCGGCCGCGCGAGCGTACCAGGGCGCTCCAGGCCTGGGCCGACCTGATCGAGGCCGAAGCCGCAACGCTGGCGAGGATCGAAGCGCTGTGCTCCACCCGTCCCGTCGGTCAGCTCATCGCCGGCGACATCGCGGTGACGGCCGAGCAGATCCGCTTCTTTGCCGAGTTCGCGGACAAGGAAGGCAGCGAGCTCGTGCCGACCGACGACGCCAGTCTCGGCATGATCATGAGCGAGCCCTATGGCGTGGTCGGCGCGATCACCCCCTGGAATTTTCCCATCTCGATGGCCGGATGGAAGCTTGGTCCGGCGCTGGCCGCGGGCAATGCGGTCGTGCTGAAGCCGTCGGAAATGACACCCTTTTCGGTTGTCTGTATGGCGCAACTCGCCATAAGGGCGGGTCTGCCGGCAGGGCTGATAAACGTGGTGCTGGGAGACGGTCCGACGACCGGAACGGCGCTGACCGGGCATCCCGAGATCGCCAAGGTCAGCTTCACCGGCTCGACCCGCGCCGGCTCGGCCATCATGGAGAACGTCGCTCGCACCGGCGTCAAGCCGATGACCCTGGAGCTCGGCGGCAAGAGCCCGCAGATCGTTTTTGCCGACGCCAACCTCGACAAGGCGGCGACGGCGATCGCCGGCAGCGTCACCTTCAACGCTGGCCAGGCCTGCGTCGCCGGCACGCGGCTGATCGTCGAGAAGAGCGTGGCCGACAGGCTGACGACCGCGATCCTGGTGAAGATGAAGGCGGTGTGGCCCGGCCCGACCTGGGACGAGGCGACGCATTATTCGCCGATCATCTCGGAGCGGCAACGAGGGCGTGTCGACAGCATCGTGCAGGCTGCGGTCAAGGCCGGCGGCGAATGCCTGACCGGCGGCGCCGCCATGGACAGCCCCGGCTATTTCTACGAGCCGACGCTGATCGCTGATGTCGATCAGGTCAATCCCGCGATCGTCGAGGAGATCTTCGGCCCGGTGCTCACAGTGCAGACCTTCGAGACCGAGGACGAGGCGTTGGCGCTATCCTCCCATCCGACCTACGGACTCGCTTCCGGCCTTTTCACTTCCGACCTGTCGCGTACGATCCGTCTGGCGCGCAAGCTCGAAGCGGGCACGGTCTGGGTCAACCGCTACAGCCGCTCGCGCGACCACATCCTGCCGACCGGCGGCTACAAGCGCTCCGGCATCGGCAAGGACCTTGGCCGCGACGCCTATCTCGCCAACCGCAGGACCAAGAGCGTCCTGGTCAGCCTGTGAAGGGATGCCGATGAAATCCTACTCGATCGCCCTGATACCCGGTGACGGCATCGGCCGCGATGTCACCGCCGCCGCCTGGACGGTGCTGGAGACTGCGGCCAAACAGGACGGCGTTGCCCTGACGGGCACCGAGTTCCCCTGGTCCTGCCGCTTCTACAAGGAAACCGGCCGCATGATGCCCGAGGACGGCATCGAGACCTTGCGCGGCTTCGACGCCATCCTTCTCGGTGCGGTCGGCTGGCCGGCGGAGGTGCCGGATTCGGTCTCGTTGCACGGCCTGCTGCTGCCGATCCGCAAGGCATTCGTGCAATACGCCAACATCCGGCCACACCGCCTGCTGCCTGGGGTCAAGGGACCGCTGCGAGCGGAGAGCTTCGACATCCTGTGTATCCGCGAGAACACCGAGGGCGAATATTCCGGCGCCGGCGGGCGCGTGCACCAGGGCACTTTGGACGAGGTTGCGGTGGAGACATCGATCTTCACCCGCGCCGGCGTCGAGCGCATCCTGCGCTTCGGCTTCGAGCAGGCGCGATCACGGCGGGGCAAGCTTGCTTCCGTCACCAAGTCCAACGCGCAGAAATACTCGATGGTGTTCTGGGACGAGGTCACCCGCAAGCTTGCGGGGGATTATCCGGACGTCGAGGTGACCAGCTATCATGTCGATGCGCTCGCGGCGCGCATGATCATGGCGCCGGAGAGCCTCGACGTGCTCGTCGCTTCCAACCTGTTCGGCGACATCCTGACCGACATCGGCGCGGCGATCCAGGGCGGGCTCGGCTATGCCGCCTCCGCCAACATCAATCCCGACCGTTCGGCGCCGTCGATGTTCGAGCCGGTGCACGGCTCGGCGCCCGACATCGCCCATCTCGGCATCGCCAACCCGATCGCCACCATCTGGTCCGGCGCCATGATGCTCGATCATCTCGGCGAAAAGGCTGCCGCCGGCCGCATGATGAAGGCGCTCGAGGCGACAACCGCGCGAGGCATTGGAACCAGCCCCGGCAAGGATCGCACACAAGCCATCACCGCTGCCGTCGTCGCGGCGCTCACCTGATTGCAAGGTCGTTTTCGATGAGAAACCTGAAAGACAAAAGCCTCTTCCGCGAAGCCGGTTTGATCGGCGGCGAATGGGTCATCGCCGACTCCGGCAAGACGGTCGATGTCATCGATCCGGCGACCCAGGCCGCGATCGGCACCGTGCCCGACATGGCCGCTCCGGAGACCCGCGCGGCCATAGACGCCGCGGCTGCTGCCGATGGGGATTGGAAGAAGAAAACCAACGCCGAGCGCGCTGCCCTCCTGGAGGCCTGGCATGGGCTGATGCTGGCGCATCTGGACGATCTTGCGCTGATCCTGACGACGGAACAGGGCAAGCCGCTGGACGAGGCCAAAGGCGAGATCCGCTACGGCGCCTCCTTCGTCAAATGGTTCGCCGAGGAAGCACGCCGCATCAACGGCCACACCATCCCGTCGCCGACGAAAGACCGCCGCATCATCGTGCTGAAGGAACCGGTCGGCGTGTGCGGCATCATCACGCCGTGGAATTTTCCCAATGCGATGATCACCCGCAAGGTCGCGCCGGCGTTGGCCGCAGGCTGCACGGTGGTCATCAAGCCGTCAGAATTCACGCCCTATTCGGCGCTGGCGCTCGGCGTGCTTGCCGAGCGGGCGGGCATTCCCGCCGGGGTCATCAACATCGTCACCGGCATGCCGGCCGAGATCGGCAACGAGATCATGGCGAACGAGACGGTGCGCAAGATCTCCTTCACCGGCTCGACGCGGGTCGGCTCGCTGCTGATGCGCGGCGCGGCCGACAGCGTGAAACGGCTCAGCCTGGAGCTCGGCGGCAATG
Source organism: Mesorhizobium sp. M4B.F.Ca.ET.058.02.1.1 (assembly GCF_003952505.1). Taxonomy (NCBI): domain Bacteria; kingdom Pseudomonadati; phylum Pseudomonadota; class Alphaproteobacteria; order Hyphomicrobiales; family Phyllobacteriaceae; genus Mesorhizobium; species Mesorhizobium sp. M4B.F.Ca.ET.058.02.1.1. The sequence continues at coordinate 6,181,823 of NZ_CP034450.1, read as the reverse complement.
CCCCCTTCATCGTCTTCGACGACGCCGACCTCGACCTCGCCGTTGAGGGCGCACTGGTCTCAAAATTCCGCAATGGCGGCCAGACCTGCGTTTGCGCCAACCGCATCATCGTCCAGGCCGGTGTCTACGAGACCTTCGCCGCCAAGCTCTCCGCCCGCGTCAACGCCATGAAGGTCGGGCCGGGCACCGAACCCGGCATCGCCATCGGACCGATGATCAACATGGCGGCGGTCGAGAAGATCAACCGTCACGTCGAGGACGCGCTCGCCAAGGGCGCGACGATCATCACCGACAAGCCGGCGCTGCCTCAGGGTCCTCAATATGTCGCGCCGCTGGTGCTGAGCGGCGCCACGAAGGATATGCAGCTTGCCGGCGAGGAAACCTTCGGCCCGGTCGCGCCGCTTTTCCGCTTCGAGACGGAGGAAGAGGCAATCGCGCTGGCCAACGGCACGCCCTACGGACTTGCGTCCTACTTCTATACCGAGAATTTGAAACGCGCCTGGCGCGTCGGCGAGGCGCTGGAGTTCGGCATGGTGGGGCTCAACACCGGCTCGGTCTCGATGGAGGTGGCCCCCTTCGGCGGCGTCAAGCAGTCCGGCCTCGGACGTGAGGGCGCGCAAGCCGGCATCGAGGAATATCTCGAGATGAAGAGCTTTCATATGGGAATAGGGGAGTAAGCAGTAGGGAATGAGCGCCTGTACCCTACTCCCCTACTCCCCTACTCCCCTACTCCCCTACTCCCTCATTGTATCCGGTCAAGCGCCTTGTAGTAGAGACCGACCATCGGCAGGAACCAGGGCTTGCCGGAATAGCCGGGAATCGAAGGCCACTCGAGCCCTTTCAGCGGATTGCGGTCCTCGCGGCCGAGCATGGCATCGGCCAGGATCATACCGAGATGGGTGGAAAGCTGCGCGCCGTGGCCGGAATAGCCCATCGCGTACCAGACGCCGTCATGGTAACCAGCCCGCGGAAAACGGTCCTTGGTCATGTCGACCAGCCCGCCCCAGCAGTAGTCGATCTCGACCTTGGCGAGCTGCGGGAAGATTGCTGCAAGGCCAGCCTGCAAGATCTGTCCGCTCCTGGCGTCGGAGCGCTGGTCCGATGTCGCCGAGAAGCGCGCGCGGCCGCCGAAGATGAGGCGTCGGTCCGGTGAAAGCCGGAAGTAGTTGCCAATGTTCATCGAGGTCACGCATGTCCGGTTGCCGGGCATGGTCGCGGCGATCTCGGCATCGCTTAACGGCCGCGTGGCGATGATGAAGCTGCCGACGGAGATGATCCGGCGGCGGAAATAATTGAAATTCGGCGTGGTGTAGGCGCCGGTCGCCACCAGCACGTTGTCGGCGCTGATCTTGCCGCGCGAAGTGGTCAATTCATGCCTGCTACCGGCCTGCTTGCGGTCGGTCACTGCCGCGTTCTCGTGGATCACGGCACCGTGGCACGTGGCGGCCGTGGCCAAGCCTGCCACATAGCGGCCCATATGCATCATGGCGCTCTTCTTCGACAGCATCGCGCCATGGAAGGGCGAACCGATCTCGGACTTGAGATCCGCCGCCGACAGCAGCGCCGTGTCCGGATCCACCTCGGCATGGACGGCCTCGAAGTTGCGGGCGATCGCTTCGAAATGCTGCGGCTTGGAGGCGAGCTTCAGCTTGCCCGCGCGGCGGAAGTTGCAGTCGATGCTTTCCTCGGCGACCAGCGCCTCGATGGTATCGACGGAGTCGTCGAGCGCTCGGTACAGCGCGATTGCGCGTTCCTTGCCGAGTTCCGCCTTGGCCGAGAGGAAGCTATGGGCGAGGCCATTGTTCAGGTGCCCGCCATTGCGCCCGGATGCGCCACAGCCCACCCGCTCCGCCTCCAGCACCGCCACCTTCGCGCCGGCCTTCGCCAGTTGGCGGGCGGCGGCGAGACCGGTGAAGCCGCCGCCGATGATGGCGGCATCGTAGTGACCCTCGACCGGGCCTTGCGCCGCGCCGGAAAAGTCGGGAGCCGTGTCGTGCCAGTAGGAGACGAACCTCATCGGCAATCCGCCCTGTTTCAGAGACCGACCACGCCTGGAAGACCCGAAATGTCTGATATCTCGACATAGCCGTAGTGCGGGTTGGCCGGTTCGTGGCCGCGGTTTACCCAGACCTTGTTCTTGATGCCGAGGTCGTGCGCCGACATCAGGTCGTAGCGGAATGACGACGAGCAGTGAAGGATGTCTTGCGGACCGCAGCCCAGCCTGTCGAACATATATTCGAAGGCCTTGAAGCGCGGCTTGTAGGCCTGTGCCTGCTCGGCCGTGTAGACGGCATGGAATGGCGCGCCGAGCTTCTCGACATTGGACATGATCTGCGCGTTCATGGCGTTGGACAGGATGACCAGCGGAATTTCCTTGGCGACTTTCGCCAGGCCGGCCGGAACGTCGGCATGCGGCCCCCAGGTCGGCACGCGCTTATAGACCATCCTGGCGTCGTCCGGGCTGAAGGCAACGCCGTTGCGCTTGCAGGTGCGCTCGAGCGCATTGTGGATCACGTCGGCATAAGGCTTCCAGTCGCCCAGGATCTCGTCCAGCCGGTACGCCGCGAAATTCTTGATGAACTCCTGCATGCGCGGCTCGTCGAGCCGGCTGCCGTAGAGGTCGCGTGCGGCTTCCGCCATCTGGAAATTGGTCAACGTGCCGTAGCAGTCGAAGGTGATGTATTTGGGCCTGAAGGAAGCCATGTCCGTCGATCTCCGGTGGAAGCACATCCGCGTTCGGATGAATTCATCATAGGACGGCAGAAGGCGGCCGACCTGACCGAAATCGGCGTCCCGAAAGCAGAAAGTTCCGTATCCGCCATCCGGTTTGGCACATCTGGTGTGGCGATTACGTCGTCGCGCGAGACGTGAAGCGCGTCCGCCGCGGCGGGCGCGCCAGCACAAGATGCGGCGCATGCCTCGCGCTACGGCGAAAGATACTGTCCAGGCCAAAGCCTTCAGACGATCTGCGGCGCGCCGATGGCCGAGACTTGATCAGCAGACGGAAGGATGCCTCATGCAGCAGGGCGAGATCGAACTCCAGGCCTTCGGGCCGGACCATATAGAGGGTGCGGTAGCGCTTTCTCGCCAGGAGAATTGGCCGCATCGCGCGCAGGACTGGCAGATGGCGCTGCAGCTCTCGAGCGGCGCTGTCGCGCTCGACGACCAGGGCCGTGTCACCGGCACCATCCTGGTAACGCCCTATGGCAATGATTGCGCCATGATCAACATGGTGATCGTCGACAGGAATGTGCGGGGCCAGGGGCTCGGGCGCCGACTCATGGATCAGGCGATCACCCTTGCCGGCGACCGTCCGCTACGGCTCGTCGCGACGGCGGATGGCGAGCCGCTCTATGAAAAGCTCGGCTTCGTGCGCTCCGGTGCGATCCTGCAGCATCAGGGGAAAGTGACGGAGCTTGACGCGCCCGACGGCGTTGAAGCCGCAAGCATTGGCGATCTGCCGGAAATCAAAGCGCTCGATCGCGACGCTTATGGCGCCGACCGGGAAGCCCTGATCAATGCGCTGGCCGAGCGCGGCCACTTCGCAATCATCCGCCATAACGGCGCCATCGAGGCCTATGCGGCGATCCGTCCTTTCGGACGCGGCGAAGTGATCGGTCCGGTCATCGCGGGAAGCGCCGGTGACGCCAGGGCCCTCATCAGCTTTTTCGCCGCGCCGCGCTCCGGCGCCTTCCTGCGCGTGGATACCGACAGCCGGACCGGCATCGATGGCTGGCTCGAGGAAATCGGTCTCGTCCATGTCGGCGGCGGCGTGGCCATGGACCGTCCGCCCAAGCCGAGGTCGGAACCGGCCAGGCCAAAAGTTTACGCCCTCGCCAACCAGGCGCTCGGCTAGGAGGACAACAATGCTCGCCAATTCCCTGATTGAACTCGACCGCGCCCATCTCGTCCATCCGGTCTCCTCATACCGCGGCCATGAGGCGCTCGGCGTGCGTGTCCTGAAATCGGCCAAGGGCGCCACCGTGACCGAAGCATCCGGCCGGCAGTTGATTGACGGCTTCGCCGGCTTGTGGTGCGTCAATGCCGGCTACGGCCACGACAGCATCGTCGAGGCGGCGGCCCGGCAGATGCGCGAGCTGCCCTATGCCACCGCCTATTTCGACCTCGGCTCGGAGCCGGCCATTCGCCTCGCCTCGGAACTCGCCGAGCGCGCTCCGGGGAATCTCAATCACGTCTTCTTCACCCTCGGCGGCTCGGACGCGGTCGACAGCACCATCCGCTTCGTCCGCTACTACTGGAATGCCAGGGGCGAGCCGAAACGCGACCAGTTCATTTCCATCGAGCACGGCTATCACGGCTCATCGGTGGTCGGCGCTGGCCTGACCGCGCTGCCCGCCTTTCACGCCGGTTTCGGCATTCCCTTTGAATGGCAGCACAAGATCCCCTCGCCCTACCCTTATCGCAACCCGGTAGGCGAGGACGGCAACGCGATCACCGCGGCATCGCTCGCCGCGCTGAAGGCCAAGATCGAGGAGATCGGACCGGAGCGGGTTGCCGCCTTCTATGCCGAGCCGATCCAGGGCTCGGGCGGCGTCATCGTCCCACCGAAGGGCTGGATCAAGGCGATACGCGAGCTCTGCCGGCAGTACGGCATCCTGTTCATCGCCGACGAGGTGATCACCGGCTTCGGCCGCACGGGACCCCTGTTCGCTTGCACGGACGAGGACATCGTTCCCGATTTCATAACGACCGCGAAGGGCCTGACCTCAGGCTATGTTCCGATGGGCGCCGTCTTCATGGCCGATCATGTCTACGACGTCATCGCCGATGGCGCGGGCGCCGCTGCGGTCGGCCACGGCTACACCTATTCGGCCCATCCCGTCAGCGCCGCCGTCGCGCTCGAGGTGTTGAAGCTCTATGAAGACGGCCTTCTGGAGAACGGCATCAAGGCCGGTGCCCGCCTGATGATAGGATTGGCAAGCCTGCGCGACCACCCGCTCGTCGGTGATGTGCGCGGTCGCGGCATGCTGGCCGCGATCGAGCTGGTGGTCGACAAGACGAAGAAAACACCGCTTCCGGCGTCGGCCATACCGGCGCGGCGCGTCTTCGACCGGGCGTGGGACAACGGTCTCATCATCCGCGCCTTTGCCAACGGTGTCCTCGGCTATGCGCCGCCGCTCTGCTGCACCGACGGCGACGTCGACGCTATCATCGAGCGCACGCGCCTCACGCTCGACCAGACGCTGGACGATCCCGACGTCCGTCAGGCCCTGGCATGACGGGCGACGAATTTTTCGTATCTCGAAATATCGCCGGGGCAGACGATTTCGCAATTTTGTGCCGCCCCCTCACGCCTTTTCGGCGAATCCAGCGCGGGGGAAGTGCCAGACTGCCTATAAGACAAGGCCAGAAAGCGCGGATTTATGGGCTTTCGAAAAAGGCCAACGCCCCGGACAGCACCGAATTTTGTTCTGTTCAGCACCATGCAATCCGCTATCGCGCAGAGGAGAGCTAGTTTCTTGGCCAGGGCTTTCAGCGAATTCAAGTACATGACCTTCGATGTCGTCGGCACGCTGATCGACTTCGAAGGCGGCATCACGACTTGCCTGGCCGGGATTGCCGCCGAGACTGGCGTCTCCATCGATGGCGAAGCCGCGCTGGCCCTTTACCGGCAGGCCCGCTACATGCCCGATGCCGGCCTGTTTCCCGACGATCTGGTGCGTGTGTACATGGTCATCGCGCCGCAGCTCGGCCTGCCGGCAGACGAGAAATTCGGCGTCCGCCTGCGCGATTCCGCCTGCGTCTGGAAAGGTTTCCCCGACAGCGCGGCGGCGCTGGCGGACCTCGCGAAATCGCACAAGCTGATTGCCATGACCAATGCCCGACGCTGGGCCCTCGACCATTTCGAGAAGCAGCTCGGATCGCCCTTCTTCGCCACCTTCACCGCCGACGATACCGGAACGGAGAAACCGGATCCGGCGTTCTTCCAGAAGGTCTTCGATTTCGTCGCCTCAAGGGGCGACAGCAAGGACGACATCCTGCACGTCGCGCAAAGCCAGCATCACGACATCGGCATATCCCGGGCACTTGGCCTGACCAATTGCTGGATCGAACGCCGGCATGCCCAGAGGGGCTATGGCGGCACGATCGAGCCCGAGCGCTTCACCGTGCCGGACTACCACTTCACCTCGATGGCCTCCCTTGCGGCGGCCGTTCGGGAAAGCCTGAAGGAACGAGCCTGAACCCAAGCCCGGACAGCCGCAGCAAGACGAGCATGCCGACCAAACAAACAGAAAGGGGAATGACATGACCGACAAGATCACGAACTGGACCAGCGCAGACGACGCCATGGTCGAGAACGCCATCCGGCGGGGCGCGAGCCGCCGCGAACTCCTCAAGATGCTGTTGGCCGGTGGCGCCGCGGTCGCCGCGGGCAGCCTGGTGCTCGGCCGCGCCAGCCAGGCCGTCGCCGCCGAGCCGGTTTCCGGCGGAAGCTTCAAGGCGGCCGGCTGGTCGTCCTCGACCGCCGACACGCTCGATCCGGCAAAGGCGTCGCTCTCCACCGACTATGTCCGCTGCTGCTCGCTCTACAACCGCCTGACTTTCCTCGACAAGGATGGCGTCACGCAGATGGAGCTGGCCGAGAGCTTCGACAGCAAGGACGCCAAGACCTGGACCGTGAAGCTGCGCAAGGGTGTCACCTTCCACGACGGCAAGGACCTCACGGCCGACGACGTCGTCTACTCGCTGAAGCGCCATCTCGACAAAGCGGTCGGCTCCAAGGTGGCCAAGATCGCCGCGCAGATGACCGGCTTCAAGGCGGTCGACAAGTCGACCGTCGAAATCACGCTCGCCGACCCGAATGCCGACCTGCCGACCATCCTGGCGCTGCACCATTTCATGATCGTGGCGGACGGCACCACCGACTTCTCCAAGGGCAATGGCACCGGCGCTTTCGTGCTGCAGACGTTCGAACCCGGCGTGCGTTCGGTCGTCACCAAGAACAAGAACTACTGGAAATCGGGCAAGCCCTATCTGGACTCGTTCGAGTTCATCGCCATCACCGACGACAGCGCCCGCGTCAACGCCCTGCTTTCCGGCGACATCAATTTTGCCGCAGCGATCAATCCGCGCTCAATGAAGCTCCTGGAGAGCCAGCAGGGCTTCGAACTGTCGAAGACGACCGCGGGCAACTACACGGACCTCAACATCCGGCTCGACATGGATCCGGGCAGCAAGGCCGACTTCGTGGCCGGCATGAAGTACCTCGTCAACCGCGAGCAGATCGTCAAATCGGCATTGCGCGGCCTTGGTGAGGTCGGCAATGATCAACCTGTCTCGCCGGCGAACATCTTCCACAACGCCGACCTCAAGCCGAAGGCATTCGACCCGGACAAGGCGAAGTTCCACTTCCAGAAGTCAGGCCTGCTCGGCCAGTCCATCCCGGTGATCGCGTCCGACGCCGCGACCTCGTCGATCGACATGGCGGTGATCATCCAGGCCGCCGGAGCGGATATCGGCATGAAGCTCGACGTCCAGCGCGTCCCGTCCGACGGCTACTGGGACAATTACTGGCTCAAGGCGCCGGTCCATTTCGGCAACATCAATCCGCGCCCGACGCCGGATATCCTGTTCTCGCTCCTCTACGCTTCCAGCGCTCCCTGGAACGAGAGCCAGTACAAGTCCGAGAAGTTCGACAAGCTGCTCGTCGAGGCGCGCGGCTCGCTCGACCAGGCCAAGCGCAAGGAAATCTACAACCAGATGCAGGTCATGGTCTCCGAGGAGGCCGGCACCATCATCCCGGCCTATATCTCCAACGTCGATGCCCTCTCCAGCAAGGTGAAGGGTTTGGAGGCGAACCCGCTCGGTGGCATGATGGGCTACGCAATGGCGGAATATCTCTGGCTCGAAGCCTGAGAGGCGACTGCCGGGGGCCGGTCAGCCGGTCCCCCGGCACTGCATTGCGCAAGATGGTTGGCCGAACGCACCGCAGGGAGCGCTTTCAATGACGTCTGGGGTTCTCAACCTCGTGCTGAAGCGGCTAGGGATCGCGGCCATCACGCTATTGATCGTGCTGTTCGCCGTGTTCTTCGCCACCAGCATGCTGCCTGGCGACACCGCGTCGATCCTGCTCGGCCAGGCGGCGACTCCCGAGGCGGTCGCCGGCCTGCGCGAGGCCATGCATCTCAACGACCCGGCGATCCTGCGCTTCCTGCGCTGGCTTGTCGGCCTGCTCCACGGCGACCTCGGCACCTCCTATGCCAACGAGATGCCGGTTGCGGCTCTGATCGGCGGGCGCCTGGTCAACACCATGAAGCTCGCCGGCATCACCGCGCTGCTCTCGGTGCCGCTGGCGCTGACGCTCGGCATCACCGCCGCGATGTTGCGCGGCTCCGTCTACGACCGCACCGTCACCGTGCTTTCGATCGGCGTCATCTCCGTGCCGGAGTTCATGGTCGCGACGCTGGCGGTCTTGCTCTTCGCCGTTTATCTCAGATGGCTGCCGGCGCTGTCGTCGGTCAACGAGGCGCATTCGCTGACCGATCTCGTGCGCATCTATGCAATGCCGGTGATCACGCTCACCTTCGTCATCTCCGCCCAGATGATCCGCATGACGCGCGCCGCGGTAATCGAAACGCTGTCCACGCCTTATGTCGAGATGGCTCTCCTCAAAGGCGCCTCGCGCAGCCGCATGGTGCTGAGACACGCGCTGCCCAATGCGCTCGGGCCGATCGTCAACGCGATCGCGCTGTCTTTGTCCTATCTGGTCGGCGGCGTCATCATCGTGGAGACGATCTTCAACTATCCCGGCATCGCCAAGCTGATGGTCGATGCGGTCGCGACCCGCGATCTGCCGCTGATCCAGAGCTGCGCGATGATCTTCTGCCTCGGCTACCTTCTTCTCATCACGACCGCCGACATCGTCGCCATAATGTCCAACCCGAGGCTGAGATGACGATGGCGCGCGCGGCAGCCTCCCGGCGGTCCTTCCTGGGCCACAGCTACAACCTCGTCGGCGTCGTGGCCTCGCTGGTCATCCTGGCGTGGACACTGGTCGCGATCTTCGCGCCTTACATCATTCCCCATCCCATCGGCGACATCGTCGACGACGACTATTTCGGGCCGATGCGTCAGGGGCTGTGGCTCGGCTCGGACTATCTGGGACGCGACATGCTCTCGCGAGTTCTGATGGGCGCGCGCTACACCGTCGGCATATCGCTCGCCGCCGTCTCCATCGCCTGCTTTTCCGGTGTCGTGCTGGGCATGATAGCGGCGGTCACCGGCGGCTGGCTCGACACCTGCCTCAGCCGCTTCCTGGACGCCATGAACTCCATCCCCAGCAAGCTGTTCGGTCTTGTCGTCGTCGCTGCCGTCGGCTCGTCGATCCCGGTGCTGATCCTGACGCTCGCCGTCATCTATATCCCCGGCTCCTATCGCTTCGCGCGCGCGCTCGCCGTCAACATCAACACCATGGACTTCATGACTGTCGCCCGTGTCCGCGGCGAGAGCACCCTCTATCTCGTCGGCTCCGAGATCCTGCCCAACATCATCCGCCCGGTGCTCGCCGACTTCGGCTTGCGCTTCGTCTTCATCGTTCTGCTGCTCTCCGGCCTGTCCTTCCTTGGGCTCGGCCTGCAGCCGCCGCTCGCCGACTGGGGCGCGCTGGTGCGCGAAAACATCGGCGGCCTGCCCTTCGCGGCCCCCGCCGTCATCGTGCCTTCGCTGGCGATCGCCAGCCTCACCATCAGCGTCAACCTGCTGATCGACAACCTGCCGCAGAAGATCAGGGACCGGGACGCATGAGCAATCTCGTCGAGGTCAGGAACCTGAGGATCGAGGCGACGACCGACACCGGACGGCTTGTCGAGATCATCAAGGGCGTCAGCCTCGACATCGCCGACGGCGAGATCGTCGCCCTGATCGGCGAAAGCGGCTCCGGCAAGACTACGGTGGCGCTCTCGCTGATGGGCTATGCGCGGCCCGGCTGCCGGATCACCGGCGGCGAGATCAACGTCAACGGCAAGAACATGGCCGCCCTTTCCGAAAAGGAACGCGCCAGGCTGCGCGGCACCGACATTGCCTATGTCCCGCAAAGTGCCGCCGCCTCCTTCAACCCCTCCTCCACCATCATGGAGCAGGTCATCGAGGTCACGCGCATCCACAAGCTGATGCCGCCCGAACAGGCCCGCCGACGCGCCGTCGAGCTGTTCAGGGCCTTGTCGCTGCCGGACCCCGAAGGGATCGGCGCCCGTTATCCGCACCAGGTTTCGGGCGGTCAATTGCAGCGGCTGTCGGCGGCCATGGCGCTCATCAGCGATCCCAAGCTGGTGATCTTCGACGAGCCGACGACGGCACTCGACGTGACGACGCAGATCGACGTGCTGAAGGCATTCAAGTCGGTCATGCGGGCGGGCGGGATCGCAGGTGTCTATGTTTCCCACGATCTCGCGGTCGTCGCCCAGATCGCCGACCGCATCGTGGTGCTGAAGGGCGGCGAGGTGCAGGAGACAGGCACCACAGCGGCAATCCTTTCAGCTGCCCGGCACCCCTATACGCGCGAACTGCTAGCCGCCTTCGAACCGAAGCCGCGGCAAGGGCAAGCCGACGCAGATGCCGGGACGAAGCAGCTGCTGCGTATAGACAATGTGACGGCCGGCTATGGCGCGATGCGGGCTGACGGACTGCCACTTATCCGCGCGGTCGATTCCGTCAGCCTGGTCGTCGAAAAGGGGCGCAATCTCGGCGTTATCGGCGAATCCGGCTGCGGAAAATCGACGCTGGCGCGCGTCATCGCCGGCATCCATCCGGCCGCTGCCGGCGACATCGTCTTCGATGGCAAGGACCTGCAACGCGCCGCCAGGAAACGCAGCCAGGACCAGCTGCGCGAGATGCAGATCGTGTTCCAGTACGCCGATACCGCGCTCAATCCGGCCAAGCCTGTGGAGGACATCATCTCCCGCCCGCTCGCCTTCTATCACCGGCTCGACAGGCAGGCGCGCTCGAAGCGCGTCGACGAACTGCTCGACATGGTGCGCCTGCCGAGGGCGCTGCGCTACCGGCATCCATCGGAGCTCTCGGGCGGCCAGAAGCAGCGCGTGAATTTCGCGCGCGCGTTGGCGGCCGACCCCAAGCTCATCATCTGCGACGAAATCACCTCGGCGCTCGACACGGTGGTGGCGTCCGCCGTGATCGAACTGCTCAAGGAGCTGCAGCGCGAGCTGGGGCTCTCCTACATCTTCATCAGCCACGACCTCTCGGTCGTCGAGGCCATCTGCGACGAGATCATGGTCATGTACAATGGGCAGCGTGTGGAGCAGATCACGCCAGACAAGGTGAAGGCGCCCGCCCACCCCTATTCCAAGCTACTGTTCTCTTCGGTGCCGAAGCTCGACCCGACGTGGCTCGACGGCCTTGTCCGCGACCCCCAGCTCGTCAGCCAGTACGGCCACCGCTGACTACATCGGAAGACTGAGGGGTGACGGCAAGTTTTTCAGCCACGATTGTGTCACCAGATCAACGCGCAGGCAGGCAGAATGAAGCTTGATCGACTGGACTCTCGCTTGCTTAGTATTCTGCAGACCAACAATCGCCACGGCACGGAAGAGCTTGGTCAAATGGTCGGCCTGTCGGCAACGGCGGTCCAGCGTCGTCTCAAACGGCTTCGGGAAGGGGGAGCAATCGAAGCTGACGTTTCGATCGTGAAACCCAAGACTGTCGGCCGGCCCATTGCGATGCTCGTGCTGGTTTCGCTCGAGCGCGAACGGGCTGACATCGTCGACCGCTTCAAACAATCGATCCGCCAGACTCGGGAAGTGATGAACGGCTACTACGTTACGGGAGAAGCAGATTTCGTTCTCATTGTCACATCCCGAAGCATGGAAGATTATGAAGCTTTTACTCGGAGATTTTTCTACGAAAATCACGACATCAAGGGGTTCAAGACAATGGTTATCATGGATCGAGTGAAGGTTGGGTTTTCCATGCCAATCGATTTCGAGCATTTTCTTGATTGATAATGCGTTTAGGCCTGTCAACGGCCTGCAGGCAGCCCGTGATCTGAATCTCTGCAAGAACGTGCCGCGAAAATGGGCGCGAGGTGAGCGCCGATCCGAAGAACTAGTTTACCCAGTCGCGGTCAGAGTCCGACGCGTTCGGAGCGTTTCCTCTTACAAACCTAGAATTGGCAGGAATTCTGCGGAAATTCAATTGAATAAGACGGAATTGCGTACCCCGACGGACATAAGCTGAGGTCATGCTTTGTAATCCTTGAGGGTGGAATGCAGCTGGAAGCAGTCGGCCTTGAACGGGAGGGGTCGCGACATCATCCGTCGCCGGATTTCGTCGAACCGAAATTCGTCTGTTTCTGCGATGCCCCCTAGGGAGCCGAGAATGACGACCAGCGAAGATGTCGCCGAAATGGACCGTCGATCGGCTCTACATCCCTTCACCACGGCACGGACAGGAGGTGCTTCGGCATGGCTCCCGTTCTGAAAGTTCACGAACTTCGCAAGGCGTTCGGCGCGGCCCGCGTTCTCAACGGGCTGAGCTTCCTGATGCGGCAAGGCGAGGTCATTTCGCTCGTTGGCTCGTCCGGTTCGGGAAAGAGCACCGCGCTACGATGCATCAATTTTCTGGAGACCCCGAGTTCGGGTGAGGTTGAGGTGATGGGCGATGCGATTTCCGCATCGCAGAACGAACGCCACGAAACGAAAATCGTCAACGCGACCAATATCAGAGTTTTCCGTCGCCGCATCGGAATGGTGTTTCAGAGCTTCAACCTGTGGCCCCATCGAACTGTGCTTGAGAACGTAACCGAGGCGCTGATCTACGTGCTGAAGAAGGGCAAGCGGGAGGCGGATGAAACAGCGCTTTGCGCTCTATCCAAGGTGGGCATGGCCGACTTTGGCCACCGATATCCGAGCCAGCTTTCGGGCGGGCAGCAACAGCGCGTGGCAATCGCGCGCGTTTTGGCGATGCAGCCCAAGCTTATGCTTTTTGATGAACCAACCTCCGCGCTCGATCCCGAGCTGGTCAGCGAAGTCTTGAAGGTCATCAGAACGCTTGCCGATGAGGGGGCGACTATTCTTCTCGTCACGCACGAAATGAGGTTCGCACGGGAGGTGTCGAACCGAATGATATTCCTGCACAAGGGTGCCGTTGAGCAGGATGCCGGGCCGGAAGAACTGTTTCGAAATCCCGCATCCGAAGCGGTGAAGCGGTTCCTATCCAGCGTTATTTCAACCGCCGCCTGATGACGGCCATCAAACAGAAGGCAAAGAGGGGTAACTCAGCATGCTCATAAAGAACGCACTTCGCTCAATCTGCACATCCGGACTCATGATGGCGGCAATAGGGGCAGCATCGGCACAGAATGGTGTCTTGCGCGTGGGCACAGAAGGCGACGCGCCGCAGTTCAGCATGGCCGATGCCAACGGCAACGTTACCGGCTTCGACGCCGATATCGCCAACGGCATTTGCGCCGAACTCAAGGTCAAATGCAAATTCGTGGTGCAGACCTTCAGTTCCTTGGTTCCGTCGATGGACAGCGATCGCTTTGATGTCATCATCTCGGGTCTCGGCATCACCGACGAGAGAAAGAAGAAGATCGACTACTCCGTCCCCTACGCAACCACACCGCAGTATTTTGTGGTTCCGAAGGATTCTCCGTCCGTTGGGCTGAAGAGTCTTGCGGAAATCGAGAACGCGTTGGCTGGCAAGACCATAGGCGTTGTGAATGGCACCACATACGCGCAGTTTATAAAGAAACATATTCCGACTGCGGATCTGAAGACCTACGACGCCACGACCCAGCAGAATTCCGATCTCGCGGCAGGCCGGCTTGACGCTGCATTCGGCGATTCCCCGACCTGGGTCGATTTCCTCGGCTCACCGGACGGCGCTAGCTTTGCCCGCATCGACGTCAAGGTTACCGGAGCGGACGATCACGAAGCGCTGGGCTATGGCATGGGTGTTGGCCTGCGCAAGGGCAATACCGGACTCAAGGCCAAGCTGGACGGCGCTCTCTGCAACATGATCAATAGCGGCAAGGTGAAGGCCGCCTCGGAAAACTGGTTCAAGGACGACTACACCATCGCGTGCAACAAGTAATCATCCGACAGGCAACAGATCGTCGCGGCAATGCCGCGACGATCTGATGGAATGTTTCATGTTGCACGATATCTGGATGTTGATGGTCGAGAAGGGCTGGCTCCTTGCGCTGCTGCGCGGTGCCGGTATCACACTTCTGATCGGCTTTGTCGGCGTGGTTGTAGGATTGGCGGCGGCGATACCGCTTGCCATCCTTCGTTGGCGTCAGGTCCCTGGTCTTTCACAGCTTGTTGATGCCTACAGCATCGTCATCCGCGGCGTTCCGGGACTATTGGTCATTTATCTCCTGTTCTTCGGCTCCGTCGACTGGGTGCAGAGAATTGCCTCGGCGTTCGGCTACGCGGATAGCGCCGAAAACGCCTATCCATTCCTTATCGGCATTATAGCGATCTCCGCCATCTCATGCGCGTACTCGATAGAAGTCATACGAGGCGCCTTGCAGGCTGTTCCCGCCGGCCTTCTGGAGGCGGCCCGATCGCTTTCGTTGTCGCCACGCATCACCTTCTCCCGCGTGACCCTGCCGCTCGCTCTCAGGCTGGCTCTGGGCGGGATCAACAACGTTTGGCAAATGACGATCAAGGATACGTCGCTCGTATCCGTCGTCGGCATGCAGGAACTGATGCGGGCCGCAGCGGTCGCCGCGGGAATCACCCGCTCCCCGCTGCTCTTCTATTGCATGGCGGCAGCGATGTTTTTCGCCATGACCGTGGCGAGCCAGGTTCTGTTCAACCGCGTCGAAAAACATTTCAATCGCGGATTCAGTAGAGGCTAGGATGGACTTCAGCATCGTCACCTATGCGGCTCCGTTTCTGCTCGTCGGCGTTAAGACGACTCTGCTGATTGCATTTTTCGGGGTCGGCATCGGGTTGCCGTTCGGCATACTACTGGCGACAGCCCGCATTTCCCAGATCGGCACGGTTCGCAAATGCGCCGATTTCTACTGCGCGGTCTTCAGGGGCACACCGATGCTCGTGCAGGTCTTTGTGATCTACTACGGTCTCGCGCAGATAGGTTTCATACGCCACAACGCGGTTTTGTGGTGGCTGATCGGCGACAGCCTGCACGCTGCCATCCTTGCCGTCATTCTCAATACCGGTGCCTATACGGCGGAGATCTTCCGTACTGCCCTGCTCTCGCTGCCGCGCGGACTGATCGAGGCGGCGGAGGCCTGCGGTATGTCCGGGTTGGTGGTCTTCCACCGTATCAAGTTTCCCCTGGCGCTGCGTCAGGCCTTGCCTTCCTACAGCACCGAAGTCGCTGTTATCGTCAAGGAATCAAGCCTTGCCTCCACCATAACGGTGCTTGAAATCACCGGCCATGCCAAACGGCTGATGAGCGAGACGTTCGCCATCATGGAAATCTTCGTCATCACCGCCGTCTTCTACCTTGCAATCAACGTCGTCTGTCTGACTGCTCTGCATGCCATCGAAAGGCGCCTGTCTTTCGAGCGGCATGCCGCGCGCTGAAAGGGTGCCCCATGTCCAAGCTTACCTTTTTCGATCAGAACAATCTCCCCGAACCCAGGAAAGGCGAACCGCTGCCGGAACGGCGCGTGGATGGTGATCCCCGTTTCCTGACATGGGATATCGCGCAAACCGCTGACGGCCAAGTGCGGGCCGGTGTATGGGAGGTCACGCCGGGCGCCTATCGCTCCATAAAAGGCGGAACCTTCGAAGTCTGCTACATCCTTTCGGGAGTTTCGGAACTCATCGAGGACGGGTTCGAGCCGCGCCGCATTTCGGCAGGCGACGCCTTTGTGATGCACCCTGGATTCACGGGCGTCTGGCGGGTGATCGAAGCCACCCGCAAGCTCTGGGTCTCGCGCGATTGAGCGCGTTGATCGGATCACAGATGCACACCATGGATACGACCGCCTCGCGTCCGTTCAAGGCCACGCCGTACTGGTGGGACGATTGCGCATTTTCTGCCTTGCCTGTGGTGCCGCTGGTCCCCCGATGCGATGTCGCCATCGTCGGCGGCGGCTATGCGGGGCTGTCGGCGGCCATCGAACTGGCGAGAGCCGGATGCAGCGTCCAGCTTTTCGACCGGCAAGCCATCGGGCAGGCCGCGTCAGGCCGAAACGGCGGCATGGCGAGCGGCAGCATAAGGCCGAGCCGCAAGCAATTGATCCGCAGGTTCGGTCAATCTCGGGCCGATGGCATCCTGGCGGAAGGAAAGGCGGCGCGACAGGACCTGGCAGCCTTCCTCGAAACCGAAAGGGTGGAGTGCGACTTCTTCCTCTCGGGTCTCTTCGATGGCGCGGTAAACGATCGCGAATATGATGAATTCAGCCGCCACGCCGAGTTTTTAAACCGTTTCCTCGGGATTGAGACGTCGGCGGTCCCCCGCAAGGAAGTATCGCGGTATATCGGCACGGACTTCTACGCCGGCGGCTTCGTACGGATGGACATCGGAGGCCTTCATCCTGCCAAGCTGCTGTCGGGCATATTGCGGGTCGCCCGAACAACCGATGCCGTCATTCACGAGAACACAACGGTTCTGGGGACCAGCCAAGAGGCTGGTGGTGTGCGCGTCGCAACGTCACGCGGCGAGGTGTCGGCGAAAAAGCTGCTGGTATGCACCGACGCCTACACGGACGGCTTCGATCCTTGGCTGCGCCGTCGCCTCGTGCCGGTGCGGAGCCGCATCATAGCGACCGAGCCGTTGGGCGAAAGCGTGATGGACCGGCTGATGCCGAAGAAGATGATGCACGGCGACACGAGACAGCTCAGCTATTACTACCGGCCGTCGCCGGATGGCACGCGCATTCTATTCGGCGGACGCGACGGCACGACGGAAGGGGATCCGCTGGCGCCCACCACACATCTGCGCTCGGAGCTTGGGCGCATTTTTCCCGAACTGGCAAAGATGGGCATAACGCATAGCTGGTTCGGCCAAGTCGCGATGAACCGCGACATGGTTCCGCGAATGTTTACGGTTGGCGATACGGTCTACGCCACCGGGTTCTGCGGTTCGGTGTGGTTTGGGCGCGCTGGCTCGGCAAGAAGGCCGCCTTCAAGCTCCTTGGCCAGACAGAGAGGGCTCAGTCGGCTTTCGACTTCGATCCGCCACCGAAGGCAGTGCCGCTATACCTTGACAAGCCTTGGTTCATCCCATTGGTTTATTCGTTCTACGAACGAAGGGACAAACGCGCCATGCGCGGCAAGAAGGAGAGTCCCAAAGGCTGACCTTCCTATTTCGATGATCGCGCGTAAGGCCTCACATCGGGAACAGGCTGGGCAGCGGCATGTGCGCCTTGACGATAGGCGACTTCAGCACCACGAACGAGAAGTACTTGTCGATGCCGATATCCATGTCGGTTAGCCGCTCCATGATCGTCTGGTATTCGCCGATGCCGGCGGTGACGAATTTCATCAGGTAATCGTAGCCGCCCGAGACGAGGTGGCATTCGATCACCTGGTCGATCTTCTCGACAACAGCGAGGAAACGGGCGAAGTCGACCTGGCGGTGGTTCTTCAAGGTGATCTCGGTGAACACGGTCAGCGTCTGGCCGAGCTTGCCGATGTTGACCTGCGCGGAATAGCCCTCGATGTAGCCTTCCGACTGCAGTTTCTTGACCCGCATCAGGCAAGGGCTCGGCGACAGATGCACGAGGTCGGCCAGTTCCACATTGGTGATGCGGCCGTTCTTCTGCAATTCGTAGAGAATCTTGATGTCGATCCGATCCAGTTTCATGGCCGTCTCCAAAGATCGCATGCCCACAGCACAAAATGCTGCCGTACCAACAACCTTGACACTACCACAGCCCGCGGGCCTGTCCATCCGAGCGGACACCGCTTTGAAACGCAGCGAGTTCCGATTTCGACCGAGCTGCCGAAATAAAATTCTGCTTCGGCTTCAACTGCGGCAGCGGCTGCCTGCGCAACGCGTTAGATTGGCGCTTCAAGGTAGAGAGACCATGCGCGCGCCGCTGCAGCAAATCGAGACATCTGGCAAACTGCCGCAATCCGCGGACGTGGTGGTGATCGGCGGCGGCATCGTCGGCGTGTTCGCGGCCTATTATCTGGCCAGGCGCGGCATGAAGGTCGCGCTTGTCGAAAAGGGACGCATCGGCGCCGAGCAATCCTCCAGGAACTGGGGATGGTGCCGCCAGCAGAACCGCGACGCCCGCGAACTGCCGATGGCGACCCGCAGCCTCGATCTGTGGGGCAGCTTCGCGGCGGCGACCGGCGAAGACACCGGCTTTCGCCGCTGCGGCCTGCTTTATCTCAGCAATGACGAGGCGGAACTGGCCGGCTGGGCGCGCTGGCGCGATTTCGCCAGGACGGCCGGCGTGACCACCCATATGCTCGACAGCGCCGAGGCCAGCGAGCGGGGCGGCGCCACGGGCCGGACCTGGAAGGGCGGCGTTTTCTCGCCGAGCGACGGCACCGCCGACCCGTCGCGGGCCGCGCCCGCGGTCGCCCGCGCCATCCTCAAGCTCGGCGGCAGCGTGCACCAGAATTGCGCCGCGCGAGGCATCGAGACCGAGGGCGGACGCCTGAGCGGCGTGGTCACCGAGAGCGGAACGATCCGCACGAAAGTGGCGGTCATGGCCGGCGGCGCCTGGGCGTCGTCCTTTTGCCGGCAGTTCGGTTTCCGCTTTCCGCAGGCGTCGATCCGTTCCTCCATCCTGTCCGTCTCGCCCGGCGCCGAAGGCCTGCCGGATGCGCTGCACACGGCGAGGATCTCGGCCACGCGTCGCGGCGACGGCGGCTACACGCTTGCCATCAGCGGGCGCGGTCGCGTCGACGTGACGCCGCAGCAGTTGCGCTTCTCGTCGCAGTTCCTGCCCATGTTTCTGAAACGGTGGCGCAGCCTCGCGCCTGGCGGACTGCAAGGTGTGCGCTCGGGGCACGAAACGCTGCAGCGCTGGCGGCTCGACCAGCCGACGCCGATGGAGCGCATGCGCATCCTCGATCCGGCTCCGGACCGGGCCACCATCCGTCTGACCCATGCCCGTGCGCTTGAACTTCTGCCCGACCTCAGAAAGACGAAGATCAGCGCTGCCTGGGCCGGCTACATCGACAGCACGCCGGACGGCGTGCCCGCCATCGGCGAGATCGATAGCATTGCGGGCTTCTTCCTCGCCGCCGGATTTTCGGGACACGGTTTTGGCATCGGGCCCGGCGCCGGTCATCTCGTCGCCGATCTGGTGACCGGGTCGGAACCGATCGTCGATCCTACATCCTACCATCCGCGCCGCTTCGAAGCCTCGGCCTGGGGCAAGGTTGCCGATTTCTAGGATTTGACCCCTCATCAATGCGCGGCATCCCCAATTGCGTCAGCCGTTCCGCAGAAGAGCGCCAATAGGCGCCGGTCGGACAGGCGCCTGTCCGCGAAACCGGCCGACGGCGCCGGGCGTGCAGCCGGCCTGTGCCGCAACAAGCTCGACGGCAGCCAACTGGCAGTAGCGCCCCTGGCAGCGCCCCATGCCAACGCGCGACAGCGATTTCACCCTGTTGGCCTCACCGCCGCCGAAACCCACGCCCTGGCGTATGTCTCCTGCAGTCACGTTCTCGCAGCGGCAAACAATCGCGTCGTCAGGGAACACCCGCGCCATTGCCTCCGGCCAGGGAAAGGCGCGGGCCAGACCGCGCGCGAAGCGCTCGAGCCGCGCGAGCTTGCGCAGATCGGCGTTGGCTGACGGCGCCGATTGCCCGAGATCGGCAAGGCACGCCACCGCCGCAAGGCGCCCGGCAATCTCCGCGCCGTCCGCCCCCAGGAGCCGAACCCCATCGCCCGCAAGGTAGACGCCATTCCCGGCGCGACCCATCTCGTCGGTCTTCGGCAGCCATTGCCGCCACTGTTCGTCATAGGCGAAGGCGCATCCCGCAAGGTCCGCGAGATGCGTCTCCGCCCGCAAGTGCCAACCCATGCCGATCATGTCGCACGGGGTGACGCGTTCGCGGCCGCCGGTGTCGCGCCAGCGCATCGCGGTGACACCTTGTTCGTCGACCTCGATCAGCTCGAGGGTCACGCCCGCATGGTAACGGTCGCCGAGCCTCGCCCGCAGCGCCAGGCCGCGCAGCGCGACCAGCGGCCGGGCGGCGAGCCCCCGGAATCCCCGCATCTGCTGGCGCCAGGATGATGTATCCAGCACCGCCACCACATCCGCTCCAGCCTTGACGAGTTGGGCGCCGACCAGCGTCAGCAAAGGCCCCGATCCCATCAGGACGATCCGCCGCCCAAGCGCCACGCCCTGCGCCTTGAGCGCGATCTGCGCCGCGCCGAGGCTGTAGACACCGGCGCTCTGCCAGCCGGGGACCGGGGCGACGCGATCGGATGCGCCGGTGGCAAGGATCAGGCGGTCATAGTTGACTAGCTGCACGCCGTCCTCCCCCAGCACGTGCAGCCGTCCCTCCTGCGCGGCGATGACCGAACTCGCTGCGCAATGGGTAAGGCGCCCCTCCTTGGCCAACCGGTCGAACAGTTCATGCAGCGAGCGCGCCTTCGCCGCCTCCGAGCCATAGAGCTGCCCCGGCGTGCGGACGAATCCGTCCGGTGGGCGACGATAGATCTGACCGCCGGCGCGATTGCCTTCGTCGATCACCATCGGGTGCAGCCCGGCCTCGACCAGCACCGCCGCGGCCCTTATGCCAGCCGGACCGGCGCCGACGATCACGATCTTCGGCGATGAAGCGTCACTCACGGCCAGCTCTCCGGCGGCGTCGTGCGCAGCCGCATGCCCTCATCGATAGGGGTTGTGCACGCGCGCAGGCGCGGCCCCTCTTCCTGCCAGACCCAACAATCCTGGCAGGCTCCCATCAGGCAGAAGCCCGCGCGGGGTTCAGGCCCGAACTCGGACTTTCGTAAGGCTTGTCCCGACGCCAGCATGGCGGTCAGCAGCGTATCGCCGGCCAGCGCGCTGCGCATCTCGCCATCGAGGAAGAAATTCACCTCTACCCGGTCGCGCTCGGCCAGCCGGACGATGCGGCCGGCGCTGATCATTCAGCGGCCTCTCGCACCGGGCGAGGACGCGGCAGTTCGGGGAACCGTTCGCACGCCGCATCGAAGGCCGCCTGCACGCCCTCCGGCCCGGAGCGCCCTCTCATGCGGCGGAAGATCTCGGTCTTGGCGAAGAACCGCCAGTGGATCGGCAGGTCCCTCAGTATGGCGGTGAGCCGGTCGTATGCCGCAGGGGTCCATTGCGCTTCGTAGCCGTCGCGCTCTGGACCGAAATGGAAATGGCCAGCGGACGGCTTGTGCCGCGCGCGTAGCCTTTCCGTCGCCTGCTCGTCGACCTCGCCGTCGCGTAGGACGACGCCATAGTCGCGCTCCGCCGATGCCTCCGAAACATAGCCGCGCCGAACGTCCTGTGCGACCCGCCAGGGTTCGCGCAGATGCGGATCGCCGCGCCCGCCGCCTCCGGCGGAGCGGATATCGAGCAGGTCGCCGGGCTGCAGCACCGCGGTGTCGATGTTGCCCAGCCGCCGCTCGTGCTCGGTCCCCGGATTGACGACCATGTCCGACAGGCCGGCCGCCTTACCGCCGAGCACGCCCCAGGGACGGAAAAAACTGCGGTCGCGGTTGCGCGCCGTGATCCTGGAGTCGGGCGCGAAGACGCGGAAGGCCATCTCGGTCGCCAGCCCGCCGCGCCAGCGGCCCGCCCCGCCGCTGTCCCTGGCGAGCCCGTATTTCACGAATTCGACCGGGGTCTCGGTCTCGGTGATTTCGATCGGCGTGTTCTTGAGATAGGCGGCATCGGCGCCCGATCCGTTGGTCCCATCGCGATGCGGCATCGCACCGCCGCCACCGACCACCGGGTTAACCGCGGCGATGACCGTCCGGCTGCTGCGCTCGTCGACAGTCATGACGTTGACGATGCAGTTGTTGCCGGCCGGCGCCGCGGGCAGGCGCTCGGGCACTGCTTGCGAGAAGGCGCCGAAGATGACCGAGCGCAGTCGGGCGCAGGTGAGCGAGCGCATGCCGACGGCTGCGGGGTGGACCGGGTTCAGCACCGATCCCTCGGGAGTGATGCAGGTGAACGGCCGGGTAAGGCCGGTGTTGAGCAGGATCTTCGGGTTGAGCGTGTAGAGCACGTAGTAGACGCCGACCAGCAGCATGGTGTGGCGCGGGTCGCCACCTGAAGGCACGTTGAGCGAGGAGCCCAACTGCGGATCGGAGCCGGTGAAGTCGAGCACCGCCTCGTCGCCCTTGATCGTCAGCGTCAGCTTCAGCCGGCAGGGATTGGCCTCGACCGAATCCTCGTCGGCGTAATCGGCGAATTCCCAGGTGCCGTCGGGCATGGCGCGCAGCACGTCGCGCGCCTGCGCCTCGGCATGATCGAGAAGCGCGGCAACCCCTTCGATGAAGCCGGCCTTGCCGAACTTCCGCACCATTGCCTGGATCTTGCGCTCGCCGGTGTTGAGCGCGCCGACAAGCGCCTTGATGTCGCCGATGTTGAGGTCGGGCTTGCGCACATTGGTGCTCATGATGCGCAGGATCGTCTCGTCGAAGACGCCCTCCCGCACCAGTTTCATCGGCGGGAAGCGGATGCCTTCCTGATGGATCTCGGTCAGCGCCCGGCTGAGCGAAGCCGGCACCGCCCCGCCCATGTCGGTGTTGTGGATGTGACCTCCGGTCCAGGCGACGATCTCGCCGTCGACGAAGACCGGCTTCCACAGATGCGTGTCGGGTGCGTGCGTGGCGACATGGCCCGAATAGGGATCGTTGGTGAAGGCGACGTCTCCAGGTCGGTAGTCGTCGACCATCGCGATCGCGCGGTGGTAGGAAAGTCCGGGATACCACGTGGCGCCGAGTTCCATCGGCACGGCGAAGGTCGCCCCCGCACAGTCCATCAGCATCACGGTGAAATCCTGCGTCTCCTTGACGAAGGCGGAGTGCGCGGTGCGGTGCAGCGTGTGGGCCATGTTTTCGGCGGCCGCGCGGGCGTGGTTCGCCAGAACCTGAAGGTTTGTCCGGTCAAACATGGCGTCACTCCGCGAAGGTCAGCAGAAGGTTGAGGTGGCGGTCGACGCGCGCCTGCGCTCCCGCGGGAATGGCGAAGGTGGTGTCTTCCTGCACGACCACGGCAGGCCCTCGGAAGGTGCTGCCCGGCACCAGGGTCTGCCGCTGGTGGAGGTCGACGGTCTCGACGCTCACGCCGGTGTAGACAGGGAGCCGGCGCGCCGGGATGGCGGCGGCGCCGATCTCGTCTGTCTCCGGGAAGGAGAGTTTCGGCCCCGCGCCTATGGCGGACAGCCGCACGTTCACAAGCTCGATCTCGCCCACGGGGTCGTGAAAATCGTAGAGCTGCTCATGAGTGCGGTGGAAGGCCTGCTTGATTGCCTCCGGGTTGGCGCCCGCCAGCCATTGCGGTGAAAGGACGACCTCGATCTCATAGCTCTGGCCGAGATAGCGCATGTCGCAGGAGAGAGTGAGCTCAGCCGCCGCGTCGTGCCCCTGCGCCGCGAGCCAGTCACGCCCCTCTTGCGCGAGAGCATCGAAGGCCTCGCGAATCTCGGGGAGCGACGCAGCCGTCAGCGGGCTGAAGATGGTGCGTATGAAATCCCCGCGCAGGTCCGCCACCAGCCCGCCCAGCGCCGACACCACGCCGGGGCGGCGCGGCGCCATGACACGTTTCATGCCGAGTTCGCGGGCAAGGAAGGCGCCGAGCATCGGGCCGCCGCCGCCGAAGGGCATGAGCGTGAATTCTCGCAGGTCGACGCCGGCGCGCGAGGCCAGCTTTTCGACCTCGACGAACATCTCCGACACCGCGATGTCGAGGATCGCCTGCGCGGTCTGCTCGACCGGGCGGCCGAGCCGGGCGGCAAGCTCGCCGACCGCGCTATGCGCCAGCCCGGTATCGATCCGGAGCTGGCCATAGGCCATCTCGCTGTGACCGAGCCATCCGCACACCACCATGGCGTCCGTGACCGTCGCCTGCGTGCCGCCACGGCCGTAGCATGCCGGCCCCGGCGTCGAACCCGCCGATTCCGGTCCGACGCGCAGCACGCCCTGCGCATCGACGCTGGCGATCGAGCCGCCGCCGACGCCGATCGAGCTCACCGACACGGAGGGGATGTGGAGCGGAAATTCGCCGATCAGCTCGCCGGTGCCGAACTGCGCCTCGCCGCCGATGATCAGCGCGAAGTCGGCCGAGGTGCCGCCGATGTCGAGGGTCAGCACCTTGTCTTCGCCCCCTGGCGCGCCAGCCACGAGGCGCCGATGACGCCTGAGGCCGTTCCCGACAAAAGCATGTTGACGCAGGCGCGCTTGCCTTCGGCGGCGTTCATGAGCCCGCCATTCGACTTGGTCAGCATCGGCCGGGCCGGCACGCCACGACGCTTCAGCCGCTCTTCCAGCGCCGTCAGGTAGCCAGAGACGCGTGGATGAACATAGCCGTTGAGGATGGCGGTCGAGCTGCGCTCATATTCGCGGATGACCGGCCAAACCTCGGCCGAGGTGAAGACGAACAGGTCGAACGCAAGACGGGTGATCGCCGCCTTCACCGAGGCTTCCTGCGCGGAGTTGCGCCAGGCATGGAGGAAGGACACGATAATCCCCTGCGCCCCGTTCGCTTTTGCCGCCGTCACCGCACGCTCCACCGCCGCCATGTCCGGTGCCTCGGATTCGCTTCCATCGGCACGCATGCGGGCCGGAATGCCGAACACCATGTCGCGCGGGATCAGCGGATCCGGCCGCGCGCAGAACAGCGAATACATGTCCGGCATGCGAAGCCGCGCCAGCTCGATGACGTCCTCGAAGCCGGCATTGGTGAACAGCGCCAGTGGCGCGCCCTTGCGCTGGATGATGGTGTTGATGCCGACAGTCGTGCCGTGCACGAAGCGCGTCATATGGGTCGGATCGAAACCTTCGCGTTCGCCCAGAAGGGTGAGACCCGTCATCAGCTCGGCGCCCGGGTCCTCCGGCGTCGTCAGCACTTTCAGCGAGGCGACGCGTCCGGAGTTTGCTTCGAGCGCGCAGAAATCGATGAATGTCCCGCCGATATCGACGCCGACCTTCCAGTCGGCTCCGCCTTGCGCCTCATCCCCAATGATGACCCCATCCATGGTTCGTCCCTTCCTGTCTGCCTGCAGAAAGCTGGCACGGCTGGCCGGTCCGGGTCCAAGATGGAAGATGGGCAAACATATAAGGCTTGCTTATGCCTTTGCCCTGCCGCCGCCCAGAACGGCGGAGCAAGCGGCGCGGATCTGGTCGCGCATCATCTCATCGGCCCGTGCAAGGGCGCGTGTGCGCGAGGTGAGCAGCGCGATCGGAAATTCCGGCCCCGCCGCCAGCGGCCTGACGGCAAGCCCGGCAAACTGCTGCCAAGGCAGCAGGGCGTCGACGAGTGCGATGCCGAGACCAGCCTGGACGAAGCCGACGGCGGAGATGGAGACGTCGATCTCGAGCGAGGGCGAAAGCGCCACGCCCTGCGCGCGGGATGCGTGGGCGAGTTCGTCTGCCGGACGGGTGTTTCCGCGATAGGATATCAGCTCCTCTCCGGCAAGATCGGCGAGCGTCAACTCGGTTTTCCTGGCCAACGGATGCCCGGCCGGCAGCAGGCAGGCGAAGCCTACACTGCCGATCACCTCCGCCTCGATATCGGGAGGCAGGCGGTCGTCCAAGGCGACGCCCAGGCTGGCGTCGCCGGCGCGCAGCATGTCGACGATGGCTGCGATCGGCGCCATGTGGGAACGCAGCAGAATGCCTGGATGCTGCGCGCCGAAACTGGTGAAAGCGCGCGGCAATATCGCCATGGCCGGCGGCGGCGAGGCCGCGACACGTACGAGGCCAGCCCGACCCAGGCGCAGGTCGGTGGTCTTGCGCCGCAGGCCCTCCAGCCCCGCCGACAGCCTTTCGGCATCGGCGAAAATCTCAAGCGCGTCCGGCGTCGGCCGCAGCCGTCCCTTGACGCGCTCGAACAGCGTGAAGCCAAGTTCGTCCTCGGTGTGGAGCAGGATCTGGCTGAGCGCAGGCTGGGAGATGTTCAGCATCCGCGCCGCGGCGGTCACGGTGCCGGCGCGCATGACTGCGATGAACACTTCGAGCTGCCGCGCCCGCATTGCCACTCCATAGGTCAAGCTTATGGTTTGCGTCCAAACCCATCTTTGACGCATCGGCGCGGCGCCGACAAGATCCGTCAGAATTCGGGCACTGTTTGCAAGGGGCCGCTATGGATGTGATCGTGCTGGGCGGCGGCCTGATGGGGACGGCTTCGGCCTATTTCCTGGCCAGGCGCGGCGCGCGCGTGACGCTGATCGAGCGCAACCGAATCGGCACCGGGGCAACCGTCGCCTCCTTCGGCAACATCCGCCGCAGCGGGCGCCATCTGTCCCAGCTGCCGCTGGCCCACCGCTCGCTCAGGCTCTGGGGCGAGGCCGATAGGATGCTTGGCCGTGACGTGGAGTTCCGCGCCACCGGACACCTCCGGCTGATCTTCGATAAGGGCGGTCTCGCCGACATGCGGGCCTATGCTCAAGCCGCGCGGCCCTGGGGGCTCGATCTGGAGGAACTGACCCCGCGCCAGATCCGTGCCCGCTTTCCCGGCCTCGGCCACGACGCGATCGCGGCGTCGTTCTCGCCGCGGGACGGCAGTGGCAATCCGCGGCTGATCGCGCCAGCCTTTGCCGAGGCAGCCCGCGGGCTGGGCGCGGAAATCATCGAGGAAGCCGAGGTCGAGAGGATCAGCAGCAATGGCTCCGGCTTCGTCGTCGCCAGTTCAAAAGGGGCGTTCGCCGCCGAGTGTTTGCTGAATGCCGCCGGCGCCTGGGGCGCGCGCATCGCCGCGCAGTTCGGCGAAGAGGTCCCGCTCGACGCCCGCGGCCCGCAGATGGGCGTGACCGAGCCGCTGCCGCACAGAATTCTCCCCGTAGTCGGCATCTGGACCCGCGACAAGGAGTACGGCGCCTATCTGCGCCAGGTCGAGCGCGGCAACATCGTCTTCGGCGGCGCGGCCGAAAGGGCGCCGGTGGACCTCGAACCCGGCCATGCAAAAGCCGACCCCATGCGCCTGCCGTTACAGTTGCGCGCCGTCGCACGGCTACTGCCGGCAATCGCAAAGGTCGCGGTCATCCGCACCTGGTCCGGCTGCGAGGGCTATGTGCGGGATATGCTGCCGGTCATGGGATGCTCGGCGACGACGCCGGGCCTGTTCCACGCCTTCGGCTTCTGCGGACACGGCTTCCAACTCGGTCCGGGCGTCGGCGACGCCATGGCCGAACTCATCACGACCGGCCGTTGCGAAACGCCGCTGGACGATTTCAGAGTCGACCGCTTCAGCCGCGCCTGGAGAAGCAGCAAGGAATCGACGACCACCGATTGCCCTGCAGCCTGAGCGGACGGTAGCGGCTTCGACGCTGTTTTAGGGTCACAGCTCCACTGGCTGAGCATGTCCTTGGTGCTTGTTGAACCGAGGCAGCAGCCCGATGCACAGCACCAGCGCAACAATGATCAGAAGCTGGCTGGCGATGACGGTGGCGAAGGCCTGCGCGATGCCCGTTGGTTCCAACGCCAGATAGAGCGTGCCGAGCGTCGCGACGCCGAGCGCCAGGCCGGACTGCTGCAGCGTGATCAGCACACCGCTGCCGACGCCGGCAAGATGGGAGGGAACGTCGCCCAGAACGGCGCGGAACAGGCCTGAAAACAGCATCGACTGGCCGGCGCCGATCAGCACCAGGGCCGGCGCCAGTTCAACCAGGCTGACCCTCGGCCAGCCGGCTAGCGTGATGCCGATCAGCAATCCCAGGCCGAGCGCCTGGACGATGCCGCCCGCCGCCAGCGCGGCGCGGCCGAAGCGCCCGATCACGCGCGGGCTAACCACCGAGCCTATGAAGAACATGATTGCCATCGGCAGGATGGCCAATCCGCTTTGCAGCGCGTTGGCGCCGAGCCCGTTCTGGACGGTGAGCGCGAAGACGAACATGAAGGCGCCAAAGCCGACGCTGAACACGGTGACCATGGCAAGCCCGCGCGCCATCGAGGGCAGGCTGAGCAGCGAGGGCGGCAGAAGCGGCACCACGCCCCGCGCTTCCGTGGCCTTCTCGATCATGGCGGTGAGCATTGCGAGCATCACGGCGGCGGCCAGCATCGCCTTGGTCCAAGCCGGCCAGCCGAGCGAATGGCCTTCGGTCAGCGGCACCAGCAGGGCCGTCAACGTCGCCGCGAACAGCACGGTGCCGGGCAGGTCGATGCCGGCCGGATGCGGCGAGCGGTTGGCCGGCACGACCAGCCGGGAAGCGAAGAAGACGATGATGCCGAGCGGGATGTTGACGAGAAAGATCGGCCGCCAGGAGGTGCCGAACAGGTCGGCGCTGACCAGCAGCCCGCCGGCGAGCTGGCCGACAATCGCGGCAATGCCCGAGGTCGCGCCGTAAAGCGCGATCGCCCTTGTCTTGCGCTCTCCCGGCAAGGTCGCCTGGAAGGTCGCCAGCACCTGCGGCACCAGCATCGCCGCCGTCGCGCCCTGGAGCAGCCGGGCCGCGATCAGCGCATTGATGGTCGGCGCCAAGCCGCAGGCGAGCGACGCCAGGATAAAGCCGGCAAGCCCTGCGAGAAACACTCTGTGGCGGCCGAAACGGTCGCCGAGCCGGCCGCCCAGCACCAGCATCGCCGCATAGGCCACGCCATACACCGACACCACCAGCTCAAGCGCCGCCGGCGTCGCCTTGAGCGAGGCCTGGATCGTCGGCAGCGCCACATTGACGATGAAGAAATCGGCGATCGGCAGGAAGGCGCCGGCGAGGAGCACATGCACGCCAAGGTCATGCAGCCCGCCGGCGCGGGCCATCGACCGCGCGGAATGCCGGACAGGACCGGCAGATGTCGGATGGGTCACGGGAGTCTCCATATACTTATATGACGATAGTTATGTTTATATAATCATTATGGTTATATACATATTCGCGCGCGGTCTGTAAACTCCACTTCCATGACCAAAGACGATTCTACCGCCCGCAAAGCTCGCCCCTTGACGGTCCGCTGGGCCGACCTGGCCGACCTCATCCTGATCGTTGCGCGTGAGATCCAGTTCCGGGGCTACAGCGACGAGCGCGCCGTGCAGCTGTCGCAGTCGGAGGGCATGGTGATGCGCCACCTCGTCCTGCACGCCTCGGCCACGCCCAGCCAGATCGCGGCCGCGACCGGCCTGCAGCGCACCAATGTGTCGCCGGTGCTGCGAGATCTGGAAACAAAGGGGCTGATCGAGCGGCATGTCGATCCGCAAGACCGCCGCGGCGTGAGTGTCCACCGCACGCGGCGCGGAGCGGAAAACTATGCCTTGGTGCGCAAGGAATGGGGCTCCGCCGTCTCCGCCGCCGCCGGAGGCGATACCGCCGGTCTCGACGCCGCGGTCGCGCTTCTCAAGACTATTGAAGCTGGCCTCACCGCGACGCGGCCAAACGTCAGCGACAAGCCGGTGCGAGACCCGGTCCGCCGGCACGACATTTAGCCCCCAGGCTCTTGTGCCGAGATCAAGAAGTTTCCTTGATAACTGCGATGAATTCTGATTGCACCAGGAACGGACTGTCTGGCGGCAGCGGTTGAACATGTCGTGCCGGCCGTGACTCGGGATTGGGAAACATTCGCAGCCATTCTTCGTTCACGGCATTCCGGTCGCCGCTGTCGCGGAGATAGATGTCCACCTTGACGATGTTCTCCACGCTGCCGCCGGCGGCCTCGATGATGGCACGCATGTTGGCAAATAGGTTGGCCGACTGATCCGCCATTTCGGACGGCAAATCGTGCGTGATCGGGTTCACGGCATGAACCGCTCCCGAAAACACCATGCTGCCGATCCGGCAGGCATTGGGAACTGGATGCCGGTGGCTCAGTCCCTTTACCGATATGCTCTTGCGCATCGCTTTGCTGACCTCGCGAGGTGTGTTCGATGAAACGATTGGTATCTTGCGATCCCGGCGCCCGCGTGTGCATCCGCACGGCTATCGTCTCGCGCGCAAGGCCGGGGTCTGGCCCTGCGGCGAAGCGGCACCGATATCGGAACGCAGCGCGGAAGGCTCATAGCTGGAGGTCAGTTGAACTCCGCGCGTCTCAGGCAGCATGAGGGTTGCGGCAAACGCGATGCTGTAGCCCAGCAGTGCGACCAGGCCGATGGCCTCCGCCAGGCCTATATGCTGCGCCAGTATCCCGATCATCGACACAGCCGCCGCGCCGGCCGCCTTACCGAAATTATAGGCGAAGCTCTGACCGCTCGCGCGAATGGCGGAGGGGAAAAGCTCGGTGAAGAATGGCCCCAGCGCAGCATAGTTTCCGATCGTGAAGAAGCCGAACGGCGCGCCGAGGACAATCAGCGGCCAACCCGAGAGCGGCAGGAACATATAGGCGATGGTGATCGACCAGGAGCACAGCAGAAACAGCTGGAACGTCCGCCGCCGGCCCAGGCGATCGGCCAGATATGCGCTCGCCAGGAATCCGAAGAACGAACCGCCGGTCACCACGAAGACATAATATCCCGAGGCGCCCGGCGACAGCTCGCGCACCGTCTTCATGAAGGTCGGCAGCCAGTTGACGATCGCGCCACCGACACCAATCACGCCGAATGCAAGCAACGACGAGAGCACCGTTGTCGGCAATGTTTCCGGCTGGAAGATCGCGCCCAATCCCGGACGATTTCCGGTCTTCTCGACGAGCTCGCGCGTTCTGACGAAGATCTCCGGCTCCTCGAGCTTACGGCGCAGATAGAGAACCAGAAGGCCAGGAAGGACGCCAATCATCAACAGAACACGCCATCCATAGTCCTGGGGAAAATACGCCAGGACCAATCCTGCCAATATGGCGGCCGCGCTCCATCCAACGCCGAAGCCGCTCTGGACCGTTCCGACGGCCTTGCCGCGATGCTCGGCGCGGATGATCTCGCCCATGAGAACCGCGCCGGCGGCCCACTCGCCGCCGAAGCCCAGCCCCTGCAGGATGCGCAGGAACATCAGCTGCTGAAAATCCTGCGCGAAACCAGCAAGGAAGGTGAAGCTGCAGAACCACAGGATCGTGAGCTGCATGATGCGGGCCCGGCCAAAGCGGTCAGCGAGGTAGCCGCAGGCCCATCCTCCAATTGCCGCGGAGAGCAACGTTGCCGTTGCCAGATAGCCAGCCTGTGCCGTCGACATTCCCCAGGCCGCGATGAGAATTGGCAGCACGAAGCTGAAGAGCTGTGCATCCATCGCATCGACGGCCCAGCCGGCAAAACAGCCCCAGAAGGTGTTCCGCTCTCGCTCCGTCAACTCTTTGTACCAAGTGAACATTTCTTCCTCCCGTAGTTTCCTCGCGACGGCCCGCTAAACGACCAATGGTGTGAGGCCTCCGTCCATGGTCAGCGAAGCGCCGGTCACGTATGAGGATCTTGCGCTGGCGAGAAAAAGCGCGGCGTCGGCCACTTCTTCGGCCCGTGCGTAGCGCCGCAGCGGTATCCGCTGCTCATTGAGCCGCAGCAGCTCTTCCGGCGTCTTGCCGGTCATCCTGGATTCCACTTCGAGCGACAATTGCAGACGTTCGGTCATGGTAGCGGCGGGATTGAGCACGTTGACCCTCACGCCCGCCGGCCCCCAGGCAGCCGCGAGCCCCGCCGAGGCGAGCATCAGTGCTGCGTTGGCGGCTCCGCCGGGCAGATGCATGGGTGAGGCGACTTTGCCGCCCGTGCCGACGATGTTGACGACTGTGCCGGCCTGCCTTTGCACCATCAGAGGCAGGACATAGTCCATGACGTTCATGTAGGTGAAGAATTTGGCGTCCATCGCAATGCGCCACTTGTCTGGCGTCAGCTCGTCGGGAGGAACTCGCCTGGCGCCTCCAGCCGAATTGACCAGTGACGCAATCGGGCCCACCTGGTCCTCGACGATGGCGACCATTTGCTTCGCGGCAAGCCCGTCCGACAGATCGGCGGCGAAACTCGCCGCCGACAGGCCATCGGCAGCAAGCTTCGCCTTTGCGGCGTCCAGGTTCTGCTGGCTGCGCGATACGATCACCACGCGGGCACCTTCCCTCGCGAAGGCGCGCGCGCAAGCCAGCCCTATTCCCTTGCTGCCGCCGGTTATCAGGACGACCTTGTCGTCGAGTTCGAGGTTCATTTCAGTGATCCTGTCTCAGGTCATGGACACTATGGACGTTGATCGGGTTCCCCTCGGCGAACGCGACGATCTGGTCAAACGCGTTGCCGTAGGCGAATTCGTAATTGTCCCGTTCAACGTAGCCGAGGTGCGGCGTGCACAGCGCATTGGGAAGCCCGAGCAGGGCATCGGCCGCATCGGTAAGCGGCTCGCGTTCGAAGACGTCGATGGCGGCCTTTCCGGGGCTGCCGCTCTTCAGCGCCGCCACCAGCGCTCCGGGTTGAATCAATTCGGCGCGGCTGGTGTTCACCAGCAATGCGGTCGGCTTCATCAGGGCCAGGTCATCAGGACCGATCGCACCGGCGGTCTCGGCAGTCAGCCGCAGGTGCAAACTGAGAACATCCGACAGCCTGAACAACGTGGCCCTGTCGGAAGCGGTTTTGAAGCCCTCGGACTGGGCGCGGGCAAGCGAGCCTTGGCGGCCCCAAACCAGCACCTCCATGCCGAAGGCCCTGCCGATCTGCGCGACCATCGAGCCCAATCTGCCGAAACCGTAGATGCCGAGAACACGGCCCCTCAGACCAAGCCCGATGGTCGTCTGCCAGTGGCCCTGGCGCAGCGATGCGGTTTCAAACGGGATGTTGCGCATCGCTGCGATGATCAACCCCCAGGTAAGTTCAACCGTGGAATAGGACGGGCGCGCTGTGACCGCGGAGGAAACGATGACGCCGTGCCTGTCGCAGGCGCCCAGATCGATGTGGGGAATGTGGCCGTTCTGGCTGATGAGCTTCAGGTTGGGCAGGCGGCAGAGCAGGTCTTCACCGACCCGGGTTCGCTCGCGCATCAGTACCAGCACATCCGCATCGGACAGCCGGTCCGCCAGGACGTCGATATCCGCGACGATGTCGGTCCAGATGCTGACGTCATGGCCCTCCAGCTTGGAAAAGCAATCCAGCGTGCGAACCACGTCCTGGTAATCGTTGATGATGGCGACGCGCAGTTTTCGCGATGAATTTCTTGTCGCGTTACGCATTGCTGGGCAGGTCCGCTACGGCGACGCCGGAGTCGATCGCCTCGCACTTTGCCTCTTCGAACGCCGACTTCTTCAACGCTTTCGCGAGAACCTCGGCGGCTCGCGCGATCGGGATGAAGCAGACACCGGTTTCGTCGGCGACCACGATGTCGCCCGCCCCTACCCTTATGCCGGCGATCTGGATGTCGCCATTGATCTCCACGGTTTCGATACGCCATTTGCCCGTCGCCGGCGTGACCTCCGTGGCCCAAAGCGGATATCCGACCCGGCGCGAATGCCCGAGGTCGCGAATCCCTCCGAAGACGATTGCTCCGGCTTCCCCCTGCCTCTTTCCCGTCTGGGCCGAAATCCCGCCCATGTTGGAAACGCCGGCGACGCCGTCTATGACGATCACGTCGCCCGGCAGCGCCAGGTTGTGAGCTTCGAACTCCGCCATGCGATTGACGTGGTTTCTCGCCGTCTCGTAGACATGCTCGCGCTGCAGGATGTTGCGCACCGTGAGCGCCGGACCGACAATCGAAGCCGAGGGCAAGGTCGGCTTCAGCGTCGATGCGCCGACGACACCGGTGATGCCAAGCTCATCCATAATATCCGAAATGACGCTCGTGGCGTCGCCGATCCGCTTGAAGCCGTCGATCAATTCCTTCGACGGCCGCGGCGTTCGCATCAATCGGATGCGCTCGGCGCTGATCTTGCCGGTGAGCTTCGGCAATACGTCCGCGAAAGCGAGATCATTCATGACGTGTCCTCTGTTTTGTACGGAGCTTTTACCACCGGCTGCGAGGTTCACGTATTCACTCGCATGTGTTCGGCTGCTCGTTCGAAACAGGATTGCCTGTCCGGTTCGGCGCGTCCAATTTAGATTTAGACACGAGCATCATTTCCCAGGTGAATAACGTGCGCCTCGATCTGAACCTGATCGCAGTCCTTGAAGCCATCATGCTGGAAAGAAATGTAACGCGCGCGGCCTCGAGCCTGGCGATGAGTCAACCTGCGGTCAGCAATGCCCTGCGGCGCGCCCGCAAGCTGACCAAGGACCAGCTCTTTCTCAAGACCGCGTCCGGGGTCGAACCTACTTCACGCATGGTCGCGATGTGGCCTGAACTTCATCGTTCGCTTACGGCAATCCGTGCCTCCTTCGCGCCCGACGACTTCGATCCCGCATCGGGCGCGACCAGTTTCCGGATCGCGATCACAGACAGTCTGGCGATGGAAGCGGTCAGCGCGATCGCACTGAGGTTACAGGCAGCGTCCCCACGCGCCCGCGTTTCTTTCGCCATCCATACCCATGAGGCCTCGCTGGACGCAATCGATCGCGGCACGCTCGACTGCGCGGTAGGCATGTTTGCCTCGCTGCCGAGAGAAGTGCATGTGCAAAGTCTGCGGACGGATCGCTATGTCTGCGTCATGCGCAGCGGGCACGATCTGGCCCAGGGCCTGACCCTGGACCAGTTCACCGCTGCGGCGCATGTTCTGGTGACCCCATCAGGCCTGGGGCTGGGATTGGTGGATGGCTGGCTCAGCCTGACGGGGCGCACAAGGACGATCGCTGCCGTGGTCAATCATTTTTCCGACGCGCTGAGGATCGTCTCGCGCAGTGACCTTCTCACCTGCGTGCCGCTTGGCTTTTTCAGCGGGCCCTGGCGCGCCGTCACTGATGAGCCCCGGTTGGTGGTGCGAGACCTGCCGTTCGAGACGGAGAAACTGCTCTACAAGCTGATCTGGCACGAACGACTGCACACCCACCCCGCCCACCAATGGTTTCGGGCACTGGTAGCAGACGTTTGCGGATCACCCTTGGGTGTCCCGCCGAGTGGAAAAGAAGCCTCCGCTGGGCAGGTGTAGCCTGCCTTGCGAAGCGGAACGACTTACGCGCGACTGTGCTCCCGGCAAACGTCTAGCCGTAGTTCAAGGGCACATAGGTGTAGACATTCTCGGCGTCGTGGCGCACGCGACCCAGGCCGGGAAACGATATGTGCGCGCCGCCGACGATGTAGCCGTTCTTTGCCGCATCCGCGAAAGCCAGCCTGTGCACGTTTTCGGCCTCCGAAGCGTCCCCATCGTACCCGATGGTGACGGAGGGATCTTTGAATTGCACGGCAGCGACATGCACGACGTCGCCCCACAGCACGACCTTCTCGCACCCGCTCTCGACCACGTACATGGTGTGCCCGGGAGTGTGCCCGTAGGCTGCCTGGGCGCGCACGCCGGGCACGAGGTCGGTGTCGCCTTCGAAGACGGCGAGCTTGCCGGCTCGCATATAGGGCGTGATCGATGCGACCGCGGCTTCAAAAAACCGCCTCGCCTCTGCCGGAGCAGCGCGCAGGCTTGCCTCGCTAAGCCAGAAGTCCGTGTCCCGTTTGTCGACACGCACGATTGCATTGGGAAAGACCCGATCGTTGCCGGCCATAAGACCACCGACATGATCCGTGTGCAGATGCGTGAGGTAAAGCTCGTCTACCTGCTCTGGTCGATACCCCGACGCGCGCAGATTGCCCACCAGCTGGCCCGTAGTTGCTCCCAGCAGCGAGCCCGCACCGGCGTCGATCAGGACCAGCTTGGCTACGGTGTTCACGAGGAAGGAATTGTGCGAGGTCTCCACGACGTCGCCGAGGTAGTCGCGCTTCAAAGCGTCTTCGATCCGCGCCGGGTCGCCTCGCAGCAACTTCGTGGCGGGCAGCATATTGGTGCCGTCGGACAGCGCCGTCACCTCGAAGTCGCCGACCGTCAGGCGATAGAAACCGGGCGCCCGGCTTTTCGCCATGGGCGCATCAGCGAGCACAGGCCCCGCAAAGCTGCAGGCAAGGCAAAGGCAGCCGCCAGCCAAAAAGGCGCGACGGGTGGGATTGACGGCATCGCTATTGCTCGACCCGGGCTGGACAGGGGCGTCGGTGTCGTTGAACAGGCGATCAAGCGTTAGCCGGGGGGCGACCATTTTCCAACCTCTGTCTGCGCTCTGGCGCGGCACTGCGGATGGAAGGAAGCCCTTCCGCAAGTTCCTCGTTGCCGAAGTCTTGCATCCGGGCCGCGATCTCGTGCGCGTACTGTTCCCGGAAATAGCAAGCCCGTCTAATTTCATTGTCAGGGGCGGCCTTATTACTCCCTTGAATAACCCCTGCTGGACACGATGCGCGACATGCTGGAAGGCCGGCGCAGGCTAACAAGGAAGGCCGAACCCTCAAGCAGTGGCCGAAATCGAGCGCCGCCGGCGCCTTGGGCGAGGCCTGGATCGTCGGCAGCGCCACGTTGACGATGAAGAAATCGGCGATCGGCAGGAAGGCACCGGCGAGCAGCACATGCACGCCAAGGTCATGCAGCCCGCCGGCTCGGGCCATCGACCGCGCGGACGAGCGCGCCGTGCAGCTGTCGCAGTCGGAGGTCATGGCGATGCGCCACCTCGTCCTGCACGCCTCGGCCACGCCCAGCCAGATCGCCGGCGCGACCGGCCTGCAGCGCACCAATGTGTCGCCGGTGCTGCGTGATCTGGAAACAAAGGGGCTGATCGAGCGGCATGTCGATCCGCAAGACCGCCGCGGCGTGAGTGTCCACCGCACGCGACGCGGAGCGGAAAACTATGCCTTGTAACAACAATGGTGGGCCCGGAGGGACTCGAACCCCCAACCAAGCGGTTATGAGCCGCCGGCTCTAACCATTGAGCTACAGGCCCCACGCGGCTGGCTTAGTGTTTTTCCTTCCTCGGCACAAGGCTTTCCGGGCGGGCTGGCAGCGATCGC
Source organism: Mesorhizobium sp. M4B.F.Ca.ET.058.02.1.1 (assembly GCF_003952505.1). Classification (NCBI taxonomy): domain Bacteria; kingdom Pseudomonadati; phylum Pseudomonadota; class Alphaproteobacteria; order Hyphomicrobiales; family Phyllobacteriaceae; genus Mesorhizobium; species Mesorhizobium sp. M4B.F.Ca.ET.058.02.1.1. The sequence goes on along the minus strand of NZ_CP034450.1, from coordinate 6,144,984 downwards.
CCAAATCAGCCCATATTCGCGCTCTAGTTGCCAGATGCGACTGGTTCGCAGACCGAGGAGATTTTCATGACCAGACGTCTTTTGCCCCTCATGCCCCTGGCGCTTGCTGCCGCCATCGCCTTGCCGGCGGCGGCCGGCGCCGCCGATTCGCAAGCCGCGCCCCGCATCGTCGTGTCGGGCGAAGGCCATGCGACCGCAGCGCCCGATCTCGCGCTGTTGACGCTCAGCGTCATGCGCGAGGCCAAGACCGCGCGCGCCGCGCTCGACGCCAACAACGACGCCATGGCCGCGGTGATCGCGGCGATGAAATCGGCCGGCATCAAGGACCGCGACCTGCAGACGGCGGGCATCCAGATCAATCCGCGCTACAACTACACCAACAAGCCGGACGGCAGCCAGGAGGCCGAGCTTGTCGCCTACCAGGTGACCAACACGCTTTCGGTGCGCATCCGCGACATCGACAAGACCGGCGATATCCTCGACAAGGCGGTGTCGCTCGGCGTCAACCAGGGTGGCGGCATTGCCTTCTCCAACGAAGACCCGTCCGCCGCTGTCACCGAGGCCCGCAAGAAGGCGGTCGCCGACGCCATGGCCAAGGCCAGGACGCTGGCCGAGGCCGCCGGTGTCAGCATCGGCCGGGTGCTGGAGATTACCGACCAGAACATCGCGCCGCCGCCGATGCCGATCAACGCCAAGGCCTTCGATGCCGCGGGCGCGTCGGTCCCGGTGCAGGCGGGCGAGAACGCTTACGCCGTGCAGGTTACCGTCACCTTCGAATTGAAGTGAGCGTGGTCCGGCCGGCTTGCGTCGGCGGGGCCGGACGCAGGTCCGGCCGGCTGTGACCGACCCCTGCTGCGCATGAAAAACCCGGAGGACCAGTCCTCCGGGGTTCTTCTTGAGCCGCACCCTTCCGCCCTGGCGGAAAGGGGCTCTGCTAGGCGTTCAAGCCGGGGCCGGCTTGTGTTCCTTAGCGATAGATGATCGGGCAGCCGCGCACATTGGCGAATACCACCACGACGCGATCGCCGTACTGGCGGCCCATAACCTTGACCGTGCGGCGGCCGACATCGACGATGCGGACACGGTGCAAGCCCATGCGCTCGGCCTTGTCGAGCGCGCGCTCCGGCGAACAGCCCCGGCGCCAGCCGCGGTCGTCACGCCAATCGTTATCATCCGAGCGGTGACGGCGATGGTAGTAACCGTCATCGTCCCCGGTGTAGACGCCGAAGCGGGGATCCTGGTTGTTGCCGAAACCGAGATAGAGGCTGTCGGCATGGGCGGCGGGAATGGCGGCAAGCGTGCCGAGGCCGACCAGCGCCGAAAGGGCTGCCGTCTTGATCGTGTTGAACATCGTTTTCTCTCCTTGTTGAGGGCTCTCGCCCCTTGTGAGCCGATGGTGCGAGAATGCGCCTGCCTGTCTGAACCTTCTGCGAACCGTCCATTCATCTTCGGTTCATCCGGCAAGCCATCGGTTGTGAGCGGCCGGACCCCAAACGCCCCACGGCCCCGCCGGTTCCGGCCGAGGCCGATCCGGCGCGTGCTATTTCCTATCGGTTTGCGGCGAAAATCGGTTCAGGGCTCGTCGTCGAGCATATAGTCAAAATAGTCGTCCGGCTCGGCAAGGTCGGTTTCCTTGGCCTTGACCCGACCGCGGATCGAGATGCCGGCTTCGTGCACCGTCTCGTCGCTCCCCGAGACCAGCCTGTGCCACCAATAGAGGTCATGCCCCTCAGCTATCAACCGATAGGCGCAGGTCCTGGGCAGCCAGCTGATAGTGCGCACATTCTGCGGAGTCAGCCCAACGCAGTCCGGAACCCGGGCCAATCTGTTGGCATAATCGGCGCAGCGGCAGCTTTCGGCGTCGAACAGCCGACAGCCGACGCTCGTCCAGTAGATCTCGCCGGTGTCCTCGTCCTCGAGCTTCGACAGGCAGCACTTCCCGCAACCGTCGCAGAGCGATTCCCACTCGACCGGCGTCATCGCCTCAAGAGTCTTGGTTTTCCAGAACGGCGCACCCATTGCGCGGATGTGGCCCCGGCCGGCGCCAAGGTCAAGCGCGGCAGTGGCGTAAATGACACATGCATCATATGAAAAACACGAAGTTGCCTTCAAAACGCCGGTCAATCGTCCTTCGTTGCCGCTAATGCCCACACGTCGGAACCAAATCCCGATGATGAAAGTTTTGGGCAGGGATGGGACCCCACAAGGAGAATTTGAAATGAAACGCCAACCACGGATTCTGGCAGGCACCGCGATCGGCCTGCTGATGGCATCCGCGCCGTTGGGCGCGTACCCGCTGCAGGGCGGTGCCGTTTTCGGCTCCATGCAGCACGCCGCCGCGCCATTGATTCTTGCGCAAGCGAGCTGCGCCGAGGGGGAATCAGCCGAAGCCTGCGCGCAGAACCAGCAGGCTGAACCGGAACAGCCCAAGAAAAAGAAGCGCGAGCAGCAGCAGCAAACCGAATCCGCGCCGGCCGAGCAGGCCGCACCCGCCGAGCAGGAACAAAAACCACGCAAGCGCAAGGTAGAACAGCAACAGCAGGAAACGGAACAGGCGCCGGCCGAACAAGCCGCGCCTGCCGCCGAAGAGCAGCAGCCGCGCAGGAAGAAGCGCAACCAGCAGCAGATCGAAGCGGCTCCTGCCGAACAGATCGCGCCGGCGGACAACAACCGGCAGGACAACCTGCGCAAGAAGAAGCGCGAACAGCAGCAGCAAATCGAAGCAGCACCCGCCGAACAGCCCGCCGAGCAGGCGGCTCCGGCTAACGACGAGCAGCCGATCAAGCCGCGCAAGAAGAAGCGTGACCAGCAGCAGATCGAAGCAGCTCCAGCGGATCAGCCAGTTGAACAGGCGGCTCCGTCGAACGGTGAGCAGCCGCTCAAACTGCGCAAGAAGAAAGGCGACCAGCAACAGATCGAAGCGGCACCCGCCGAACAGCCTTCAGACCAGGTCGCGCCGGCAAACGACAACAATCGGCAGGACAATCTGCGCAAGAAGAAGCGCAAGCAGGATCAGCAGATCGAGGCTGCGCCCGCCGAGCAGGCGCCGGCCAAACAGGCGGCACCCGGCGAGCCTGTCCCGCAGACTGAACCGCTTCCCGTGCCCACCGAGCAGCAGGCAGCTCCCGCCCAGGGCGAACAGCCTCAGGACAAGAAGAAGCTTGGCAAGAAACTTGTCGGCGAGCAGCCGGTGACGGAAGAACAGCCCGCAACCGGCGAGCAGCCTGCCGCTGGCGAACAGGCGACCCAGCCCGCGCAGGGTGAAACCCCGGCCCAGGGCGAGGCCACGGCCAACCCGGACGAAGCGCCGCTTCTGGACAGCCAGAAGGACGCCCGACGCAAGCACAAGGGCGGTAAGGATCAGGCCGGCCAGAGTGCCGGCGGACAGACCACCGAAGGCCAGAACGCCGAGGGAGCCGGTCAGCCCGTTCGGCAGAACGGCGAGCAGGCGCAAGCTCCGAAGCCGGCTCCTGTCGATCAGGGACCGCCGCCAACCGACGACAAGTCGGCCCAGCAGGCAATCCAGCCTGAAAAGATCGTTCCGGTGACCGAGGAAAAAGGCACGCGCGTCGAGCGCGCGCCTGAAGAGGAAGACGTAAGCCGCCGTCCGCGTCCGCAAGGCGCCGACGTCCTCAAGCAATTCGGCGACCGCGTCATCATCCAATTCAACAACCAGACGATCGTCGAAAGCAACGATGCGCCGCGCATGCATCGCGGCGCCAGGAATGTCTACTATGAAGATCTGTCCGGCGGCCGCATTCGCGAAATCGTCGAGCGTGACAACGGCGTGCAGATCGTCACCATCCGCAACCGTTATGGCGACGTCATCCAACGTTCGCGCATCACGCCCGACGGCCGCGAATATGTGCTGAGCTATGTCGACGAGCGCTACTACCGTGATGTCGACGACTGGCGCGATCCCGGCGACGACCTGCCGCCGATGCGGCTCACCATCTCGCGCCGCGATTACATCCTGGATTCGGAGGATGTCGAGGACCCGGACGAGTACTATACCTTCCTCGAACAGCCGCCCGTCGAAAGGGTGCAGCGCCTCTACTCGGTCGACGAGGTCAAGCGCTCTGCCCGCGTGCGCGACATCGCCCGCCGCATCGACCTCGACACGCTGAACTTCGAGTTCGGCTCGGCGACGATCTCGGACACCGAGGTGCAGAAGCTGGAAGGCGTAGCCACTGCCATGGAGAAGCTGCTGAAGAAGAACCCGGCGGAAACCTTCCTGATCGAGGGCCATACCGATGCGGTCGGCACGCCCGAGGCGAACCTTGCCTTGTCGGACAGGCGAGCGGAGGCGGTCGCCGAGGCGCTCACCAATGCCTTCGGCATCCCACCCGAAAACCTGACGACGCAGGGCTATGGCGAGGAGTATCTCAAGGTCGACACGCAAGGGCCAAACCGCGAGAACCGTCGTGTTGCCATCCGCCGCATCACCTCGCTGGTGGCGCCAGTGGCCAGCGCGAATTAGCCCGCCGTTCCAGAAGCATAGTGCGGCTTCTGGATTCAGTGCGACAACAGCGCGCCCATCCCGATCCTGCCGGGATGGGCAATGCTCACAAGGGTTTGGGGCTCAAGAAGAATTCAGCTTCGATTCGAGCGAAATCATTGAATTGCCGGATTGATGTACCCAGATTCGGGACAGGGCGTTCCCTGCCCTGTCCCGACTCCAGCGGGACACATGAGCCCCGCCGGCCCTCTCCGGCGGGGTTTTGTTTGACCTTGCGAACTGAAACCAAAAGCGGAACCGGCGCATGAAACGTCTCGAACTCGCGATCGAATCGATCATCCTCGCTTCGCGTTGGCTGCTGGTCGTGTTCTATATCGGGCTTGGCCTCGCGCTCGCCATTTATGCGGTGTCGTTCGGCAAGAAGCTCTACGAGTTCGTCCTTAACGCGCTGTCGCTCGGCGACACCGACACCATCCTGAAGATACTCGGCTTGATCGACGCCGCCCTGGTCGCTTCGCTGGTGGTGATGGTGATCATCTCCGGCTACGAGAACTTCGTCAGTCGCTTCGACGAAAATGACGGCAAGGTGCACTGGCTGGGCACGATCGATGTCGGCTCGCTCAAGGTCAAGGTCGCCTCGACCATCGTCGCCATCTCCTCGATCCACCTGCTTCAGGTCTTCCTGAATTCCGTCTCCTACACCACCGACCAGCTGATGTGGCTGACCATCATCCACCTCGCCTTCGTCCTCTCGGCGCTGATGCTGGCCTATATCGACCGGCTGATGGGTCTGGCCAAAGGCAAGAAAGTTGAGGACTGAGACCTCGCCCGCTGCCCGTCAGTAGATGGTTTTGATCTTGCTTTCCGTCCGGGCAAACACCTCGTCCGGCACGAAGAAGTCGCCGGCGAGCGGCCCTGTCGCGCCCGGCGAATAGATGGAAAAATCGCTGACGCCCTCGGCACGCAGCACCTCCTCGTCGATGTAGAAATTGCCGGTCGCCTCGCGCGATGGACGCAGGAATATCGCATGCGCTGCATCGGCCATGATGTCGGGCGAACGGCTCATCGCCGCCACCGACGCGCCGCCCAGAAGATTGCGCACCGCGGCCGTGTCGATGGTCGAGATCGGCCACAGCGAGTTGACGGCGATGCCGTCCTTGGCGAATTCCGCGCTCATGCCCAGCGTGCACATCGACATGCCGAACTTGGCCATGGTGTAGGCGACATGGTTCTTGAACCATTTGGCCACCATGTCGAGCGGCGGCGCCAGATTCAGGATATGAGGATTCTTTGCCAACTTCAGGTGCGGAATGCACATTTTTGAGACCAGGAAGGTGCCGCGCGTGTTGATCTGGTGCATCAGATCGTAGCGCTTCATGTCGGTCTCCAGCGTGCCGGTAAGCTGGACGGCGCTGGCATTGTTGGCGCAGATGTCGATGCCGCCGAAGCGCTCCAGCGTCTTGGCGACCGCCTCGGCCACCTGCGCCTCCTCGCGAATGTCGCATAGCACCGGCAGCGCCTTGCCGCCGGCCTGCTCGATCTCCTCCGCCGCCGTGTAGATCGTGCCCGGCAGCTTCGGATGCGGCTCCGCCGTCTTGGCGGCGATCGTCACATTGGCGCCGTCGCGCGCCGCGCGCAGCGCGATCGCCAGCCCGATGCCGCGCGACCCGCCGGAGATGAACAGCGTCTTTCCCTTGAGCGACATTTTTTCTCCGCTTCCTTAACTACATCGCAGGCGCGAACCTTTGCGCGGCAGGCGACCAGAGCGCAAGGCCCGACCCGCCGCGAGCGGGTTACGCTGCGTAGGGTCCAGAAACGAGGTGAGGCGGAACAGGGTCTATTGAGATTCCGGTCAGGCCGAGTCGAGAATGGTGGCTTCCGAGAACCGGAGCGGAGCGTACTTAAAGTACGTGAGCACGCGCATGACCCCAAAATCGGTACGATTTTTGGAAAGGATCATGCGCAAAGTATGAGTGGTACGGCGTCCTTAGCGCGTCCAACAGGACGCGCGGCGCCGTACAAGCGCAGGAAGCCGCCATTCGCAGGCCGGCCTCACCGGAATATCAATAGGCCCTCAGACCAGCACCAGCCCCTGCCGCATGGCGATGGCGATCGCATCGGTGCGGTTGGCGGCACCGAGCTTGATCAGGATCGCCGCGACATGGAACTTCGCCGTGTGCACGGAAATGTTCAGCCGTCGGGCGATCACCTTGTTGGGCGCGCCCTCGGCAAGGAGCGCCAACACTTCCGCCTCGCGAGGCGAAAGCGTTGGCCGGGCATGGTTTGTGTCGGCACGATCCTCGTCGAACGGATCGCTGTCATGGAAGGAGAGGTCGTCGTGCCGACCGGCCAGCGGCCCGCCCGCGCCCGAAATACGGTAGCCGGCGGCTGCAAGCCGCGCGGCAGCGGCGATCAGCAATTCGTCGGACGAAGCGGGCAGCACGGCAAGCACGCTGTCGGCGGGCTGTTCATGATCGGGACGCCGCGACAGCAGCACCCTGGGCAGCGCAGCATCGATCGCCCTGCCCTCCAGGCCATCCTCGTCGATGATGGCGACATCCACGGCCTGTCCTGATCGGTTCCCGGCCATGACCGGCAGCAGATCGCCGGTTGCGGCGAGCGCCTCGGATAGTTGCTCGGCCCGCGCGGCGCTGCCGAGCGCGATCAGCACGGTCAGCCGCCGCTCTGCGGCGGCCTGATCCGCCTTCCTGTGGTTTGCTATCGCCGCGACCGCCATCATGCCCTCAGCTCAGCGGCTTTTCGCCGATGGACACGGCAACATCGCGCGCCTCGCCGGCGCGCACGACGCCGAGCGTCACCGACGCTCCGGCGCTGTCCGGCCCGAGCTTGCGGATCAGGTCACGCGGGCCCTGCACCGCCTCGCCGTTCCATGCCACGATTATGTCGCCGAGATGCAGGCCGGCGGCCTTGGCCGGACCGTTGTCGTCGAGGCTCATCACCATCGCGCCGTGGGTGTCGCTGTTGTGGACCGGATGCAGGCCGGCGCCGAGATAACCGCGCGCGACGTGGCCCTTCTCGCGCAGCGTCGCCACCGCCCGCTCGATCGTCTCGTAAGGCATGACCAGTGCCCGCCGGCGCGGCCCGAACAGGAGCATGCCGATCAGCCCGCCCTTGGCATCGAGCACGGGACCACCCTCGAAGCGAGAGCCGGCATTGACGGCGAGATTGATGCGCCGGTCGATCGTGCCGCCGCGCATCGAGCGCCAGGCCGGACCGACCTCGCCGACCGAGCCGAACACGGCAAGCGCCGCGCCGTCGCTGTTGCCGACGGTGATGGCGACATGGCCCGGCCGCACCGCATCCGCTCTGGCGAGCGACGGCGCATTTGCCGCGTCGGCCGGCTTCAGTAGGGCGACCCCGGTCGAGGGATCGCGGCCGACAAGCTCGGCCTTGACCGTTTCGCCCGAAGTCAGCGTCAGCTCGATCTCCTCGCCCGCCTCCACGACTTCCTCGGCGGTGACGAAATAGCCGTCGCGCCAGTGGAAGGCGCTCGCTGTCCGATGATGATGGGTTGCAAGGCTCGCCGTCGCCGGCGCGGCCGCTGCCGCGAGATCGGCGATTGCGTCGGAAAATGCGCTCAAATTGAAGTCGCTCATCATGGTTCTCCTGGGTTTGCGGTTACCCAGATATCGTTCGACAGCGCGCTGGCCGGTACTCGCCTGATGGCCAGTTGGCCTCACGACTGGCCATCTGGTCAGGTCGCGGCTGTCGCAGCCGCTCCGCACATATAGTCACGATCAAGCCTGATATCACGGAGCCCGCTCATGGCCCTCGCCGCCGCCAAACTCCAAACCGACGACACGCTGCTCGACGCCTATTCGACGACCGTCGCCGACGCGGTCGACCGCATCGGCCCTGCCGTCTGCCGCATCGAGCGCATCGGCGGCGCGGGCGGCCATGGCTCCGGCTTCGTCATCACGCCGGACGGGCTGATCGTCACCAATTTCCATGTCGTCGGCGACGCGCGCGCCGTGCGCGTCACCATGCCGGACGGCGCCTCGCGCGAAGGCCGCGTGCTTGGCCGCGACCCCGACACCGACATAGCGCTGGTGCGCGCTGACGGCAGCTTCGCCGACGTCGCACCGCTCGGCGACTCCAAGCGCCTGAGGCGCGGCCAGATCGCGATCGCCATCGGCAATCCGCTCGGCTTCGAATGGACGGTCACCGCCGGCGTCGTCTCCGCGCTCGGCCGCTCGATGCGCGCCTCGACCGGGCGACTGATCGACGACGTCATCCAGACCGACGCGGCGCTCAACCCCGGCAATTCCGGCGGGCCGCTGGTGTCGTCGGCGGGCGAGGTGATCGGCGTCAACACCGCCATGATCCACGGCGCGCAAGGCATTGCCTTCGCCGTCGCCTCCAACACCGCCAATTTCGTCATTTCGGAGATCATCCGCTTCGGCCGCGTGCGACGCGCCTTTATCGGCGTCTCCGCCGACACCACCAATTTGCCGCGCCGCGCCGCCCTTCTGTCGCAGGTCTCGAGCAGCACCGCCGTGCGCCTGCGCAGCGTCGAGAAGAACAGCCCGGCAGCAAGGGCCGGGCTGAAGGAAGGCGACATCATCGCCGCGATAGATGGCCGTCCGGTCACCGGCGTCGACGACCTCGTGCGCATGCTCGACGCCGAGCGCATCGGCCGCGAGACGCTTTGCACCGTGGTGCGGCGGACCGGCGTCAGCCAGGTCGCGGTGACGCCGGTGGCAAGGCCGAACTGAGCGACCTGCTCGCAACGCCCCGGTAATCACCGGGGCGTCCTCGATGCGCTATCTGATCTCTTGCCCCTGATTGCCCAGACGCATCTTCAGCAAGGCAACCAGACTTGCCTGCGCGCTGTCCTCGGCGTTGATCTCAGCCGTATGCGGCCGTTCGCGAAGCGCTACCCGCATGGCGTGGAATCCAAGTGCGCGATAGGCCTCCATCTGCTCTTCCGAGAAGAACTGATCGCTGGTCGATTCATGCGGGAAAAGCGGGTATCGGCGCTCGTAATCGAGGACATAGTCGGGCTCATCGCCGGTAACCGACGCCTTGACGTAGACAAGGATGCCTTCGACCGGATCATTCTCGTAGAGGATCTTGCCGACCGCGAAATGCCGCAGATGCAAATCCGATTCCGGCGGGACTATCTTGGTGCGGTTGGCGTCGCGCGCCAGCGCCGCGTCCCTGACCGGTCGCCAGTCGAGCGAGATGCGCACGCCGAGATCGATCCGCGCGAAGCGTTGGACGTCGGTGAAGGCGCCGAAATTCACGCCGGCATCGGCCTCGGCGTCGACCACGATGATCAGCTTGCACCTGCGCTTGAGCAGTTGGTAGAGGCCGATATTGTCGATGTGGCCGCCATCGGTGATGTAGACCCGCGAACTGTCGGACCTCAGCTGCCCCGTCGCCTCCGCGAGCAGATACAGCCGCAGGATGTCTTCCCAACTGCGCCGCGAGGGCCGCTTTCCAAGCGCAATCCCGCTCGGGTTTGGAAGCCAGAACCCCAGGCGCAGGTTGAGCAGGGCAAGCGTCGGCCCAAGCAGGCCGAGGCTGGTGCGACCCATGCTCGACGAGATGGCGGCGCCCGAAATCGCCGCCGCCGCCGCGAGGTCCAGCTGCCCCTCCGCCTTGGCCATCGCTGTCGAGGACGCATATCCGGTCGAGGTGCTGCCGACGAAATGTTTTGAAAACAGGAAGAATTCGGCGTTGCGCCCTCTCTTGCTCGGGTCGGCCTCGGGAAGGCTGTGGACTTGCACGGCAGGTGGGGGCGCGATTGGCCGATGGTGGCCCGGCAGAATGATATCCGGCCCGCCCCACCAGGCCCTCAACCTTATGGCTGCGGCAACCTTGGCGCCCACCCAGCGAATCGCGCGGACGAGAACGGACCTCTTCGGAGGCTCGGCCGTTTGCCCGGCATCCCTGGCGCGGCGCACATTCAACGTGCCGTTTATCAACAGATAGGGCGCCATCGCGCCGAGGGCATCCAGAGCGATGTCGGCCTGATCTTCGCTGCCGCCGAGGCGAAATGCCTGCCGAAGCCGGTCGCGGTAAAGGCGGTGCAACCCATTGGCGTTCTCGGTGAAGTTGAAGGCCACAAATGTGACGATGGCGCTGATGGCCAAATAGTTGAGCAGTACGGTGGATTCGTCATGCTGCCAGACACCTTTCGCCATCCTGGCTGCCACGGCGAAAATGGCTGAGCATGCAATAAGCAGCAGCACCTTGATGACCACCGATCCGCTATAGTCATGCCTCATCGCGCCAAAGAAGCCACTGAGCCGGCCGGGGGCCAGATCGTCCGCGAGATAACGAACCACAAAGGTTCGCGCCGCCAGAAACAGCGCCATCGATATGACAAGGATCGTGAACAGGACGCGATTGTCGGCCGTCAGCCAGGCTGGACCGTAGGCATAGCCGCTGTCGCGGCCAAACAGCCACGACACGTCGAAGCCCCAGATCGTGATCGGCGAAAAGATCTTGATGCCCCAGATCGTGATCAACAGAAAGAAGCCGTAGATCAGCAGGGGCAGGGCGAGACCGAGTGCGAGAAACGCCGCGCGCGCCAGATAGCCGCGCAGCTGGTGTCCGATCCCCGGCGAATTCAGGGCCTTCTGCAGCCAGGAAATCAGAATGCCCCTGAAGGCGGCGGTGGCTGTGACGATGGCCGCCGCCGCCGTGATCAGCGCCTTGAGCGTCTCCATTGTCGTCTGCCGATGACCAGCCTTCGGAGAGGTCACCTCGATCAGCCACAGAATGATCTTGGGCTGAATTTCAATCAGGAGCAGGCCGGCGGTGACCAGCAGCAGGGTGCGACCGCCCTTGGCCCATCTACTGTCCTGTTCCAGGCGCTCGCCTTTGCGCGCAAAGGCATAGCTGTCGGTATAGGACCGTCGCAATCCCCAGACGACCAGCCAGACGGCGAGAACCACCATCATCGACCGCGAGAGCACGAACGGGTTGGCCACCAGCGATCGCAGGCTGGCGGCCCATCCCGCCTTGCCCCAATCGTCGCCGAAGAGCCAGTTGGCGACGTCGAGCACGATGCTGTGCCCGAGATGATCGGTGGTCGGGTTGGTCAGGATGACGAATGTCGCCAACGGCAGGATCAGCGTCAGCAACAGCAGGACATTGACCATCCAGCCGCGCATCAGAATGCCGATCGACAGCGTGATATCCTGGAAGCCGCGCGGCGCCAGGAAACGGCTGTTGTCGCGGATGTGGCCGACCAACGCGTTGTCGCGCACGTCGTCGCCCGAGGCGAAGGGAAAATCGAGCGGCCCGTCCTCGCTTTTCTTCGCTGGATCGAGTTCCAGACTTTTCGCTTGCTCGAGTTCCTGGCGCGTCATGTCGGCGATCATCGCCGATCCGATGTAGCCGCCGCCCGATACCGTCGACAGATAGTCGATCCGCGGTATGAGCTTGTACTGGTCGAGTGCCTGAAGCGCGCCGAGGCAGAACGAAGCCGATCTTATCCCGCCACCCGAAAGCGCCACGCCAAACAGCCAGGCCGGATCACCCTTGGCAACGGAATCGGGCTTGCCACCCCAGCATCTTTCGAAGCATCCACGCCAAGCGCCTTGCGGCGAGCGAGGATGGCGTCATACTCTGATCGCAGAACCGTCTCGAATTCGTCGGTATACAAGATAGAATCGGATTTCTCTCCTTGACCGGCCATAGCTGTCCCCGACACCGCTATTGCTGATCAATACAACAGGCCACAAGCATTTTCGCAAGGATTAGCGCCGTCTGGAAAGTGAATCCGTCACCAAGATCATCCGTAACTTGAAAATCACAAGCGATTTTGACGGCATCAGGCGCCTTGCTTCGCAGATGGGAGAAGATCAGCGCGCTGACTATGGTTCATCACTTGTGGGGCAAGACGTTCGCTCAGGCGGCGGAGCCCGCAACGCGCCTGCTTTCCCGCTATCCCCATTCAGCCGCCCTCCACTTCCTGCACAAACTGCGCCTGAAATTCCGGGCTCAATGGGATCGGCTTGATCACGTCGATCAGCACGCCGTTCGGGTCGCTGGTGATGAAATGGCGCTGGCCGAACGGTTCATCGCGTAGCGAGCGAAGGATCGGAAGGCCGGCCGCCACGACACGCTCATAGACCGCGTCGGGGTCGCCAACCTCGAAATTGATCAGCAAACCTGATGTGCGGCCCCGTCCTTCCTCCGGGATCGTTTCGTGGTCGCCGTGCACGATGCCGAGATTGACCCGGCGGTCCTCGGTCGACTGCAGATGCACATACCAGTCGCTCTCGAACAGCGGCTTGAAGGCGAAATGCTCGACATAAAATTCTTTCGTACCGGCGACGTCGCCTGTCATCAGCACCGGATAGTAGCTCGTCGTCTTCATCTTTCCTTCTCCCGTCAAACAACATACAGTCTGCATGTAAATGCAATTAACATACAGGCTGCATGTATGCAACGAGAATCCGCGCGCCGCTCCAATCGCGATCGCACCGAGGCGACGCGCGCCGACCTGATCGACGCCGCGCGAAAACTGTTCACCGAAAAGTCCTATGCCGAGACCGGCACGCCGGAGATCGTCGCCGCCGCCGGCGTCACCCGCGGCGCGCTCTATCACCATTTCGCCGACAAGCAGGCGCTGTTTGCCGCCGTGGTCGAGCAGGAGGCTGCCGCGGTGGCCGAAGAGGTCGAGCGCGCCTCGCCCGCCTCGCTCCCTGCCCGCGACGCGCTGATCGCCGGCTCGGACGCCTATCTGGCGGCGATGCGGGCGCCGGGCCGCACTCGGCTGCTGCTGCTGGACGGGCCTGCCGTGCTCGGCCGATCCGCCATGGATGAGATCGACAACCGCCATGGCAACCGTTCGCTGCGCGAAGGCCTCGTCGCGGCGATGCGCGAGCAGTCCATGGCAAGACTGCCAATCGAGCCGCTGACCGCATTGCTCGCCGCTGCCTTCGACCGCGCCGCGCTTGCCGTCGAAGCGGGAGCATCGAGCGGCGACTACCGCGCCGTGCTCATGGCGCTGATCGACGGTCTGTCTCCGGCTCCTCCTCGGTCCACACGCCCGGCTCCATCTCGTTGAAGCAGCCGAGCCCTCGTTTGAACCGGTCGATCAGCCAGGCCGCAGCCGGCTTCGGGCTGCTGTCATTGCGATGCATGGCAAAAAGCGGCGAACGCGCCTCCCTGAAGACCTCGAGGTCGAGCTCCACCAGCCTGCCGCTTGCCAGATCGTCGGCGATCAGCCAGCGCGGCAGGCCTCCCCAGCCAAGCCCCTCCCGCATCAGCATATGCTTGGTGCGCATGTCGGTCAGCCGCCATGTGCGGTAGGCGAAGACGCCGAAATCGCGTCCCTTGGTGCGCTCGGACTGGTCGGTGACGACGAGCTGCGTATGTTCGCGCGCATCCTCGAGCGTCACAGGCTTCGGCAGCAGCGCCAGTGGATGGCTGGGCGCGGCGGCCAGCACGATCGACATGAAGCCGATGCGCACGAGGTGGACGTCGACCTCGCCCAGCATGCCGCCGATACCGAGGTCGGCCTGCCCGCTGAGCACATGATCGGGAATGACGCCAAGCGTGCCGATATGCAGGCGCAGCATCACGGTCGGAAACTGCGCCTCGAACGCCTTCAGCACCCGCACCAGCACCGGCGACGGCAGCGCCGCATCGACCGACAGCGCAACTTCGGCCTCCAGTCCCTGATGATGGCCGTCGACCCGCGAGCGCATCCGCTGCAGCACGCCGATCATGCGCCGCGCATCTTCGAGCATCGCCCGTCCGACATCGGTCAGTTGCGGTTCGCGCGTCCCCTCGCGCTCGAACAGTTTCAGCCCAAGCTGCGCCTCCAGGTTGGCGATACCATAGCTGATGACGGATTGCGCCCGGTTCAGCTTGCGGCCGGCGGCCGAGAAACTGCCGGTGTCGGCAACCGCCACCAGGATCTGCAACTGGTCGAGCGTCGGATTGGGCTGCATCGTTATATCTATTTTGTGGATGGATCGTATAGAAAATATACCAGTTTTTCGAATGAGTCGAGCGACCCATATTCAGCGGGACAGTTCAATCCCACTGGAGAGCCCCGCAATGTCCATTCTTCTTGTCACCTCGAGCCCGCGCGGCGCCGCCTCGCACTCGACCCGCATCGCCACCGAGCTTGCCAACAAGCTGCTTGCCGCCGATCCGTCGAACACGCTTGTCGTGCGCGATCTCGTCGCCAATCCGCTGCCGCATATCGATCCCGACTATTCGACCGGCATCAACACGCCCGCCGAGGCGCGCAGCCAGCGCCAGGCCGAAGTCGTCGGCGTCTCCGACGCGGTGCTCGACGAGCTGTTCGCCGCCGACACCATCATCCTCGCCACCGGCTTCATCAACTTCGGCATCTCCTCGACCCTGAAGTCGTGGGTCGATCACGTCGCCCGTTCGGGAAAGACCTTCTCCTACGGCGAAGGCGGGCCGAAGGGTCTCGTCAACGGCAAGAAGGTCTATATCGTGCTCGCTTCCGGCGGCATCTATTCCGAGGGCGCGGCCGTGCAGATGGATCACGCCATCCCCTATCTGCGTGGCGTGCTCGGCTTCCTCGGCATGACCGATGTCGACGTCATCCGCATCGAAGGCGTCGGCATGGGCCCGGACGCCGTTGATGCCGCGATCGCCAAGGCGTCTGCCAAGGTCAACGCGGTGGTGGCCGGAACCGCCGGCAAGCAGGTTGCGGCAGCGGCGTAACGCACGACGCCATCCCGACCGAAGCAAAAAGGCAGGCGCCAGCGCGGCGCCTGCCTTTTTTGCCCGTGGTGCCTGCTCATTCGGCCAGGGCATTGCGCCCAGTCCAGATTCAGTAGATAGCCGTGCAACGCCATTGGTTATTCTGCCGGTCTGCGCTATCGGTCGCTGATGTTCCTGTCCGTTGCTACAACACATGGTCCGGCCACAGACCTCGGTTTCTTGCTGCACAAGCATCCCGATCGTCTGCACGAGACTGAGCTCGCTTTCGGAAAGGCGTGGTTGTTCTATCCCGAGGCAACCGAGGAGCGTTGCGAGGCCGCACTTCTCCTCGATGTCGACCCGATCGGGCTCGTACGGGGCAAGGGCCAGGCGGAAGGCCTGCTGGACCAGTATGTAAACGACAGGCCATATGCGGCATCGTCCTTCCTGTCGGTGGCGCTCAACAAAATGCTGCGGACCGCGATGACCGGCATTTCAAAGGAGCGCCAGGAACTGGCCGAAAGTGCGCTGCCGCTGGAGGCCGTGGTGACACCGCTGCCGATGCATGCGGGCGAGGCTCTGGTTCGAGACCTGTTCGAGCCCTTGGGGTGGACCGTCGATCTGACGCCGATCGAGAATGTCGGGCATCGGGCAGGCAAATGGCGATACGGTCATCTCAAGCTGACCGGGACAGGCCGGCTGAGCGGCTTGCTGAACCACCTCTATGTCCTGATCCCTGTGTTGGACGACGCAAAGCACTACTGGGTCGGCGAGGCCGAGATCGACAAGCTGCTGTCAAAGGGTGAAGGCTGGCTGGAAAACCATCCCGCCAAAGACCTGATCGTGCGCCGCTATCTGCGCAATCGCGGTGCGTTGGCCCGCATCGCCCTGGAGCGGCTCGCTCCCGAGACGGCCGACGAGGCACTGCCCCCCGAAGTCAGGGACGCGCCCGAGGAAGCGCTGGAGGTGCCTATTCGGCTGAACGACCTGCGCATGGACGCGGTGGTCGATGCCATTCGGGCGACCGGCGGAACCGTCATCGCCGATCTGGGATGCGGCGAAGGCAAGCTGCTCTATCGCCTCGTGCGCGAGCGATGGGTCCACAAGCTGTTCGGGCTCGACCCCGCAGTGCGCGAACTGGAATGGGCTGCGAAGCGTCTCAAGCTGAACGAGTTCGGTGGACCGCCCGAAGGTCGGGTCACGCTGTTGCATGGATCGCTGACATACCGAGACGGCCGCTGGGCCGAGGCCGACGTCGCCGTGCTGGTCGAGGTCATCGAGCACCTCGACCAAGACAGGCTGCCCTTGATCGAACGCATCGTTTTTGGCGAGACGGCGCCAAAATCCGTGATCGTCACCACTCCGAATGCGGAGTACAACGCACTGTTTCCGAACCTGGCCCCGGGCAACTTCCGCCACCCGGACCATCGCTTCGAATGGAGCCGGGCGCAGTTCGAAGCCTGGGCTGACAAAATCGGTAAGATCTATGGCTATGCCGCCGCCTTCAGCGGTATCGGGGCTGTTGACGCCGTCCTGGGCGCGCCCACGCAAATGGCGGTGTTCACGCGGTGAGAGAGCCCGACAAGACCGACCTTGCCCTTCCCGATTTCTCGCTGGTGGTGCTGATCGGCTCGACCGGATCGGGCAAATCGAGCTTTGCCGCCAAGCACTTCCTGCCGACCGAAGTCATCTCCTCGGATCGCTGCCGCGCGCTTGTGTCCGACGACGAGACCAATCAGGACGTTTCGGCGGACGCCTTCGAGTTGATGCGCGAGATCGTTGGCAAACGACTCAAGCATCGCAAGCTGGCAGTTGTCGACGCCACCAACGTGCGCGCAGCCGACCGCAAGGCGTGGATCGAATTGGCGCGCAAGTGGCATGCTCTACCAGTCGCCGTCGTCATCGATCCAGGCGTCGACGTCTGCATCGCGCGCAATGCAGCGCGACCTGACCGACAATTCGGCGCCGGTGTGGCCCAACGCATGACGACCGAGATCCGCAAGGGTCTTGGCGGCCTGCAACGCGAGGGCTTCCGCCAGGTCTGGAAGCTTGGCAGCGAGGCCAGCGTCGATGCCGCCAAGGTCTCGCGCCAACCGCTGTGGACCGACAAGCGGGACGACTCCGGTCCGTTCGACATCATTGGCGACATCCACGGCTGCGCCGACGAACTTCAGACCCTGCTTGGCCAACTCGGCTACAGCGTCGCCTGGTCCGAGGATCGCGGCGACCGAACGGTCGTCGTCACCCCGCCGGAGGGACGCAAGGCCGTCTTTGTCGGAGATATCGTCGATCGCGGTCCCAACTCGCCCGACGCGCTGCGCATCGTCATGGGCATGGTGGCGGCCGGCACTGCCTACTGTGTCCAGGGCAATCACGAACGCAAGCTCGGCCGCTGGCTGGAAGGCCGCAAGGTCACGGTCGCCCACGGCCTGCAGCAAACCATCGACCAGTTGGATGCTCAGGATCGCGGCCTCCGAGAGGCTCTGCCGGCTTTCCTTGACGGTCTGCGCAGCCACGTCTGGCTGGACGGTGGACGCCTGGCGGTTGCCCACGCCGGCCTCAAGGAAGAGATGATCGGACGTGGTTCGGGCGCCGTGCGCGAATTCGCCCTTTATGGCGAGACCACGGGCGAGATCGATGAATTCGGCCTGCCCGTCCGCGCCGACTGGGCCACAGCCTATCGCGGCAAGACGGCCGTGATCTACGGGCATACGCCGATGCTGTCGGCGGAATGGCTCAACAACACCCTGTGCATCGACACCGGCTGCGTTTTCGGCGGCAAGCTGACGGCCTTGCGCTGGCCGGAGCGCGAACTTGTCGAGGTGCCGGCAATCCAGGTCTGGTCCGAACCGATACGTCCTTTGGGTGGATCCGATCCCGGCAAATCGGCCCAGGCCGACGCCGACGGCGTGCTCGACTATCAGGACGTCTCGGGTCGCCGCTGGATCGAGACCGAACTAAGGGGCCGGATCGTCGTGGCCGAAGAGAACGCGGCGGCGGCACTGGAAGTGATGAGCCGCTTCGCGCTGGCGCCGCAATGGCTGGTGTATCTGCCGCCAACGATGTCGCCGTCCGAGACCAGCAACCAAAGCGACTGGCTCGAGCGCCCAGAGGAAGCCTTCGCTCATTTTCGCGAACGTGGCGTCGCTCAGGTCGTGTGCGAGGAAAAGCATATGGGTTCGCGAGCCGTCATCGCGTTGTGCCGGAACGCAAGGGCGGCGCGCGAGCGCTTCGGTGTGTCAGGAAACGAGACCGGCGCGATCTGGACCCGGACGGGGCGCTCCTTTTTCAAGGATCCGCCACGACGGAAGGCCTGCTCGCCCGTCTTCGCGCGAGCGTCGATGCGGCGGACCTGTGGAACGAACTGAGCAGTGACTGGCTGCTGCTGGACGCCGAGATAATGCCCTGGTCGGCCAAAGCCGGCAGCCTGATCGAAAGCCAGTATGCGCCGGTGGCGACCTCCTCGGCCGCCGGCTTCCAGGCGAGCCGCGAGGCGTTGGCCCGGGCATTGGCGCGCGGCGTCGATGCCGCCGGCCTGAATGCCCGGTTCGATGACCGGGCCGCGCGCGCGACCAAATACGCCACCGCCTGGGCACCCTACGTATGGCCGGTCACTGGCATCGACGACCTGAAGGTCGCGCCGTTCCACCTACTCGCCAGCGAAGGACATGTCTGGTTCGACAAGGACCACGTCTGGCACATGACGCTTGCGGCCCGTCTGACTGCCGACGATGGCGTGGTGACCGGCACGCGGTGGCGTACGCTCGATCTGGCCGACGCCAATGCGTGCGCGGAAACGATCGCTTGGTGGGAGGCGCTGACCGGTTCGGGCGGGGAAGGCATGGTCGTCAAGCCGCGCGACTTCGTGAGCCGCGGCAAAAAGGGGCTGATCCAGCCGGCGTTGAAGGTGCGCGGCCGGGAGTATCTGCGCATCATCTACGGCCCCGAATACGATGCGCAGGATAACCTCGTTCGCCTGCGGGAACGTGGGCTGGGCGGCAAGCGCAGTCTGGCGCACAGGGAGTTCGCTCTCGGTCACGAGGCGCTGAAGCGGTTTGTGGCACAGGAACCGCTGCGGCGGGTACACGAGTGTGTGTTCGGCGTGCTGGCACTGGAAAGCGAGCCGATCGACCCAAGGCTGTAGCAATGATAGTCCTAGCCGAAGATTCGCTCGCCCTGCTCGTCGACCAGTTGGATGCCTTTCTTGATCGAGATGTCGACGGCATCGTCCAGGCCGGCGAAACGGTCGGCGCGGATGAAACGGTGTTCCTTCGTCACGCCGTCGATTTCCTTCGAGACCACGCCGCAGGTCTGGTACTGGCCGTCGGCCTTGTAGGGCGTGGCGCTGATCAGGAAACCCTTGTGCTCGACCTGCTTTGCCGGCGCCGCGTTCTTGGGTTCGCCCGCATCGCCGCCGCCACCGCCGAAAAGCTTTTTCAGAAAAGACATGGTTCAAATCTCCACTTTCACCTCGGCGCAAAATGCCTGCGCCGGTTCTCATTATCGCATTTAGGCGTCACGACGGTGCCGCGCCAGCATGATCCAATGTCCCGCCCCGTTCCAGCCCCTTGATGAAGACGGCGACCAGGAGCTCGATCTGCTCCCAAGTCTCGTCCGCCTGGCGCCCGGCGGAATTCGCGGCATAGCCGCTGGTGACGATGCCATGCACGCTTGACCACAAGGTGCGGGCGGCGATCCGCAGGCGGTTTTCGTCGAGGCCGAAGCGGCCGTCGGCGAGCACCCTGGCGATGATCTGCAGCAGTTCGCTGAGCCGCGCCTCATAGGCGTCCGGCTCCGCATGCGCCGGCTGGCGGCGGTTGAAGGCAAGCAAGGCCGGCCAGCTCGCCGGATGCGCCTCCACGAAGCCGGCATAGGCGCGCGCCAGCGCCAGCAGGCATTGCCGCGTGTCGGTCACCCCCGCCTTTTTGAGTTCGGCCATCGCTGCGGCGCCGGCTTCACCCAGCCGATCGAGCAGCCGCATGTTCACGGCGCGATGCAGGTCGTCGATATCCCGGAACAGATTGTATATGGAACCGACCGCGATGCCGGCCTCGGTGGCGATGGTCCTGGCCTTCAGGTTCTCCGCCCCGCCGGCTTCGATCAGATTCTCCGCGATGGCGATGACGCGCTCGCTCATCTCTTCCTTGTCCAGTGCCAAACCTTGTCTCCGCATCATCTCCGCCGCCTCTCGGGCGCGGCAACGGATGCCGGTTTACCATAATCCATTCTGCATGAACAGCGTTCAAAAAACATCTTGAACAATGTTCATCTTCTGCTACATTCCTTTTGTGAACAACGTTCATAAAGGGAGAACGAACAAATGCTCAGTCTTATCAGGACATTGCTGGACGGCGCCGGCGCCAAGGCCGAGGACCGGCTGAAGGACCAGTTCGCCGTCGACCTCTCGCCCAGCACATCCGCGATGCCGAAGCCGGCCTCGCCTGCGCCAAGCAGACGCTCGCCTCGCTGATCGTGCGTCAGCGCGCCGAACAGGCCAGCCTCGACCAACTCGACCGCCGCATCGCCGATCTGGAGACGCGCACCCGCAGCGCCCTTGCCGCGGGAGCCGAGGCCCTCGCCCACGATGGCGCTTCCGCCATCGCCGAACTGGAGAACGAACGCGAGGGCCGCCGCACCACCGTGCGCAGCCTGACCGAGAATACCTTGCGCATGCGCCTGTCGCTGGAACAGGCGCACCGACGCATCGTCGACCTCAACCAGGGCATGATCTCGGCGCGCGCCATCGACGCCGAGCAGAAGGCGCAGCGACGCCTCAACCGTTCCATCGGCCGGACGGCCAGCCTCAACGAGGCAGAGGCGCTGCTCGCCCGCATCCGGGAGCGCGGCGACCCGTTCGAGGAAGCCAGCATCCTCGACGAGATCGATGCGGCCTCAGCCAGGAAGCCATCCGCGGCAAGCTGGAGGAGGCAGGCCACGGCCCCTCGACCAAGGTCCGGGCACAGGACGTGCTCGAGCGCCTGAAATCCACGCACTGATCCACGAAACCTACCTCACCAACCAAAGGGACAACGACAATGAACGCCAATCAGACCTACATCATGTTCAACACCATCTCGGTCGGCATCGCCTATTTCATGCTTGGCCTGTCGCTGTGGCTCGCTCCGGTCGACCTGTCGACCAAGGGCTATTGGGGCATGGGCGTGCTCTTGCTCACCGGCAGCCTGGTCAACCTCGTCAAATACCGCACCGACGAGCGCGTCGCCGCCGAGACGACTGCCAAGATCGAAAAGGCGCGCAACGAAAAGCTGATCAGCGAATATGTCGGCAAGGAATGACCGCCGGCAGGCACGTCCCAGATACGTGCGGCTCCAGCAACGAAAAAAGCCCGGATCTTCCGGGCTTTTTTTGCGTGGGTTGCTGGCGGCTTCAGCGGCGCGACAGCGCTTCAAGCGCCGCGGCGGCATCTTCCAGGATGCTCATCGCCTGCGCCTGCTTGTCTTCCGGCGCATCGACGATTTCGCTGAGCGCCGCGCGCAGCCGGTGGCGCACGGCACGGAACGCATCGCGCTTTTCGTGGCGCCCGCGATGCCGGCCGCCCTCCTCGCCGTCGTCGTTCCAGCCGAACCAGTCGCGCGCCTTGGCCATCTTGCGGCCGAAGCGTTCGAGATGGTCGAGCACGTGGTCGATCATCTCGCGGTTCTCGTCGAGATGCGCCTGTCCGGCCTCGGTGATCGAGAACACCTTCTTGTTGCCCTCCGCCGAGGAGATGGCATAGCCCGCCTCTTCCAGGAAGGTCAGCGTCGGATAGACCACGCCCGGGCTTGGGCTGTAGATGCCGCTGGTGCGCTCCTCCAGCGCCTTGATGATGTCGTAGCCGTGGCGCGGCGCCTCGGCCAGCAGCGACAGCGTGATCAGCTTGAGATCGCCGTCGGCCAGCATGCGCCCGGCGCGGAACATGTCGCCCGGGCCGCCGCGGCCGCCGCCGCGCATGCCCGCCCCGAACGGACCGAAACCGCCGCCGCGACCGCCGAACTTGCCGGCCATATGCAGGAAAGCGCGCTCGGCGCGCTCGCCGAAAGGATGATGTCTGTGCATGGATTGCTCCTTGAGTTATGTCTTACGATATATCTCAATTAGGCCCGCCGTTTCCTCGAGTCAAGATATATCTTACGATGTATCTGAAAATGGCGCCAGCGGGATTGATTTCGCAAAAGCTCGCCGCTAAAAGGCGCGCGAGGGTCGACGACCGCTCCGTAAGCGTCTGACGTCAAACAACGCATCCATCCCCGGTCGTTCCGGGCAATTGCGCCGCAAGCGGCCAACGGATGCCTATGCGCTCGACCGGACACCTCAGGGAAAATCCCAATGACCACGACCCGCAAGCGCGGCAGATTGCCCGCGCGCTATGCCGCTGTTCTCACTCCGCTGGTGCTGTCGCTGTTGATGACCTTCATCGTCTCGTTCATCTCGACGCTGAAGAGCCTTGGGCTTCAGCCGGGCCTGCCGGCCGTCTGGCTGACGGCCTGGGGCCTCTCCTGGCTGGTGGCGTTTCCGACGCTGCTCATGGTTCTGCCGGTGGTGCGCCGCATCGTCGGCTGGCTGTGCGACCCCGCCTCCAGATAGCCGGCAAGGCCCGGACCGGATCCGGGCCTCCCCTCATCGGCGAGCCCTTCGTCTACCAGCGGCCCTTGCGCCGGTTCCAGACGTAGAGAAGATCGGCGAAGCGATCGTAGGCAAGACGTGTCAGCGGCAGGAGGACGGGGTTGCCGAGCAGCGCCGCCAGCCAGCCCTCGCCCGGCGTTCTCCGCCACACCGCGATCGCGACGTCGGCGCCGACCAGCAGCCTGCCCTCCGCGTCGGTGGCATGCAGGCGGCGGCGGATATCCTCCAGCGAGGCGCCGTATCCGGCAAGCGCCGACGGCTCGAGATTGATGTCACGGAACTTGATCCGGCCCGCCTTGACCGCCTCGACCAGTCGCCGCTTCTGCCTGCTGATGCCGGCATCGCAGACCGGGCAGCGCGTGTTGTACCAGACGGTGAGCGATGGCTTGGACATGTCGAGGCGCGACCTCCCGCACGATCCGGCAATGCCCCAGTGCATGTCGCCCAAAAGTGCGCAGCGGTTTTGGGACATCGACATGCATAAGACAACAGCCTAAGCCGCGCCGTGTGAACCGCTCGGGCACGCCGCGCTTGAACATGCGGTGAGGACTAGCCCGGATTCACCCGGGCCGCGATTCATCCCAGTGAGGTAATGATCTCGCGATAGGCGAATTCCGGGAATGCCTTCAGGGTTCGCGTCCTTACACTGCCGCCCACCGCCAGCATCAGCGCGAAGCGCGCGAGCACCGCATCGTCCGGCGCCTCGACGACGGCCACCATGTCGCATTCGCCCATGGTCAGGTAGAACGCCTTGAACGATCCACCCATGTCGCCCAGCTGCTTCTTGGCGGCGTCGAGCCGCTTCGGTGACTCGCGCACATTTCTGGCACCCTGCTCGGTCCAGTTGAGCAGCATGATGTAAGTCGTCATGGCACACCTCCTCCGGCGCCACGGAGCACGGCGTTAAGGTCGCGGACCTTCCACCGGGGCGGGCATCCGGTTTGTCGCCCGGAAAACGCATCCGACGTGGAAATTATCCGCCTGAAAGACCGAGGCGGCAAGAGCCTGCCGCTGGGCCGCCATCGTCCATGTCTCCACGAAAAAAGGGCGCCAAAGGCGCCCTTTCGAAGATATGTCCAAGCCGGTATCAGCTATCCAGGAAGCTCCGCAGTTTTCTGCTCCGGCTCGGGTGCTTGAGCTTGCGCAGCGCCTTGGCTTCGATCTGGCGGATGCGCTCGCGGGTGACCGAGAACTGCTGGCCGACCTCTTCCAGCGTGTGGTCGGTGTTCATGCCGATGCCGAAGCGCATGCGCAGCACACGTTCCTCGCGCGGCGTCAGCGAGGCGAGCACGCGGGTCGTCGTCTCGCGCAGATTGG
Organism: Mesorhizobium sp. M4B.F.Ca.ET.058.02.1.1; assembly: GCF_003952505.1. Lineage (NCBI taxonomy): Bacteria > Pseudomonadati > Pseudomonadota > Alphaproteobacteria > Hyphomicrobiales > Phyllobacteriaceae > Mesorhizobium > Mesorhizobium sp. M4B.F.Ca.ET.058.02.1.1. Next base: position 6,120,917 of record NZ_CP034450.1, on the reverse strand, counting down.
CCTGGATCGCCGCATCGATCGGCAGGATCGCCATCTTGTCCTCGATGAAGTCGCCGAGATGCGAATCCTCCTCGTCGCCCACGGGCGTTTCGAGCGAGATCGGCTCCTTGGCGATCTTCAGCACCTTGCGCACCTTTTCCAGCGGCATGGCGAGCTTCTCGGCCAGTTCCTCCGGCGTCGGCTCGCGGCCGATCTCGTGCAGCATCTGGCGCGAGGTGCGCACGATCTTGTTGATCGTCTCGATCATGTGCACCGGAATGCGAATGGTGCGCGCCTGGTCGGCGATCGAGCGGGTGATGGCCTGCCGGATCCACCATGTCGCGTAGGTCGAGAACTTGTAGCCGCGGCGGTATTCGAACTTATCGACCGCCTTCATCAGGCCGATATTGCCTTCCTGGATCAGGTCGAGGAACTGCAGGCCGCGGTTGGTGTATTTCTTGGCGATGGAGATGACGAGGCGAAGGTTCGCCTCGACCATTTCCTTCTTGGCGATGGCGGCTTCCCGCTCACCCTTCTGCACCTGGTTGACGATCTTGCGGAATTCCAAGATCGAGATCGCCGTTTCGGTGGCGAGGTTCTGGATCTCGGCGCGCAGGTCCTTGATCGCGTCCTTCTCGTTCTTGGTGAATTCCTTCCAGCCGCGCGAGGTCAGGTTGGCGATCGAGCGCGTCCAGTTCGGGTCGAGCTCGGAGCCCTGGTACTCCTTGAGGAATTCCTCGCGGCGCACGCCATAGCTCTCGGCGAGCCTCAGCAGCTTGCCTTCGTTCTGCACCAGCCGCTTGTTGATGTCGTAGAGCTGCTCGACGAGCGCCTCGATGCGCGCCGTGTTGAGCGACAGCGACTTCACCGCCTTGATCAGCTGGTCCTTCAACTCCTTCAGCCGGCGGTCCTGGCTTGGCGACAGCGTGCCGGCGGCGGCCAGTCTGTTCTCGACCTGCTGGTCCTGCAGCTTGCGGAGCTTCTTGTAGGTGTCGGCGATGACGTCGAGCGTCTCCATCACCTGCGGACGCAGTTCCGCTTCCATCGCCGCCAGCGACAGGCTCGCCTCGTCCTCGTCGTCCTCGTCCTCTTCCAGCCCGCGGGTGTCGGCGCCGACATTGGTGATGTCGTCCTCTTCTTCGCGCGCGGCGGCGCGGCCGCGCGGCTTTTCCTCGGCCTTGGGGGCTTCCTCGATCCGCTCGACCACCGGCGCCTGCTTGGCTTCCGGCCCGGCATAGGTGGCTTCCAGGTCGATGATCTCGCGCAGCAGGATCTTCGATTCGTTGAGCTCGTCGCGCCAGATGATGATGGCCTGGAAGGTCAGCGGGCTTTCGCACAGGCCCGCGATCATCGTCTCGCGGCCGGCCTCGATGCGCTTGGCGATGGCGATTTCGCCCTCGCGCGACAGAAGCTCGACCGAGCCCATCTCGCGCAGATACATCCGCACCGGATCGTCGGTGCGATCGGTCGGCTCCTTCTTGGTGGTCGTGGTGGCGACCGCCGTGCCGGTCTGCTCGGCGAGCTCATTGGCATCTTCCTCGGCGTCGGCGCCAGAGTCGCCGCCTTCGGGTTCCTCGCCCTGCTCGTCGTCCTCGACGACGTTGATGCCCATGTCGGAAAGCATCGCCATCGTGTCCTCGATCTGCTCGGAGGTCACTTCCTCCGAAGGCAGCACCGAGTTCAGCTCGTCCATCGTGACGTAGCCGCGCTTCTTGGCGGCCTTGATCATCTTCTTGACAGCATCATCGGAAAGGTCGAGCAGAGGGCCATCAGTGGCGCCTTCACGTTCGGTCTCGACCTCTTCCTTTTCCTTTGTCGCCATTCTTTGTCGTCTCCAAGCGGCTTTCTAGCGAAGCCGCGTAAGCTGCAGTGCCGGTCAAATCGGATGCGCTCGCACCAGAACGCTCTTCACCGGGCCAGTAACCGCATCTCTCGTTAAGTCCAGATTAACCCTGATATCTGTGGCAGGCCTTTTGCCCGTCCAGTGACCAGTACCCGGCATCGCTCAATTTTCCCGTCGACGCCTGGCACGGGTTAATATTTCGAATCGTCCTGATTCCGCCATTCTGCCAGAAGGTCAAGCGCCTCTCGCATGATTCGCATGAAAAAAGCGAATCAATTACCCGACTTAGAGGCGTCGATTCGACGCGGGGACATTTCCATTTCGCTCCCTGGACGAGGTTGGACCCTATACGCGTCCAACCCTGCCCGAGGACACGCCGAACCCTTCGATCAGCGCTTCCGTTGCCTGCACATCGTTGAATTGCGCCTGAATCTCGACCAGATGCCGGAAATTTTCGTCCGATGGATCCGCGTCGAGCGCTGCCTGCGCCTGTTTCAGTTCTCTATGTAAGGTGCGCGCGCTGCGCTGCAAGTGCAGCGCCTGGTTGAAGGCATCGCGGGCATCCTCGAGCGCGGCGGTCTCCAGCGCCGGCCATTGCCTGGCGCGCTTGATCAGCGCCACCGCGCGCTCCCAAACCTCGCCGCAGCCAGCACGCTCGATCGTCGCGATCACGGCGCCGCGATCATTGGCCATGTCATGCGCCATGGCATCGAGGATGGCGGCATGCAGCCGCCTCAGATCGCTGTTGGCAAGGTCGAGGAATTCGACGTGAGCGAAATTCTCGTCGATCAGCGCCGGATGGTTGATCAGCGCCACGATGATCGTCGCCTCGCGCACCGACATGCCCTCGCCGCGCTTGACCAGCGCCGACTGGCCGAGGCTCTCGGTGATCGCGATGCGGCCGCCGCCACCCTTGGCGAATTGTCCGCCGGGTGCCGCAGCCTTGCCCTGGCCGCGCTCGCCCGGTCGACCGCCATCATGACGGCCCTGCCGCGGGCCGCGCTGCGAGCCGAAGAAGCTCAGCACCCTCTCGCGCATCTCCTGTTGATAGTGATAGCGCAGGCTCTCGTCGCGGATGCGACTGGTCAACTCGCGCAACGTCTTTTCGAGTTCCGCCCGCCGCTCGGGGGTGTCAAAGACGCCGCCCGCCGTCTCGCGCATCCATAAAAGGTCGACCAGCGGCCGCGCGTCGGCGAGCACGGCGCGGAAAGCGTCCGGCCCCTCGGCCTTGACCAGATCGTCGGGATCCTTTCCTTCCGGCAGCAGCGCAAAGCGCGCCGAGCGACCAGGTTGGACGGCCGGCAGCGCCATATCCGCGGCCCGCCACGCCGCCTTCAGCCCGGCCTTGTCGCCGTCGAAGCAGAGCACCGGCTCCGGCGCCATGCGCCACAGAAGCTCCAGCTGGTTTTCGGTGAGCGCTGTGCCGAGCGGCGCCACGGCGTTCTCGAAGCCGGCCTGCGCCAGCGCGATCACGTCCATATAGCCTTCGACCGCGATGACGGTGCCGCCCTTGGCGAGAGCCTTGCGGGCGCGGGCGAAATTGTAGAGCACGTTGCCCTTGTGGAAGAGCTCGGTGTCCGGCGAGTTCATGTATTTGGCGAGCGCATCGGGCGCCAGCGCCCGGCCGCCGAAGGCAATGATCTTGCCGCGCGAGTCCGGGATCGGGAACATGATGCGGTCGCGGAACCAGTCATAGGAGACCGGAATGTCGTCGCCATGCCGCACCAGCCCACAGGCCTCGATGTCGGCCTTCGGCACGCCCTTGGCGGCAAGATGTTCCTTGAGCGCATTGCGGCTGTCCGGCGCATAACCCAGCCGAAACGACTGCTGTGTCGCCGAGGTCAGACCACGCTCCCTCAGATAGGCGCGGGCCTTTGCGCCTTCCGGCCCCTGCAACCGCTCCTGGAAGAAGGCGGTCGCCATCTCCATGACATCCGTCAGGCTGGCGCGTTCCTTCTCGCGCCGTTCCTCCTGTTCGTCGCGAACCGGCATCGGCACGCCGGCCATGTCGGCGATCTTCTCGACCGCCTCGGGAAAGCTCATGCCGTCGAGCTCGGTCAGGAACTTGAAGTGGTCCCCCGACACCGAGCAGCCGAAGCAATGGTAGCGGCCCTTCTTGTCCTCGCAATGGAAGGACGGGCTCTTCTCGCCATGGAACGGGCAGCAGGCCCAATAGTCGCCGCGCGACGCATTGGTCTTCTTCCTGTCCCACGCGACGCGCTGGCCGATGACCGAGGAAATCGGCACACGGTCGCGGATCTCGTCGAGGAAGGCGGGCGGAAAGCGCATCGGAAACTCTTTTCCCGTCCATATAAGCACGCGTGCCGGTCCGCACGACCCCAAATACGGACGATGCCCGGTTTCCACAGGGCGAAGGAAGGCGGCCGTCGCCGGCCGCCTTCCTTCAAGTCCAGTGCTGGCCGGCTTATTGCACGGCGAAGGCGCCAAAGATGATGCCGAAAGAATGCTGACCAGCACATAGTCGTTGCCGACGCGGATCCACTCCTGCCCGGGGCCTGGACGGCGCAGGCCATAAACGGCCGTAATCGCGGACCGGCTGGTGCCGCTTCCAGCTGGAATACTTCTGGCCGTTGCGCCAATGGCTGCGCTTCACCACGACCTTCTTCTAGACGACGCGCTTCCTCACGTCGATGTGCTTGCCGGGCTGTTGCCAGTCGACCTGGTTGTAGTTCGACTGCGGCGCGATCGGCGCATTGAGCGGCGCGGCCTGGCCCGAGACGGACGTAGCGGCCAGAATCGAGGCGGCGACCGCGGAAAGAACGAGACGATTCATGGCGGTACTCCTTGGTTGTCGATGCGCAAGCGATAGGGTGCCGGCGATGAACCGAAACTGAACAGTAGAATTACAATTATATAATGATTTCCTATATTTATGATATCTAATTCAATAGCATCGTCAGATAGGCGTCTGATGCGCGCGCAAGCGCCGGACGGCATGACGCCATCGGCGCCGGTGGGCGATGCAACCAAATCGCCGTCCATCCATTTCCGACACGCCCCGTCGTGCGCCAGCCGTCGCCAGAGAGCCAAAATCTATTATCCGGCTAAAGTAAATCGGCGTATCCTCGGTTTCTGAAATGTCCATGATTCGCACCCTCTTTTGCCTCGTCGACGGTTCGGCTCGCGCGCCGCGCGCGCCCGTCGGATCGCGAGATCGCGTATGAGCGGTTCCGTCGTCCTTCTGCATCTTGCCGGCGCCGTGGCGCTGATGCTGTTTGCCACCCGCATGGTCAAGACGGGCGTCGAGCGTGCCTATGGCGATGCGCTGCGCCATCGGCTGCGCGCCACCATGCGCAATCCGCTGATGGCGGTTCTCGCCGGTTGCGGCCTGTCGGTCGCACTGCAGAGCTCCACGGCCGTGACCTTGCTGGTCGGCTCCTTCGCCGGCGCCGGCATCGTCTCCGGCATGTCCGGCCAATTGGCGGTGCGCGGCGCCGAGATCGGCTCGGCGCTGGTGGTCAAGCTCCTCACCTTCGACCTCTCCCTGCTGGTGCCGGTGTGCCTGGTCGCCGGCACCGTCATGTTCATGGCCACCGAGCGGCGCGACTGGCGCCAGTTCGGCCGCATCCTGGTCGGTATCGGTCTCTTGCTTCTGTCGCTGGAGATGATCGGCCAGGCGTCGGAGCCGTTGCGCCAGAGCACGCTGATGCCGATGATCGTCAACTATTTCTCCGGCGATTTCGTCACCGCCTACCTGCTCGCCGCGCTGGTCACCTGGCTGTTCCATTCCTCGATCGCGGCGGTGCTGCTGCTGGTGACGCTGGCTGGCCGTGGCTTCATCCCTCCCGAGCTCGGCATCGTGCTGGTGCTCGGCGTCAATCTCGGCTCCTCGATCATCGCGCCACTGCTCACTCGCAACGCCGAGCCCGGCGTGCGCGTCGTGCCGATCGGCAATCTGCTGATGCGCGGCATGGGCTCGCTGCTCATGCTGATCCTGTTCATGACGCTGAAGCCGCCTGTCGGCTTCCTTGGCGCCAGCGTGCCTGACCAGATCGTCAACGCCCACATCCTGTTCAATGTGATCGTCCTGCTCGCCGGCCTGCCGCTCGCCAGCCTCGTCTACCGCGCCTCGGAGAAGATCGTGGCGCTCGGCGCCAAGCCGGAGCAGGCTTCGGCGCTCGACATCGTCGAACTGTCGGCGCTCAACGAAAGCGCGCTTGATACGCCGAGCCAGGCGCTGGCCAACGCCACCCGCGAGGTGGTGCGGGTCTGCGAGACCGTCGAGATCATGCTGAAGCGCATCATCGAGCTCTATGAGAGCGCCGACGGCGACAAGATCAAGGCGCTGGCCGCGCTCGACGATCGCGTCGACAAGAAGCACGCGGCGATAAAGCTCTATCTGGCCAAGGTTACCAAAAACCCGCTCAGCGAGGACGAAGCGCTGCGCTGCCAGGAATTGATCGGCGCCTGCGTCAAGCTGGAGCAGGTCGGCGACATCATCGTGCGCAACATGCTGGTGCATGTCAGGAAGAAGCTAGAACGCGGGCTGGAGTTCACGCCCGAAGGCTGGCGCGAGCTCAGCGCCTTCCATGCCTCGGTGCTCGCCAATGCGCGCCTTGCCTTCAACGTACTGGTCTCGCGCGACCCCGAGGCCGCCCGCCAGCTGGTGCTGGAAAAGGACCGGCTGCGCGACCGCGAGAAGGAAACCAGCGCCAGCCATTTCGTGCGGCTGCGCGACGGCACCGCCAAGAGCGTCGAGACCAGCTCCATCCATCTCGACACCATCCGCGACCTGAAGCAGATCAACTCGCTGCTCGCCTCCATGGCCTATCCGGTGCTGGAGGAGCGCGGTCTGCTCGGCGGTTCGAGGTTGAAGGCCAGCTAGGGGCTGGGCCATACCGGGTGCGGCGACATCACCTCGGTCCCACGAGAATTTGCCTTTGCTCATCCTCTCGTCGTTCGGCTAAGGATCGTGTGAGGTCTACTGGGAGGATGATCGGCGATGGACACCCATTCACGCAGCTTCGCCAAGGCGCTTTCCTGGCGCGCCACCGGCACCATCGACACGATGATCATTTCACTGGTGGTAACGGGCAGCGTCAAGCTGGCCGCCGCCATCGGCGCCACCGAGGTCGTCACCAAGTCATTGCTCTACTATCTCCATGAACGGGCATGGCTGAAAATCCCTTACGGCAGGAAGACGGCCTTCCTGGCCCCATCGGCAGCTGACCGACTGGATTGGCCCACTCAAGAAAAGCTAAAGCGGCATCGACATTTTCTGCATTGCCGGCGGCGCTTATCCGTGGTTTGAGGCCTGCTCATCCGGGATCGCTTGCCGCGCTATGCTGCCTCTCATTGCCCTGTTCATCGCCGCCTTTGCCTTCGGCACCACGGAGTTCGTCATTGCCGGCGTGCTGCCGCAGGTCGCCGATGGCCTTGGTGTCTCCATTCCCAGCGCCGGCTACCTCGTCTCCGGCTATGCCTGCGGCATCGCCATAGGCGGTCCGCTGCTGGCGCTCGCCACCAAAGGGATCTCGCGCAAGGCTCTGCTCATTGGCCTGGCAGTAGCTTTCACCATCGGCCAGGCGGCTTGCGCGCTGGCGCCAGATTTCACCTCGATGCTGCTTTTGCGCATTGCGGTGGCTGTGGCGCACGGCGCCTATTTCGGCGTCGCCATGGTGGTTGCCGTCGGCCTCGTGCCGGAAGACAAGCGCGGCATGGCGGTGGCGGTCATCCTGTCCGGCCTCACCGTTTCCAACGTCATCGGCGTGCCGGCCGGAACCGCGATCGGCAATCTCTGGGGCTGGCGCGCCACCTTCTGGGTGATGGGCGGGCTGGGCGTAGCGGCAATTGCCGCCATGCTTGCTTTGTTGCCGCGCACGGCGGGGTCGTCGAACAGCCCCGCCAGCCTGTCGCACGAGGTCCGCGTTTTGGGACGTCAGCAGGTCTGGACCTCGCTGATCCTGATGCTCATGCTGATGATCGGCCAGTTCGGCCTGTTCACCTACATCACCCCGACCTTGCTCGAAGTCACCGGCCTCGATGAGAGCCTGGTGCCCTGGGTGCTGCTGCTCAATGGCGTCGGCGCGACCATCGGCGTCTTCCTCGGCGGCAAGCTCGCCGACTGGAAGCTGATGCCGTCGCTGATCACCATGCTGTTCCTGCAGGCGCTGATGCTTGGCGTCATCTATGCCGTCAGCCCCTACCCCGTGCCGATGGTCGTTGCCATCGTCATCTGGGGCGGCCTCAACTTTGCCATCGGCGCGCCGATCCAGACCCGCATCCTGGCCTGGACGGCGGACGCCTCCAACCTCGCCTCCTCGCTCATCCCGTCAGGCTTTAATGTCGGCATCGCGCTCGCTGCGTCGCTGGGTGCGGCCATGCTCAATGCCGGCTATGGCTATCGCAGCCTGCCGGTGGTCGGCGCGCTGGCCATGCTGGTCGCGGTCGTCGTGGCGGTCGCATCGCAGGTCTGGGAAGGACGCAGCCGCGTGGCGCCGCCGCTGCCGGCGGCGGCTGAGTAGCGACGCCGTTGTCGCGAGCCGCTGCGCGCCAGGAAGCCCGGCAAAACAACGCGTTGCGACACCGCCCTGAATCAATTCTTCAGACCGGCAGGATTACAAGTCGATGCGGAAGCGCAGGCTCTCGGCGCCGCCATAGGCGGCATCCTCGAAGAAGCGGCCGACGAGCTTGCCGCCATTAGCCAGGATCACCTTGTGCGAGGTCGGATTGCCGGGCTTGGCGGTAATCTCGACGAAGGGCAGGCCGACCGCCCTCGCCTCGCCGAGCATCAGCCGCAGCGCCTCCGTCGCATAGCCGCGCCCGCGCTTCCACGGCACCACCGCATAGCCGATATGGCCAAGCACATGAGACGGCAGCGCCGCCGTGCCGGGTTGCCAGCGGAAGCCGATCGAGCCGGCGGCCTCGCCGTCCCAGATCCAGCGCCGGAAGCCGGGCAGTCGCGGCACCGTTGTGCCGTCCGGCAAGGTGATCGGCGGCCCCCTGCCCTCGGGATCGTCGAGGCTGGCGAGGAAGGCGGCCGGGTCTTCCTCTATTGCCGCAAGCTGTTCGCGGGTCGCTTCCTCAAGCCGCACATTGTCCGGCGACCAGCCGCGCTCCAGCGCCGCCTTGTAGGACGGCAGATGTTCGAGCGCTGGTTTGACGATTTCAACCATGATGTATTCCGGCTTTGGGGTGGGCAGCTAAACTAGAAGTGTTTCGCAGATTGGCGCGAGGCCTTTTATGATTGGCTCGTGGTGATTCACCGCTGAGACACTGCGTTGATGGGGGAACTATGCGATTGAGATATGTCCCGCTGGGTGTCGCTATCCTCGGCCTCCTGGCCACTGTCGTCGCCGTGACGGTATCGGCGCGATCCTTCGCCGCCCTGCAACCGTCCAACATTCCGGCCTGGCTGCACGCCCATGTTGGCGAGGGCGATGGTCAGATCGCAGCGGTCGTCCTGGAGCGGGCGCGCGCGCTTTACCTGAAAAAAGTGGCCGCCGGCGCCGTCAAGAACCCCTGCTACTTCGCCATGGATGCGACGCGTCCCGGCGATCTCGGCAATGGCGTGCTGGGGCGCCGCTACTACATCATCTGCGAAGCCAGCCAGTCGTTTCGCGCGATCTCGTCGGGCCACGGCGGCGGCCGCAACCTGAAAGGCAACGTCAATTTCTCAAACGGCAGGCGATGCGCCAAGAACTTCGGCAATGCGATGGATTCGGAATTGACCGCCGGTGGCGCCTATATGACCCGCGAGGCGAAAACCTCATTCAAGGGCTTCTATCGCACCGGCGCAAAACAGGACACCGCTTTCCTGCGCACCTTCATCCAGTTCGATGGCGAAGGCGAAGCCGCCAATGCCAGGCAGCGTGTTATTGGCGGCCACGCGGCCCAGGTGCTGCGCGGCATGTGCCTGCGCAAAAACCCGAACAGTTCTTACGCCGACCATGAAGGCATGGTGCCGTTCGGCAAGCTGGTGGACTATGCCGGCGGCCGCAGCAATGGCTGCACCAGCTGGTCGGCGGCCGATGCCACGCAGCTCATCGCGATGGTCAAGGGCAACCCGACGACGCTCTACATCTATCCGGAATCGCGCGACATCGCCGCCGCGGCGAGCGGCCATTCCGCTTCGAGCTCCTACTGGAACGCATCCTGTCTGAAGGAGATCGGCACGCCGAAATTCTGGCCGAGGACGACCCTCGAGCCGATCATTGCCCAGTACAAGAAGGACCATCCGGCACCGCCGCCACAGGCGCTGCCAATCTGCAAGGGCTCATGAGCCCGCCGCACCCATGAAGTGGGCAAGCGCAGATTACTGCAGCAGTCCTTTTACGATCGCGCTTGCCTTGGCGAAGTCCATCTGGCCGGCGTACTTCTGCTTGAGCACGCCGATCACCTTGCCCATGTCCTTCTGGCTGGCGGCGCCCATCGCCGCGATCGCCGCGCGTGCCGCGGCGGTAACGGCCGCATCGTCGAGCTGCGTCGGCAGGAAGCCGCGGATGATCTCCATCTCGCCACGCTCCTGCGCAGCGAGCTCCGGCCGCTTGCCGTCCTCGAAAGCCTTGGCCGATTCCTCGCGCTGCTTCACCATCTTGGCCAGGATCTGCAGGATCTCTTCTTCGCTCGCGGCCGGCTTGCCGGCGCCGCGATTGGCGATGTCACGGTCGTGGATGGCGGCCTGGATCAGCCGCAGGGTGGGCAAGCGGTGCTTGTCCTGCGCCTTCATCGCGCTCTTCAGGGATTCGGCGATTTTTTCGCGCATCGTGCTTCTCCTTCGAACGCGGCGGACAATAGCTTTGCCGAACCCGTAAGGCAAATCCCAGCAAGCCCCTGATATTGCTTGACGAAACAGATTCAGGCCGGTTTGCGGCCTCCTCATTGACCACTCTTGCGCCTTCGCCTATGTACTCGGTCCTGCATGAGACAATGAATTGACGCGCGGAAGCCGGAGAAATCGCTGCTTCGCGCCGTTTGCTGCGCGAATGGATCCGAAGCGCGCAGGTTGACAGGAGTGCCGCCATGGCGACGATGACTGCCCCCTGGAATACCGAAAAGCCGACTGCGCTTTTGGTGCTTGCCGACGGTACCGTCATCGAAGGCCGCGGCCTTGGCGCCACCGGATCGGCGGTCGCCGAAGTCTGCTTCAACACCGCGCTTACCGGCTACCAGGAGATCCTCACCGATCCCTCCTATGCTGGCCAGATCGTCACCTTCACCTTCCCGCATATCGGCAATATCGGCACCAATGACGAGGACATCGAGGACCTCAACCCGGTCGCCCGCGCCGGCGCCGTCGGCGCCGTGTTCAAGGCCGATGTCACCAACCCGTCCAACTACCGCGCCGCCGGCCATCTCGACCAGTGGCTGAAGAAGCGCGGCATCGTCGCGCTCACGGGCATAGACACGCGCGCGCTGACCGCGCTTATTCGCGAGAAAGGCATGCCCAACGCCGTCATCGCGCATGCGCCGGACGGCGTCTTCGACCTCGACGATCTGAAGCGGCGCGCCGCCGCCTGGTCGGGATTGATCGGCCTCGACCTCGCCAAGGACGTCACCTCGGGCCAATCCTCCGTCTGGCGCGAGACGCCCTGGGTCTGGAACGAAGGCTTCGGCGAACAGGACAAGCCGTCGCTGCATGTCGTCGCCATTGACTACGGCGTCAAGCGCAACATCCTGCGCCTGCTCGCCGGCCTCGGCGCCAAGGTCACCGTCGTGCCGGCCAAGACCGGCGCGGAGGAAATCCTCGCCATGAAGCCGGACGGCATCTTCCTCTCCAACGGTCCCGGCGATCCGGAAGCCACCGGCGACTACGCGGTGCCTGTGATCCAGGACCTGCTCAAGACCGAAATCCCGGTGTTCGGCATTTGCCTTGGCCACCAGATGCTGGCGCTGGCGCTGGGCGGCAGGACCGCCAAGATGCATCAGGGTCATCACGGCGCCAACCATCCGGTCAAGGACCACACCACCGGCAAGGTCGAGATCGTCTCGATGAACCATGGTTTCGCGGTCGACGCCGACTCGCTGCCGGAAGGCGTGGAGGAGACCCATGTCTCGCTGTTCGACGGCTCGAACTGCGGTATCGCGCTCACCGGCCGTCCGGTGTTCTCGGTCCAGCATCACCCCGAGGCCTCGCCCGGCCCGCAGGATTCGCACTATTTGTTCCGCCGCTTCGTCAACCTCATCCGCGAGAAGCGTGGCGAAGAATTGCTGGCCGAGCGCGCCTAGCGACCCAAGGCGTGTTGAGATTCAGGTCAGGCCGAGTCGAAAATGGCGGTTTCCGAGAACCGGAGCGGAGCGTACTTGAAGTACGTGAGCACCGGAAGCGCAGGAAACCGCTATTTGCAGGCCGGCATCACATGAATACCAACACGCCTCAAGCCGGATCGGTCACGGCCTCCTGCGCGTGCATGCGCTCAACCTCCTTCGGCGTCGGCTTGGCGACTTTCGTGACGAAGACGATCACCGCCAGGGTGAGGAAGACCGCACCCAGCAGATAGGGTGCGCCGCCGAACACGACCGGCGCGCTCGGCCCGGTGAACCACGAGAAGATCCCCGTGTAGAGCAGCGGTGTGATGATCGAGGTGATCGAAAAGATCGACGTCATCGCCCCCTGCAGTTCGCCCTGCGCTGAAGGCGGCACCTTGGCGGCGGCGAGGCTTCTCAGCGGCGGGTCGGCCAGCGCCTCCAGGCAGCCGACAACGATCACCGCATATATCATCCAGCCCTGCGAGGCGAAGGCGTAGCCGAAGGCGCTTAGCGCGGTGAAGGTCAGGCCGATCGCCGCCGTCTTCCACTCGCCGAGCTTCGGGATGACGCGCGGCAGGACGGTGGCCATCACGATCGCCCCGCACATTCCGAAGGCGCCGAGCGAGAAGCCTATCTGTTGCTCGCTCCAGCCATAGCGATAATTGGACACGAACGACCACACCGCCGGGTACATCATGTGTCCGAGCGTCATCAGGAAGAAGACCAGGCCGATCCAGCCGATGCCGTGGTAGTTGCGCATCTGGATGAGCGTGCCGACCGGGTTGGCGCGTTTCCACTCGAAGCGGCGGCGATGCTTGTCGTCGAGCGTCTCCGGCAGCAGGAACAGCGCGATCACGAAGTTCACCAAGGCAAGCCCGGCGGCGAAATAGAAGGGCACGCGCGGACCGAACGTGCCGAGCAGGCCGCCCAGCACCGGCCCGATGACGAAACCGACGCCGAAGGCGATGCCGAGCAGACCGAAATTCTTCGCCCGGTTCTCGTCGGTCGAGATGTCGGCGATGAAGGCCGATGTCGTCGAATAACTGGCGCCCGAGATGCCGGCCAGCACACGCCCGATGAACAGCATCGGATAGGACCAGGCGATGGCGCAGATCAGATTGTCGATCGAAAAGGTGAGCACGGAGGCAAGCAGGACCGGCCGTCGTCCGAACCGGTCGCTCAATCCGCCAATGACCGGCGCGAAGACGAACTGCATCGCCGCATAGGCGAAGAACAGCCAACCGCCTTCGATCGCCGCTTCGCTGACGCCGACGCCGGTCAGTTCCTGCAGATAGGCCGGCAGCACCGGCATGATGATGCCGAAGCCGATGATGTCGAGCAGCAGCGTCGTGAAAACGAGCGCAAGGCCCCGCCTGGCGGTTTTCGGGTCGATCATACTGGTGTCAAGCTCCTCGGCCGCCTTGCAGCAAAGGCGGGTGCACCTTATAGGCGAGCCCGCCGCCAAGAACAATAAGGGAACGACGGCAACTGCCTCATCCTGACATCAGTTGCCGTGGTGGCCGATCCTTGATCGCGCGGAACGAAGCGGATGTCGCCTCAAATTGGGTTGTTGAACGTGTCGCAGTCCGAAAGCTTGCCGCTCTTGTAGCCGCGCGCCAGCCAGGTCTGACGCTGCTGCGAGGTGCCGTGGTTGAAGCTTTCCGGCACGACGTAGCCCTGCATCTTCTTTTGAAGCGTGTCGTCGCCGATCTGCTTGGCGGCATTGAGAGCGCTCTCGATGTCGCCCTGTTCCAAAATGCCCTTCTGCGCGGTGTAATGCGCCCAGACACCGGCGAAGCAGTCGGCCTGCAACTCCACCTGCATCGACATGTGGTTGGCGTCGGCCTCGCTCATCCCCTGCCGCATCTTGTTGAATTTGGGCAGGATGCCGGTGAGATTCTGCACATGGTGGCCGACCTCATGCGCGATCACATAGGCCCGGGCAAATTCGCCGGAAGCGCCGAACTGCTGGTCGAGCTGCTGGAAGAAAGTCATGTCGAGGTAGACCTTGTGGTCGCCAGGACAATAGAACGGTCCGGCCGCAGCCGAGGCGAAGCCGCAGGCCGAGCGGATCTGGCTGCTGAACAGCACCAGCTTCGGATCCTCATAGGTCCGGCCATTGGCCTGGAAGATGCCTTTCCAAGTGTCCTCGGTTTCGGCGAGCACGGTCGAGACGAACTGCTTCATCTCGTCGGAAGCCGGCTCTCCTCCGCCGCCTTCGCTGCCGCTGTCGTCGGTGATCTGGCCGCCACTGTCGCCGCCGCCCAGTATCTGTGAAGGATCGAAGCCGAAATACCATCCGGCCAGCACAACCAGGATGACGATGAAGAGGCTGGAACCGCCGCCGGCGCGCCCACCGATCGGAATGCGGAACTGGCCGGGGCTGCCGCCGCCGAATCCGCCGCCGCCACCGGTGTCGCTGCGCTCGTCCTCGACGTTGTCACTCTGACGACGGCCTCTCCAGAGCATGGCAACTCCTCGCGATGCGAATTTCCAAACGGCCAGGCCGGCATCCTGGTGCCAATCAGACCCAACCAACAATTATCCCAATGGTTGCAGCAAGTCACAGCATTTTTCGCTTGCAACCGGTGCTGGAATGAGCGGCTCGAGCACTATGGCCGAGACCGGACAAGGCCTGTAGCATGGCGCCCGGACAAGGGGATGCGAGGGGCGCTTGCGGACGATCGGCCGTTTCCTGTTTCTGCTGGTGTTGGCCGGTTTCGGCGCTGGGGCGGCGCCTGCCGCTACGCTCGATTCCAGCGTCGCCGTCACCGATCCCGCGACCCTGCAGGCGCTTGAGCGCGGCGGTCTGTCGATCAGCCGCTTGCTCGGGCCGGCGATCGGGCTGACACGCGATGTCGACAATCGCGGCCTGTTTTCGGTGCGCGCGCTGACGCCGGTGCGCAATGCCGTCAAGCAGGAGATCGCCGACGAGCCGGCGACAAGCCCAGATCCCTATGTTGCCGGATTGGCGAAGTCCAAGGACGCAAGCCAGAAGTTCAATCCGAAATACATCGACGACAACGGCTCGACGCTGGACCTCACCGGCGTCGTCAACCGCATGGATCGCGGCTATCTCGGCCACACCGAATGCGGCGAGATCCGGCTGATCTACCGTTTCCACTATTCGGTCGAGGAAAAGCCCGGAGAGCGTGTCTCCTCGCGCCTGCCGCTGACAATGAGCCTGGTCTTCAACGCCAGGCCGAAGACCGCGACGGGCCGCGCCTCCAAGGATCGCCCGCGCGCCGCCGATGGGTCCTGCGCCGACGTCGCCAGGCGCTGGTTGGCGGCCGGCGGAAAAGACCTTCCACCTGAGCAGCTTGCGGCTTGGCTGCGCTCCGAGGATGGCCCGCTGTCGGGCGCCATGCTCAATTCCTCGCAGATCATGCGGCTCGAGCTCAACATGCAGGTGCTGCGCCTGTCGGCCTCGACGCGCCGCGATTTCGGCGGCCACGCCGAATATCTGCTCAAGATCTTCAAATGGGATCCGGCCACCGCCACCTTCCAGGAATCGCGGATGGAGAACCAGATCGACCGCAAGACGGTGCTGGCCGACCGGCAGGCCTTCGCCAAATGGCTGCTCACCGACCGCAACATCTACGATCTCGATCGCGGCCGGCTGATCGTCGACGAAAAATTCCTGGCAACCAGCGCCGTCTCCGTGGCGCCGGGCGGCATGGCGCGCTCGCAGAACAACATCGCTTATGGCTTGCTCGACGATGCCGCGGTCGACAAGGCGCTGAAGGACTATGTCGCCAGCGGCAACGCGCTGCGCACCATAAAGTCAGTGGCCGGCTTCAATCCGCGCCTCAACGAGATGAGCTGCACCGGCTGCCACCAGACCCACGGCATTGCCGGCTTCCACTACACCGGCGCCGATCCGGCCAGCGAGCCACGCCGCAACGCCGTCTTCGTGCCGGGCTCGGCGGTCTTCTTCGCCGACCTGCCGCGTCGCCTCGCCATCGTCGAGCAGTTCGCCGCCGGCCAGCATCCCGATTTCAGCAGAGGCTTCGCCGCCCGTCCGGACGCGAAGTTCGCCGAGGTGCTGAAGGGCACCGATCTCTACAATGGCTGGGGCTCGATCTGCTATCGCGGCACGGATGAAAGCTTCAAGGACTGGAGCTGCGGCGAAGGCCTGCGCTGCGCCGGCGTCCACGAAAGCGCCATCCATCCGGGCTTCGGCACTTGCGTCAGCGAGGCCGGTACTGCGGTCGGCGATCCCGTGGAGTTCGGCGAGATCAAAATGTCGAAATGGGGCAGCGACCAGTATTGCCGCCTGTCGCCGGCGACGGCGAGAGCCTGCGCCATCGATTCGGCAAGGGACAAGAAACCGCCGATCAAGCTTGCCGGCTACGGCGCGGCGCGCCAGCGCTACGACAACCCCGAGCAGAAGACCGGCGGCTTTCCCGGCGGCATGCTGCGCAAGGCGAGCTGCGACAAGCTGCCCGAGGAGGCGAGCTGCGGGCGGCTCGCCAAGACCGGCTTCAACGATTGCATCGGGTCCGGCAAGGACCACAAATATTGCACCAGGGAGTTCACCAAGACCGCCGGCCTGCGCGCCTGTGACAAAACGCATCCCTGCCGCGAGGACTATATCTGCACCGCCGGCTATGAAGACCTGGCCGAGGCCAAGCCCGGCAAGGGCACCTGCATCCCGCCCTATTTCATCTTCCAGTTCCGCGTCGACGGCCACCCGCGCAGCTGGGTGCAGGATACCGAGTAGTGAACGCCGCCAGCCTGCAGCGTCAAGGCTTCTGCTTGCTGCCGGCGCTCTTGCCGTCGGAACTTTTCGAGCGCTCCTCGAAGCGCGCCGCGCCCTTCTGCAGCGGCCGGCCGGTCTCGGCTTCCGTCTTGCGCTCGTCCTTTGCCGCCGCCCGTCTCAGTCCCTTTGCGGCCTGTTTGCCTTTTGCGGTCGGTGCCTGTTCTACGCCCATCTCTTCCTCCCTGGCGCGGCTATCGCGCCGAAGAGCAACGCTCTGGACGTAACTGGGTTCCGGAGGATTCGGCCTCGGAGGCGGCGGCTGGCGAGACTCAGCGCGTCGCGATCATCGCCTTGCGGAAAGCCTCGAGCGTCTCGGCGCTGACATGGTGCTCGATGCCCTCGGCGTCGATGCGCGCTGTCTCGGCGCTGACCCCGAGCGAGCGCAGGAAGGCTTCCACCGTCTGGTGGCGGATGCGGCTTTCCTCCGCCACCTTGCGGCCGGCCTCGGTCAGGAACACGCCGCGATAGGGCTTTCGCGAAACCAGACCTTCGGCGCAGAGCCTGGTCAGCATCTTCGCCACCGTCGGCTGGGCGACGCCGAGCCTGGCGGCGATGTCGACCTGCCGTGCCTCGTTGCCGTCCTCGATCAGGTCGGCGATCAGCTCGACATAGTCCTCGACGAGGGCGCTGCGGCGCGCTTCGCGCGTCTGCCGGAAGCCCGCCGAATGGACATCGGCGTCGGGAAGCGGCTCTTCGCGTCGAACCGGTCTGTTCCTCAGCGCCAATGCGCGCTCCTCCACGCTAACCGCGAGCCAAGTGCCCGCGACGTTGAATCGGGTCCGTAGTCATAGCACGGACCCCGACTATCTGGCCGTTTATTTGCATTCCACCCCATGCGCAACGGGGTCCGCACCCGGTTGCCCCTGTCACTTGGCGTCGTCGCAAAAGCATAAACAATGAAATATAGCCTATTGCATAATGTTGAGCCATGGCATAGACAGGGAACATCCTCGACCCTTTTCAGCGGAAAATCCCTGATGTCCGACGCAACAGCCGTATCCAGACCCGCGTGGCGTTTTGCCCGGCCCGACGAGGATGAACAGCCCAGTCTGCGCGAGGTCAACGCCTCCATCACCGTGCCGCAGACCGGCATCTGGTTTCGCCGCCTGTTCGCCTTCATGGGCCCGGGCTACATGGTTTCCGTCGGCTATATGGATCCGGGCAACTGGGCGACCGACCTCGCCGGTGGCGCCCAGTTCGGCTACACACTGCTGTTCATCATCATGCTGTCGAACCTGATGGCGATCCTGCTGCAGGCGCTTGCCGCCCGGCTTGGCATCGCCACCGGCCGCGACCTCGCCCAGGCCTGCCGCGCCTACTATCCGCGCTCCGTCAACTTCCTGCTGTGGATCGCCTGCGAGTTGGCCATCATCGCCTGCGACCTGGCCGAGGTCATCGGCACGGCGATCGCGCTGCAGCTGCTGTTCGGCATTCCGCTGATCGGCGGCGCCATGCTCACCGCTCTCGATGCCTTCCTGGTGCTCATGCTGATGAACAGGGGCTTCCGCTACCTCGAGGCCTTCGTCATCGCGCTGCTGATCATCATCTTCGGCTGTTTTGCCATCCAGATCTTCGCCGCCGCTCCGCCGGTCGGCTCGATCCTGCATTCGATGTTCGTGCCGTCGTCTCAGATCGTCACCAACCCGGCGATGCTCTACATCGCCATCGGCATCATCGGCGCCACCGTCATGCCGCACAATCTCTATTTGCACTCCTCGATCGTTCAGACCCGTGCCTATGAGCGCACCGACCGGGGCAGGCGCGACGCGATCAAGTGGGCGACCATGGACTCGACCATCGCGCTGATCCTGGCGCTGTTCGTCAACGCCTCTATCTTGATCGTCTCGGCGGTGGCCTTCCACGGCACCGGCCACCAGGACGTCGCCGAGATCGGCCGGGCCTTCGAGCTCCTATCGCCGCTGCTCGGCCTCGGCATCGCCTCGATCCTGTTCGCCGTGGCTCTGCTCGCCTCCGGCCTCAACTCCACGGTCACCGCGACGCTTGCCGGCCAGATCGTCATGGAGGGCTTCCTGCGCCTGCGCATCCCGCAATGGGCACGCCGCCTGCTGACCCGCGGCATCGCCATCGTGCCGGTGGTGATCGTCACCGCGCTCTACGGCGAGAGGGGCACCGGCCAGCTGCTGGTGTTCAGCCAGGTGATCCTGTCGATGCAGCTGCCCTTCGCGGTCATCCCTTTGGTGCAGTTTGTCTCCGACAAGAAGAAGATGGGCAATTTCGCCATCCCGCGCGCCGTCGCCCTGCTCGCCTGGGTGGTCGCCGCCATCATCCTGGTGCTCAATTTCAAGCTGCTCTACGACACCATCGCCGGCTTCGGCTGAGAACAATGCATGTCGCCCAAAAGTGCGCTGCGGTTTTGGGACAACGGCATGCATGAAGCAGGAAACTCAAACCCTGTCGCTTAATTCCCTCCTGGCGTGACACGCATTGAACGCGCGGCACCGCGACAAAATCGCGGGCCGCGCTATCTTCTTTAGCCATTATGACCGGAACCGCTGAGGCCCGCGAATTCTACGCCCGACTGATGGCCGCTCATGCCGGCTCGGCTGATCCGCGCCTCGGGGAAGCTTTCGCCACCGTTCCGCGCGAGGCCTTCCTTGGTCCCGGACCGTGGACCATCATCGCCGGCGACGGCAGGGTTAAGACGCCGAGCGCCGATCCCGCCCACATCTACCAGAACGTGCTGGTGACGCTCGACGCCGACAAGGGCATCAACAATGGCGAACCCTGCCTGCACGCAATGTGGTTCGGCCGGATCGCGCCCAGGCCAGGCGAGGCCGTCACCCATATCGGCGCCGGCACTGGCTACTACACGGCGCTGCTGGCGAAGCTGGTCGCGCCCGGCCCGGTCACCGCCTTCGAGCTTGACGCAGCACTTGCCGCCAGCGCCGAGCAGAACCTCACGGCCTATGAGAATGTGGCCGTCATCCATGGCAATGCCGTCACTAGCCCGCTGCCTGCGTCCGACATCATCTATGTCAATGCCGGCGTGGCAGCGCCTCCGGCCGCCTGGCTGAAGGCGCTGAAGCCGGGAGGCCGCATGGTCTTCCCATGGCGTCCCGCCGAACGCGTTGCGCTGGCCGTGCTGGTGACCAGCACGGAATTCGGCTTCGCCTGCCAACCGTTCATGGGCTCGTGGTTTATCCCTTGCGTCGGCGCATCGACCCCGGACCCCTCTGCGAAAATCCCCGATCGCGAGAAGGCGGCGCGCAGCCGTTCGATCTGGCTGATCAGCGACAAGGCGCCGGACCGCACTGCCACGGCAATCATCGGCGAGGTTTGGTTCTCGTCGCACGGCGTCGGCCGCGGCAGGGGGATGAGCGCGCTGCGGTAGATATTTTTGCGGCCGCTGTCGAGCCGTCGCCTGTCCATGCGTCCTAAGGCCGAAATCCGGCCCGACGGCGCGGACCACGAAAAGGGAGAGTTCCAATGAGGAAGATCATCGCCGCCACGTTCGTCAGCCTCGACGGCGTCATGCAGGCGCCCGGCGGTCCGGAGGAGGACCCGGTCGGCGGCTTCAAGTTCGGCGGCTGGACGTTCCATTACTTCGACGAGGTGGCGGGCGCGGCCCTGGATGAACTGTTCTCCAAGCCGTTCGCCCTGCTGCTCGGCCGCAGAACCTACGACATCTTCGCCGCCTACTGGCCGTATCAGAAGGATTCGATCGCGGATGCCTTCAACCCTGCGACCAAATATGTGGCGACGCATCGGCCGGATTCGCTCACCTGGCAGAACACGCAATGGCTTGGGGAAGATATCGTCGCGACGTTGCGCCGCCTCAAGCAGGACGACGGACCTGACCTGCTCATCCAGGGATCGGGCAGTCTGATCCAGACCCTGCTTGCCCACGGGCTGATCGACGAGATCAGGTTGATGATCTTCCCGCTGTTGCTGGGCAAGGGCAAGCGGCTGTTCGACGACGGCGCGATGCCGGCCGCCTTCAAGCTCACCAAGTCGCAGGCCACCACCACCGGCGTCATCATGGCGACCTACGAGCGGGGCGGCGAGATTAGGACCGGATCATTCGCGCAGGACAAGCCGTCCGACGCCGAGCTCGAGCGGCGCATGAACTGGAAGTAGCGGGGCGGCCTCCCTCCGGAGCGGGAGAGGTGGCGCTGCGGAGCAGCTACGGTGCGGGGGAAGTCGGTCCTCAAATGCACCGCCGCTGACAACTCGCCACGGGCCTCAATCAGGGCGAAGCATCGCCTCGGCTTGAAGCAACAACGCTCGAGCCAGGTCGACCCCGCTCCGTCGAGCTTCGCTCGACACCTCTCCCCGATCGACGTGGGAGAGGAACCCAAGTTCTTCCAGGTCTCAAGCCGCCACCTGCCGCCGCGCCAGCCCGTCGCGGATGTGTCGCGCAAACTCTCGCGCAGCGGGCTCGGTGCCGTATTTCGGCAGATGCAGGTTGATAGCGAAATTCGGCAGCGCCGGAAGGTCAGGGCCAGAAGGCAGGATGTCGAGGTCCGCCGGCACGGTCGATGCCAGCCAGGTGGTGACTGCAAGGTCCGCCCGCACCGTTGCCGTCGTCGCGTCGATGTTGCCGTTCTCGAACACCGTGCGCCATTCCAGCCCCTGCTCGCTGAGCGCTGAAAGCACCGCCGGGCGGAAGGCGCATGTGTCGGCGACCATCGACACCGGCAACGGGCGCTTGCGGTGCGCGGCGCCGCCCCTGGCGCCGACCCAGACCAGCCGGTCGACCGCCAGGCATTCGCCGGCGGACGGACCGACCCGTTCCTCGATGACGGCGAGATCGATCATGCCGGCCGCGAGCGCCGCCGCAAGCTCCGGCGAGGCGGCGCAATGGAGCGAAATCTCGACCTGCGGATAGGTATCGGCATAGGCCTTGAGCACCGGCGCGAGCAAGGTGCCGACAAGATCGTAGGCCACGCCGAGCCTGACCTTCCCCGCAACCGCGCTGCCGGCAATCTCGGCCCAGATCTCGTCATTGAGCGAGAGCAGGCGCCTGCCCTTGCCGAACAGCCGCTCGCCTGCCCTGGTCAGCCGCAAGCCGCGCCGGTCGCGCTCGAACAGGCTGCAGTCGAGAACGTCCTCCAGCCGCTTGATCTGCTGGCTGACGGCGCCTTGCGTCAGGTTCAGCGCATTGGCCGCCGCCGTCATGCTGGCCCTGTCGGTGACGGTGACGAAGGTTCGGATCAACGCGGTGTCGAGATTGCGGATCATTTTGGCATTATAGATGTTAATGCAAATCATATCAAACATTGCATTTACTGATGCGAAGCGCGCTTTAGCATGCAGGTTCCCGCGAAAGGAGCCTGCATGTTCAAAACCATCCTTCCACTCGCCCTGTTCGCTCTCATCTCCACCTCGACGCCGGGCATTGCCACGACCCTGTCGACGGCCTCCGGCGCGCAGTTCGGCTTTCGCCGATCCGTGCCGCTGATGGCCGGCAGCGCCGCCGGCCTGGCTACTGTGGCGGCCGCGGGTGCCGCCGGGCTCGCCGGCCTGCTCGCCGCCGTCCCGTCCCTGCAACTGGCGATGAAGATCGCGGGCTCGCTCTATCTGATCTGGCTGGCGGTCAAGATCGGCCGCAGCGGCCCGCCGAACCTCGACGTGTCCATGGCCAGGCCGAACAGCTTTTTCGGCGGCGCCGGCATTCAGTGGATGAACCCGAAGGGCTGGGCGATGGGGCTGGGCGCCGCCGCATCCTTCGCAGCGCTTGCCGACGGACCCTTGCGGCTCGCCCTGCTGCTCGGCGCGGTGTTCGGGCTTGCCGCGGCCTTCTCGTTGTCGCTGTGGTGCGTGGCCGGCACGCTGCTCGCGAGGCTGCTCAAGACCGAGCGGCAGTGGCGCGCGCTCAACATTGCGCTTGGCCTGCTGCTGGCCGCCTCGATCCTGCAGATGTGGCGGCCAACCTAGCGGCAGGGGGACTATACGGCGTAGCGTGCCGCCGGCTTGCCGGCGAACAGGCTGCCGTAGAAATGGTCCCTGGCGCCGAGATATGTATCCAAGCCGGCCGGGTCGGCAAGGCCTGGCGCGGTAACGGTCTCGCCCTGGGCAAAACCGGCAAGTGCCGCGTCGACCAGATCGTCGGCCGTCATCACCCAGTCCTGGTTGATCCTGTCGAGGCTGATCCCGGACACGTCCCAGAACTCGGTGCGGATCGGTCCGGGCAGCACGACCTGTGCCCTCACCTCGGTGCCGGCGACTTCGCTCTGCAACGCTTCAGTGAAGTTGACGACATAGGCCTTGGTGCCGCTGTAGATGCCACCGACGGCGATGCCGTAGGCGACCACCGAGGCGATGTTGACGATGGCGCCTCGGTTGCGCGCAAGCAGGCCCGGCAGCACCGCGCGGGTCAAACGCGTCAAGGCGATGACATTGACCTTGATCATGCGCTCGGCGGAGTCCGCATCGGCCTCGGCGATCACTTGCAGCCCACCCATGCCGGCATTGTTGACCAGCAGCGTCACGCTCTCGTCGGCCGCGATCGCCTGCTCGACCCGGCGCAGGTCGCTGTCGCCGGCGAGATCGGCGACAATCGTCTTAACCTTGCGGCCATAGGCATAGGCCAGCCTGTCCGCAACCTCCTGCAGCCGGTCGGCGCGCCGCGCCACCAGCACCAGGTCGTAACCCTGCCCGGCCAGCCGGTCGGCATAGACCGCGCCGATGCCCGACGAGGCGCCGGTGATCACGGCCGTGCCCTTGTTGTCCTTCGTGCTCATTG
This sequence comes from Mesorhizobium sp. M4B.F.Ca.ET.058.02.1.1, assembly GCF_003952505.1. Lineage (NCBI taxonomy): Bacteria > Pseudomonadati > Pseudomonadota > Alphaproteobacteria > Hyphomicrobiales > Phyllobacteriaceae > Mesorhizobium > Mesorhizobium sp. M4B.F.Ca.ET.058.02.1.1. The sequence continues at coordinate 6,097,418 of NZ_CP034450.1, read as the reverse complement.
TCCTGTTCCCTTGTTCGTGTCGCTCTGGTTCGGCGACGACGATCACGCCATTCGCCGACATGTCCGATTTAATATTAGTGGCATATGCCACTTTCACCGAAGTAGGTATATGCCACTATCTTGTCAACGGCGGCGGCGAAAACTATTTCTGCGGCTGGCCGGCGCAGCTTTTCGCCGGCAAGGAGCGAACATGACCGGAGTTCGGAAGCCAGGATTTAGCCGCTGCAACAACGCGACGCTGCGGCGCGCCGCGCGCAGGCTGGGGCGCTTCTACGATGACGCTCTGGCGCCATCGGGCTTGAAGGGCACGCAGTTCGGCCTGCTCTTTCAGATCCATGTCGGCAGCGAGCCGGCGATGGGCACCATCGCCGAGGCGCTGATCATGGACCTCTCGGCGCTCGGGCACACGCTGAAGCCGCTGATCCGCGACGGCTATGTCGAGACTTTCGCCAACAAGGACGACCGCCGCGTCAAGCGCGTGCGGCTGACGCCGCAGGGCAATGTCAAGCTGGACGAGGCGATCAGGCTGTGGAGCGCGGCGCAGCAGCGTTTCGAGGACAAGGTCGGCGCCGAGCAGGCGGCGAAGCTTCGCGCGGCGCTGGACGCGGTGGCTGATCTCGATCTGGAAATGCCGGCGGCCACTCCTTCGCTCTGAATAAGCGGCCGCCAATCCAGCTTTGCAGCGGTTACTCGGCCGGCATTGCGACCGGGCGGGCCAATGCCCGGCCGGCCAGCACGATACCCAGGCCTACGATCGGAAACACTGCCGCGACAAGGCCGAGATCTGCCGGCACGCCGTAGCGCAGCACCATACTCCCGACCACCGCGCCCAGCGCCACGCCGAGATAGAGCGCCGAGGCGTTGAGCGAGAGCACGATCGGCGCGGCGTCCGGCGCCAGCTTGATGATGCGGCTCGCCTGCGCCGGCGGGAACGCCCAGCCGACGATGCCCCACGGCACCATCATGCCCATCAGCGCCGGCCCGGCGATATGCTGCGGCAGGAAGGTCGGGATCAGCGAGAAGGTAATCACCATCGCCGCGCTCAGCGCCAATGACCAGGCGACGGTGCGCGTCGCGCCGAAGCGGTCGGCCGCCTGGCCGCCGGCAATGTTGCCGATGACGGCGCCGACGCCGAAGGCGAGCAGCATTCCGGGCAGCGCCAGCGGGCTCAAGCCCCCGCTCTGGATGGCCAGCGGCGCAATGAAGCTGAAGACGGTGAAGGCGCCAACCAGCGCTAGGGCGGTCGTCAGCAGGATCGGCATCACGCCGGGCCGCAGCGCCGCCGCCAGACGCGCCCGGAGCGGCAGCCTGGTGCCGATGATGCCGCGTGGCAGCCGGTACCAGAGGATCGCGCCGGCCAGCGCGCCAAGTCCGGCGATGGCGAAGAAAGTGCCACGCCAGCCGGCCACTGCCGCGACAAGCGCACCGAGCGGCGCGCCGACTGCAACCGCCACCGTGGTGCCGCCGACGACGACGGCAATGGCACGCGCCCGGTGATGGTCATCGACCAGCGCCACCGCCGTGCCTTGCGCGGTCGCGGCGAACAGACCGGACGACAGCGCCATGATGATGCGGGCGATCAACAGCAATTCGAACGACGAGCTCAGAGCCGCCACCACATTGCCGAGCACGAAGAACACCAGCGTCCACAGGATGACGCTGCGCCGGTCCCACTCGCCGGTCAAGGTCGCCAGGACCGGCGCGCCGAACGCATAGGCGAGCGCGAAAGCGGTGATCAGCGAGCCGGCGAGCGGAACGGAGATGCCAGCATCGGCCGCGATGTCAGGCAGAAGGCTGGAGATGACGAAGCCTTCGGTCGAGATCGCGAACGAACCGAGCGCAAGCCAGAAGATCCGCTTGTCCATGGGAGTGTCCTTTTAGTTCAAAAGTTATTGAACAATTGGACATGGCGAGGCATGATGTCAATGAAGCCAGGGAAAAATAGCTGAACCCTGCTGACAGCCCTGTGTCAGGACTGGTCCGCGATGATCAGATCGTTTGCACCCGCCGCAGGAGGAGACGCGTTGAAGTTGGCTCTGTTTGTGCTTAATTCTCGGGCATGACACTGCCCCACCCAAATGCTGACCAGATCAGCCTGCCGATCGTGCTCGCCGTGCTCGGCGACCCGACCAGGCTTGCCATCGTGCGCTTTCTCGCCAGCAAGGAAGGCGTGCCGATGAACTGCAGCAAGTTCCTCGATCTCGGCTCCAAGACCAATCTCAGCTATCATCTGGCCAAACTGCGCGAGGCCGGCGTCACCCGCACCGAAGCTGTCGGCACCAACCGCATGATCACGCTGCGCCGCGACGACCTCGACCGCCGCTTCCCCGGCCTGCTCGACAGCGTCATCGCCGCCGCCGGCGATGACAAGGCGCTGCCCATGGTCGGCGCCGCCGAGATCGAGATCAGCGCCTGATGCGCATTGCGGTTCTCGCCGACGTCCATGGCAATGTGCTTGCCCTCGATGCGGTGCTCGACGATCTCGAGCGCCGCGGCGGGGCCGACATCGCCGTCAATCTCGGCGACTGTGTCTCCGGCCCGCTCTGGCCGCGCGAGACGATGGAACGGCTGCAGGCGCTCAACCTGCCGACCGTGCGCGGCAACCATGACCGCCGCGTGGCGCAGGACCCCGCCGACGAAACGATGTGGCCGTCCGACCGCTACGCCCAGGACCGGCTGACGGTGGCGCAGCGCGAGGCGCTGCTCGCCTTGCCGCTCACGCTGGAGATCGCGCCCGGGGTGGTCGCCTTCCACGCCCGCCCCGACCACGATGAAAAGTATCTCGCCGATGCCATCACCGACGGCCAGCTGGTGCGCGCGCCGCTGGCCGCGATCAGGCGGCGCCTGAAGTCGCTCGACCGCGCCTGCCGCATCGTGCTGTGCGGCCACAGCCATCGCGCAGAGCTGATTCGTATTCCCGGCGGCCCGGTCATCTTCAACCCCGGCAGCATTGGTTGCCCGGCCTATGATGATGACACGCCGCCGGCGCATGTCTCCGAGCAGGGCACCCCGCATGCGCGCTACGGCATCGTCGAACTCGGCGAGCACGGCCGCCCCGACCGCTTCGAGGCCATCGCCGTCGACTACGACCATGAGGCCGCGGCCAGGCAGGCCGAACAGGCGGGACGGCCGGAATGGGCGCACGCGCTCAGAACCGGATTCATGCAAGGCTGAGCTTGCTCATGCAAGGCTGAGCTAGCTCATGCCGGGCTGAGCTTGCTCATGCCGGCCTGAGCCAGCTCGGAATTTTTCAGGGGTGACATGGCGCTGCCTCGTCTTCTATAAAACCGCCTCGGCAGGCGGCGGCGCCATAGCGCCAGCCTGCCAGATGGAACCTATCGGCCATGGCCAGGTGATGAGGCGCACGAATACGCCAGGAACGATGCTGGTCGCGTTGGCCGCCGCCCTTTTGCTGGCGACGGCCCTGCCGGCGAGAGCCGAGGATCCGTCCACCACCATCGTCTCCATCGTCACTGGCCTCGCGCCGGACGATCTCCTCAACATCCGCGTCACCGCGTCGGCGACCGGCAGGGTGCAAGGACGCCTGCCCGGCGGCGCCAGTGTGAAGAATTTCGGTTGCAACGAGGTCAACGGCAATCCCTGGTGCAAGGTCGAGGAGGTCGACAACCCGCAAGTGAAGGGATGGGCGCCGGCGCGCTATCTGACCCCCGGCAATCCGGCCACCGTGGACGATATGCCGACCGAGGACCCGTCGCCGGCCGCTGGGACGACGGACGCGCCCGCTGCTCCCGCGCCACCGCCCGACCTGACGGCGCGCTTCGGCGAGGTAGATCAGGGCGCGCCGAAATCCGCCGCCGCGATCGGCAGGACGGCGATGGAAGATGCCTATGGCCTTGCCTTCGCGGCAAGCGAAAACCCCTCGACCGGGGAAATCCCCGGCGAGACCGCGACCGTGGCGCGGCTCGAGCCGCCGCAGGCGCCAGACGATGCCGGGACCGGCATTCCCTGCGCCCGCTATGTGGGCCAGCCGATGACCCTCTGCAAGGCAAGGATCGAGCACAAGGGCGCGGACAAGGCCGATGTCACCGTGACCTGGCCCGATGGCGGAACGCGCCTCATCTCCTTCTACGGCGGGCTGCCGGCTGGCTCGGATTCGCCGGACGAATTCCGCTTCACCCGCGAGGGCAGCCTCAACATGATCCGTGTCGGCGTTTCCGAGCGCTTCGAGATCACGGACCAGCTTGCGCTGGGGAATTAGGGATTAGGCAGCAGGCAGTAGGGAATGGGCACCAGTCGCCTGAACCTTCCCTACCCCCACTGTCCAATCCCTGCTGCCTAACCCCTACTGCCTAATCCCGCATTTTCGGGGTTACATCCGGCAAAACTCTTCCCTATAAGGCCCTCCTAGCCTGATACCAGAATCGCAAGCACAACCGGCCGGGTCCTCCCGTCCCGGCTTTTCGTGCAAGCCGCCCGCCGAACGGAACCCGTAGACCATGCCAAGACGCACCGACATCAAGTCGATCCTGATCATCGGGGCCGGCCCCATCGTCATCGGCCAGGCCTGCGAGTTCGATTATTCCGGCACCCAGGCCTGCAAGGCGCTGAAGGAAGAGGGGTTCCGCGTCATCCTTGTCAACTCCAACCCGGCCACCATCATGACCGACCCGGAGCTGGCCGACGCCACCTATATCGAGCCGATCACGCCGGAAGTGGTGGCCAAGATCATCGCCAAGGAGCGGCCGGACGCGCTGCTGCCGACCATGGGCGGCCAGACGGCGCTAAACACCGCCTTGTCGCTGCGCCGCATGGGCGTGCTCGAGCGCTATCAAGTCGAGATGATCGGCGCCGACGCGCACGCCATCGACAAGGCCGAGGACCGGGCGCTGTTCCGCCAGGCGATGAGCAAGATCGGGCTTGAGACGCCGCGCTCGATGCTGGCCAACGCCACCGACGTCAAGAATGCCGACCGCAAGACGCACGAAGCCGAGCGCGCGGCGCTGAAGGCCGAGAACCCCGACAATCTCGATGCCGCGCTCGATGCGCTGGAAACCCGCTGGAACCTCGGCGAAGGCGACCGCAAGCAGCGCTACATCAGCCATGGCATGGCGATCGCCGCTCAGGCGCTCGACCATGTCGGCCTGCCGGCCATCATCCGCCCCTCCTTTACCATGGGCGGCACCGGCGGCGGCATCGCCTACAACCGCGCCGAATTCTACGACATCGTCCAGTCCGGCCTCGACGCCTCGCCGACCACCGAAGTGCTGATCGAGGAGAGCGTGCTCGGCTGGAAGGAATACGAGATGGAGGTCGTCCGCGACCGGGCGGACAATTGCATCATCGTCTGCTCGATCGAGAACATCGACCCGATGGGCGTGCACACGGGCGACTCGATCACCGTCGCGCCGGCGTTGACCTTGACCGACAAGGAATACCAGATGATGCGCAACGCATCGATTGCGGTGCTGCGCGAGATCGGCGTCGAGACCGGCGGCTCCAACGTGCAGTTCGCCGTCAATCCGGCCGATGGCCGCCTGGTGGTGATCGAGATGAACCCGCGCGTCTCGCGCTCGTCGGCTCTGGCCTCCAAGGCGACCGGTTTCCCGATCGCCAAGATCGCGGCAAAACTCGCCGTCGGCTACACCCTGGACGAATTGGAGAACGACATCACCGGCGGCGCGACGCCGGCCTCGTTCGAGCCGTCGATCGACTACGTGGTGACCAAGATCCCGCGCTTCGCCTTCGAAAAGTTCCCCGGCGCCGAGCCGGTGCTTACCACCGCCATGAAGTCGGTCGGCGAGGTTATGGCCATCGGCCGCACCTTCCAGGAGTCCTTGCAGAAGGCGCTGCGCGGGCTGGAGACCGGCCTGACGGGTCTCGACGAAATCGAGATCCCCGGCCTTGGCCATGGCACCGCGCCTGCCAGCCACGTCGACGACCGCAACGCCATTCGCGCAGCACTCGGCACGCCGACACCCGACCGGCTACGCATGGTGGCGCAGGCGATCCGCATGGGCACCTCGCTGGAAGACGTGCACGCCATGTGCAAGATCGATCCTTGGTTCCTCGAGCAGATCGCCGGCATCATCGCCATGGAAGAACGCGTGCGCGAGCACGGCCTGCCGCAGGATGCCGCCAATCTGCGGATGCTTAAGGCGATGGGCTTTTCGGACGCCCGCCTCGCATCGCTGACCAAGACCGACGCCGAAGTCGTTCAGAAGACGCGCGAAAAGCTCGACGTGCATCCGGTCTACAAGCGCATCGACACTTGCGCCGCCGAGTTCGCCTCGCCCACCGCCTACATGTACTCGACCTATGAGGTTCCGTTCGCAGGCAGCCTCGCCAACGAGGCCAAGGTGTCGGCGCGCAAAAAGGTCGTCATCCTCGGCGGCGGCCCGAACCGCATCGGCCAGGGCATCGAGTTCGACTATTGCTGCTGCCACGCGGCGTTTGCGCTACGCGACGCCGGCTACGAGGCGATCATGGTCAACTGCAACCCGGAGACCGTCTCTACCGACTACGACACCTCCGACCGGCTCTATTTCGACCCGCTGACGGCGGAGGACGTGCTGGAGATCCTGCGCGCCGAGCAGGCGTCCGGCGAACTGGTCGGCGTCATCGTCCAGTTCGGCGGCCAGACGCCGCTCAAGCTCGCCGACGCGCTGGAGAAGGCCGGCATCCCGATCCTCGGCACCTCGCCCGACATGATCGACCTCGCCGAGGACCGCGACCGTTTCCAGAAGCTGCTGCACAAGCTCGGCCTGACCCAGCCGAAGAACGGCATCGCCTATTCGGTCGAGCAGGCCCGCCTCGTCGCCGGCGAGCTCGGCTTTCCGCTGGTGGTGCGCCCGTCCTATGTGCTCGGCGGCCGCGCCATGCAGATCATCCATGACGAGGGGATGCTGCAGACCTACCTGCTCGACACCGTGCCCGGCCTGGTGCCGGAGGACATCAAGCAGAAATACCCCAACGACAAGACCGGCCAGATCAACACGCTGCTGGGCAAGAACCCGCTTCTGTTCGATACCTATCTGACCGGCGCCATCGAGGTCGACGTCGACTGCCTCTGCGACGGCAAGGCGACCTTCGTCTCCGGCATCCTGGAGCATATCGAGGAGGCCGGCATCCATTCCGGCGACTCGGCCTGCTCGCTGCCGGTGCACGCGCTGCCTTCGGACCTTGTCGACGAGTTGGAGCGGCAGACGGCCGCCTTGGCTCGCGCGCTCAATGTCGGCGGCCTGATGAACGTGCAATACGCGATCCAGGACGGCACGGTCTATGTGCTGGAGGTCAACCCCCGCGCCTCGCGCACCGTGCCCTTCGTCGCCAAGACGATCGGCAGGCCGATCGCCAAGATCGCGGCCCGCATCATGGCCGGTGAGACGCTGGAAGACGCCTTCGCCCATTACGGCCCGATGCCCGATCCGCGCAACCCCGGCCACATCGCCGTCAAGGAAGCCGTCTTCCCCTTCGCCCGCTTCCCCGGCGTCGACATCCTGCTCGGGCCGGAAATGCGCTCGACCGGCGAGGTGATGGGCCTCGACCGCGACTTCGCGCTCGCCTTCGCCAAGAGCCAGCTCGGCGCCAATGTCGACCTGCCGCGCTCCGGCACGCTGTTCGTCTCGGTGCGCGACGAGGACAAGAAGGGCATCCTGCCCGCCGTCAAGCGCCTCGCCGGCCAGGGTTTCAAGGTGCTCGCCACCTCCGGCACCGCCCGCTTCCTCGCCGAGAACGGCGTGGTCGCCGAAAAGATCAACAAGGTGCTCGAAGGCCGCCCGCACATCGAGGACGCCATCCGCAACCGCCAGGTCCAGATCGTCTTCAACACCACCGACGGCCAGAAGGCGGTGTCGGACTCTAAGTCACTGCGACGTGCCACGCTGATGCAGAAGGTGCCGTACTACACGACGCTGTCGGGCGCTGCTGCGGTCGCCGAGGCGATCGCGGCGCTGCGGGCCGGGAGCCTGGAGGTCACGCCGCTGCAGGAGTATTTTGGATGACAGTCATCCGCTTTCAACGCCCGCAAGTTCGATCAGGGACAACTCTCCCTTCACCCCACCGCCACACACTCGATCTCGATATCAAACTCCATCGGCCATGACGCTACCGGCACGAAGGTGCGCGACGGCGGGTTTTCGGGGAAGTGCTCTGCATAGACGCGGTTGATGGCGTTGTAGAAGCCGGCATTGGCGGCGTAGATGCGCACCATCTGCACCTTGTCCAGCGAGCTGCCCGCCGCATCCAGGCAATGCTTCATCGCCCTCAGCGACGCCTCGGCCTGCACCTCGATGTCGCCCTTGACCAGCTTGCCCGTCGCAACATCGAGCGGCGGCATGCCGGAGACGAAGACCAGCCCCGCCCCCCTGGTCACCAGCGACAGCGGCACGCCGAGCGCGCGCACAGCCGCCGACAGCACCGGCACTTCGACGATTTCCTTGGCCATGACAATCCTCCCTTGTCTGGGAGTGAGCTTATCGCCGCATCGGAGAAAAGCCAGCGGCGGCCTTCTCCCCTTGTGGAAGGGAAGAGGCTAGCCCTGCCCCGGATACGGCCTCCCATCCTTGTGCAAAAACCGTCCATCCGAGCTCGGGCTCATCATGTCGATGTCGGAGCAGGTTATGACATCCTCCGGATTGCGCGAACCAACTTCCAGATAGCGCGCGGTGGCCGAAGAGCGGTTGATCATGTGGTGCCCGTTGCCGCTGTTCTTGGCGAAAGCAGCACTATCGCCCGCCCTGAGCAGCGTTTCGCGGCCGTCCTCGACCAGCGTCAGTTCGCCCTCCAGCACATAGACGAGCTCGTCCTCATGGCTGTGCCAGTGGCGCTGGCTCGACCAACCGCCGGGCGGCAGCGTCATCAGGTTGACGCCGAAATCCTTCAGGCCGCCCGCGTCGCCGAGGCGGCGGCGCGTGCGCCCGGCGCAGGGCTGATCGAAGGGTGAAGGGTAGCCGGAACCCTTGCGGATTGGCACGGATGACAGGTCGATCTTGGGCATGGCAGGCTGCTCCGTTGGTTTCTACGCCGGCATTGTCGAAGCGCGCTCCCCTTCTCCCCTTGTGGGAGAAGGTGGCCGAGCGGAGCTCGGTCGGATGAGGGGTGCTCCAGCTTGGCGATGCGCCAGTTTTACAACCGTCCTGTCGGCGCCGGGAAGGCGCACAATCGCGACTGTCTCATTCCTTCCAACACCCCTCATCCGTCTCGGCGCTGGCGCGCCGATCCACCTTCTCCCACAAGGGGAGAAGGGAACGACTTGCCCTCACCCCTGATGCGCCACTGCCAGTTCCTTCACGTGCTTCTCATGCATCTTCAGCGTCGGCAGCGTCTTCTTGGCGAATTCCTTCATCGCCGGGTCGTCGCCCGATTTCGCATAGGTGCTGAACAGCGCGACCGCCTCTTTGTGCGCGTCCGTCTGCATCTTGATGTACTTCTGGTCGAACGCCTTGCCGCTCGCGCTCTTCAACTCGCCCAGCATCTGCTGTTCCTTAGGGCCGAGCGCGGGCCCGGCGGGCTTGATCGAGGCGGTGGTCTGGCCTTGGCTCAGCGCCGCCTTGAAATCCTCGCCCGCCTTGGTGTGGTCCGCGATCATCTCTCTGGCGAAGGCCTTGATGTCGTCGGAGGAGGCCTTCTCCTCGGCCAGCCTGCTCGACTGGATCTCGAATTCGTTGGCGTTGGGCACGGTGGTGACGAAGGTCTTTGTGTCGACCTTGCTGTCGGCAAGCATGGGCGCGACCTGGTTCGTCGATTGCGCCAGAGCGGCCGGCGCGCCGGCCAGCAGGGCTGCGACGGTCGCGGTCAGAAGGGTTTTCATCTGATGTCTCCCATCCGGGAATGGTCCCTCGCGATTCCAACGCCGCATCGGCAGCTGGGGTTGCGTTGATTTACACGCTGCACACAAGTCCAGCTTTCCTGCATTCTCGTCGTCAGCTTGGCTGCCAGGCCGGAGAGACGACCATGCACGACCCCGCCGAGATCGACCTGCGCAGCCCGCGGATCGTCGCCGACAACGCCGCCAAGGGCCTTAGGCTGCGCGAAAAATTCGGCCGCGGCGGCACCGAGATCGGCGTGGCGCGGGCGACGGAGCTGAAGAACCGGCGGAAGCTCTCGCCGTCGACGATCAGGCGCATGGTCAGCTATTTCGCCCGCCACGAGGTCGACAAAAAGGGCAAGAACTACGGCAACGAGCAGAACCCGTCGGCGGGCTACATCGCCTGGCTACTGTGGGGCGGCGACGAGGGTCGCGCCTGGGCGCTCGAGATCAAGCCCCGGATCGGCAACGCGCCGGATATCTGAGAAGACATGCGGCGAGGCGGGCCCCGAACCCGCCCCGGGACCCGCCGTGGAGTGGCTGACACATGCCGGCGCAGCCCACCCCAACGCCTTGCCAACGTGCGATCCGCCGATCGGCCGCTTGGCATGACGCTGGGTTAGCATTTGCAAGCAGCGGCTAATGTGAAGCCGTTCACAAAGCAGTCCTGCTTTCACGCCGCAAAGCGTCGATGTGACAAATGCCACCCTAACACCGGGAGCCGGCCGCTTATCCTTCCCAGTCGACCGGCATCATGCCCAGCCGCTCATAGAGCCGGACAGCAGTGGCGTTCTCCACTGTGTTGGTCTTGAGATCGACATGAGCGGCACCCCGGTCGCGGAAAGCGATGAAGGCCTGCCGCATCAGCGCCTCGCCGATGCCATGGCCGCGCGCTTGCGGATGGACGGCGAGGTCCTTGACGAAGGCTGTCGCCCAGCACAGTGCCGCCCCCGCCAGCCGGCCCTTGGCATCGATGACCAGGAAGCACAGCGCGGGGTCGAATCCGGCGTCGCCGGAAATGCGCGGCCACCACTCGTCGAACGGCCCGTCCGTGCCGTCGTCGAACACTTCGGAGAGCAGCGCATGCAGGGGCCGCGCGTCGGCGGGCTCGAAGCCGCGCATGACAAAGCCCTCCGGCCAGTGCGGCGGCGGCAGATCGTCGTCGAGGGTCTTGCGCAGCCGGATGTCGTCAGGTGCCGGCGGGCGCGGCATCGCGCTCAGGCGTCGGGCTGCAGGCGGCGGCGCGCGCGGTCAACGCCGAGGCCGGTCGCTTCCAGCAGGCCCTTGCGCTTGGCATCGTAATAATAGCCGCTCTGGTAGAGCCGGTCGGCGCGCTTTTCATCGCCCCCCGACACCAGCCAGGCGCCGCGCAGATACTTGACCGCATATTTGAGATTGGTCTCGGCGTCGAACAGACCGCTCGCCGGCCCGTCATAACCCATGCCGCGCGCCGTCGCGTGCTTGATCTGCATCAGACCCCAATGGCCGTGATTGTAGGCTTTCGGGTTGAAGGTGCTCTCGCGGTTGACGACATGGCGCACGAGATCGATGGGCACCTCGTAGAGCGCGGAGTATTTCTCGATCAGCCGCTCGATCTCGGCGCGCGGCCCGGTGGCGTGCGGCTGCGGCTCGCCCGGCGGGGCAAGCAGCGCCGGGTTCTGCGGCACGAAATAGGCGACCTGCTGGACGCCCGGCATCGTTGCCGCCTTCACCGCCTGGCCGGTTACGGGCATCGCCATCGCGGCCGTTGCGTAGGCGGGCATCGGCTTGACCGATCCCGGGCTGAGCGGCGAGGTGCCGGCCATCACGGCGGGCTGAGCGGCAAGCGGCGTCGATCCGGCGAAGGCGGCGGGCTGGGCAGGCAGCGGCAAGGGCTCGCCCGGCGTCGCCATGCCCGGAGCTGCCATGTTCGCATCGGCGGGGAACGCCGCCATCTGCACCGGCGCAAGGCCGGAGGGCTCCGGCAGCACCGCCACCGTTTCCGGCAGCGCGACGGTCGGCGTGTCGTCCTCGACGGCAGGGGTAGCGGCTGCCGACAGGGCGGGCGCGGCCTTCATCTGCGAGGTCGAGGTGCAACCGCTGAGGCCGGCAGCTGCAACGAGCGCGCCGATCGCGGTGAGGATGATTTTCGCTGCCAAGCCCTGCAGGTCCGATTGTCGGTTGTTAAGAAGTCCTTACACCAGCGATTCTCGGCCGGCAATCAGGGCCATCCGCTGGTTTTCGGGTGGCGGAACTCGCTGCAAGCTGCGATATTGTTCCCTATCTGTACCGTACCTGTACCCGTTTTTCGCGGTTTGCGGAAAGGAGCCCAGCATGGAAAAGACATCCGCGATCACAACCGGTCACGCAGTGTTAGAAACAGTGATCGGATTCACGGGCATTGGCTGGAGCGAAACCGGGCTGATCCGGCTCTGCTTGCCCGAGCGCAGCCGCGAGGCGGTCGAGCGCCGGCTGTTTCGCCATAGTGGCGTGTCAAGCTCGACCGACCGGCCGCAATGGGTGATGGACCTGATCGCCGCGATCAGGGCCTATGCCGCCGGCGAGGACATCGATTTCTCCAGCGTGCCGGTCGATCTTGCCGGCGTCGACGATTTCCGCCTCGCCATCTATGACGCGGCGCGCAAGCTCGGCTTTGGCGAGACCACCACCTATGGCGAGTTGGCGAAGCGCGCCGGCCATCAAGGGCTCGCCCGCGAAACCGGTGCCGCGCTCGGCGCCAACCCGGTGCCGCTGGTCATCCCGTGCCACCGCATCCTGGCCGCCGGCGGCAAGATCGGCGGCTTCTCGGCGCCCGGCGGCTCGGCCACCAAGGAAAAGATGCTGGCCATGGAAGGCGTGCGCCTCGGCCCGCCGCCGTCACCGCAGGCCTCGTTCGGGTTCTGAAAAGTCCGGGCCCTTACTTCAGCCCGATGCTCATACCGCTCAGATCGGCGTTGACTTGCAGGCCTACCTGCTTGCCAGTGAGCTCGAGTTGGGCGCCCTTGTCATTGGTCATGACGATCACCTGGGCCCCCTTGCCGAGCGCGCCGCCGCCGCCCGCAGCACCGTACACGCCTGTCACATCCCGGGCGCGGCGAATGTGGCGCACGGTACCGTGGAAGTAGGTCTTTGAGGCCCCGAACGCGAGGCCGCCCGAGATGCCGCCGACCGAGATAGGATAGCGGCGACCATGGAAGGTCAGCGTGCCCTCGCCTCCAGAACCACCGATGAAGAAGGCCGCCTTGTAGACGGCGAAGCGGATCGTGCCGCTATCAGCATGCGCGGCGCTGGCTAGGCTGACTCCCGCGGCGGCGATGACGGCAAACGTGACCGATCGAAATCCCGATGAAATCTTCATGATGAGAACTCCTCTAGATCGCCGCATGCCCAGCCGGTCGGGCAGGCCAGCGTCGTATCAAAGTCATAGCTGAACTGTCTTGCCCGTCATTGGTTCCAGGCACGCGGGTTGAATCCGGCAGCGATAAGACCCCGGCGAAACGTGGCGGATGGCGAATCTCAGTTCTGCAGGAAACGGCGACGGAACCGCCGATCGAAGTCCGGCCGCTTGCAGACGAAGACCGGGCAGGATTTCGCATCGGCGCTGGGCACGTAGGCGCGCTTCCTCACCTCGCCCAGGTCGCAGAAGCGCTCGTCCCTGACGTAGCGGTCATAGAGCGGCAGCCCCGGGACACGCGTCGACTGGTAGCGCAGGATGACCGCGCCCTGGCGCGCGATCGTCGCCTGCACCCTGTCGCAGCTCATGCGGGTCGGGTCGTAGCGCGAGATCGCCTGCGCCTCGGCGGCCACCAGCGTCATCAAGGCGGCAAGCACAACGGTCTTCATGATCCTCTCCCAAACCCGGCGCCCGAGACCTGGCCGTTCCTCCCTCGCGGCGCCCGCCGGCCGCAAATTTTCCACGCGATTGGGGCGGCCGTTGGGCGGCGGTGCTGGTCCCGCTTTCTCACACAGTCTTGTTTTCAGCGCAAAACCCGCCTATATGCATCGCATTGATATTTCGGCCGATCGATCGGGCCTCGCGATCTTCGCGTTTGCTGACGTCTATCTCCAAAATTTCGATACCACCGGCCGGACCCCTGGTCCGGTTAAACTAAAGCAAATGTGAAGGATACTTCGAATGGCAACTGGTACGGTCAAGTGGTTCAACGCCACCAAGGGCTTCGGCTTCATCCAGCCTGACGCGGGCGGCGCGGACGTTTTCGTCCACATCTCCGCTGTCGAGCGCGCTGGCCTGTCGACCCTGGTCGAGGGCCAGAAGATCAACTTCGAGATCGAGCAGGACCGCCGCACCGGCAAGTCCGCTGCTGGGTCTCTGAGCAAGGCAGCCTGATTTAGCAACAGCGCGCGCCGGACGAAGGTTCGGGGCGCGCGGCAAGTCACGGATGTACTGACGGTCGCGCGAGAAGCGCGCCGGAGTGGAAAGACCCGACAAGCTGGAACAGCAGATAGCTGCCAGCCCGGTCAGACGCTCCCGATCAGGCTACCGGAATGGGAAGGCGGGATTTATCCCGCCTTTTTATTTGCCTGCGGTTCAGACATTGGCGAAACCGCCGAAGCTGCCTTCTTCTCCCCGTTCACGGGGAGAAGTGCCCGGCAGGGCGATGAGGGGCGGCGCGACGCTGCGGAATTGGCTTCCTTGGCGGAGCCGCGAAGCGGCGACGGCGTGAGGACAAGACTAAGGCAGCCACTCGATCGGCACATGCCCGGGATCCGCCTCCACGCGGCCGAGCCAGGCGGCCACCGCCGGATAGGCGTCGAGCTGGAAGCCGCCCTTCTCGGCGGTATGCGTGTAGGCATACAGCGCGATGTCGGCGACGCTGTATGCATCGCCGGCGAAGAAGGCATTGGCTTCCAGATGCCTGTTCATCACGCCGAGCGCCTTGTTGCCGCGCTCCAGCGTCGATGCCAGCCGTTCCGGCGTCGCGTCCCTGGCGCGCTCGGGAAAGGTGAGCAGCGCCTTGCGCACGGCGATGTAGGGCTCGTGGCTGTACTGCTCGAAGAACAGCCACTGATAGGCGAGCGCCCGCTGGTACCGGTCGGCCGGCAGGAAGCGCGTGCCCTCGGCGAGATAGAGCAGGATGGCGTTGGATTCGGCGATCCGTCTGCCGTCGTCGAGTTCCAGCAGCGGCACCATGGCGTTGGGATTCTTGGCGACGAAATCGGCCTTGCGGGTGTCGCCGGTATGCGAGCTCACCTCGTCATTGGTGAAGGCAATGCCGAGCTTGGCCATCAACAGGCGCGGCTTGTAGCAATTGCCGCTGTCGATCATGCTGTAGAGTATCATCAGGTCTCCTTCCGGCTCGCGCCAATATCGCGCGGCGGAAGCCGCCTCATCCAGTGATTTGTTTTGGCCTGAACATCAGCGCCGCTGATGCAACGGCACCACCTTGCTGTCCATGCCGAGCAGTGCCTCGGTGGAGAGTGGCTCCTCGTTGAAGATCGTGCCCGCCAGCGCCGGGCGGGCGAGATGGTAGCCCTGCACAAGGTCGACGCCGCCATCGAGCGCGACGCGAAGATGCACGGCCTGCTCGATCCCTTCAACCAGCACCTTGGCGCCCCGATCATGCAGCATCGAGACCAGCGGCCGGAAGAAGCGCTCGGCGGCGGCATGCCGGCAGAACTCGGCAAACCAGGCGCCGTCGATCTTGACGATGTCGGGCGCAAGCAGCGCGATGCGCTCCTCAGTCGAATGTCCGGTGCCGAAATCGTCGATGGCGATACGAATGCCGTCGCGCCGCATCTCGCGAACGAGGCTGATCAGAACCTTGTCGTTGGCCGCCTGCTCGGTGATCTCGCAGACCAGCATGCCTGGATAGAGATCCAGTTCGCCGAGATGCCTGGTCATCAGCCGGATCTCGGCCAGCGCCCGCCCGAGATGGTCGTTGATCAGCGGATTGTAGTTGAAGAACAGGTCGAGCCCCTCGACGCCGATGTTGCGGAAGTTCCTCAGATGCAGCATCCGGCACATCGTCTCGACGAACAGGCGGTCCGCGGCAGGCAGGCTGCCGAAGAACACCGGCGGCGCGACCGGCCTCGCGTCGCGCTGCGCCTCGATCAACGCCTCGACGGCGACCGGCGCCAACGAGCGGCCGCGCGGCGCGAAGATCGGTTGATAGGCGCTCTTCAGCCGGAAGTCGCCATAGACGCCGTACTCGATGCCGATCTCGTCGGCAAAGATCGCCTCGGCGGCATTGCGCCGCCTGTCCGGCCAAACGCTCACGAGGCGTTCCTGCGCCCGAACACCCGCGCCGGGCGCGTCGTCGGCGCCGCGCCCGAACTGACCGGCGCATCGCCGATGCCCGTCGCTGCCGCGGACGCCTCAACGCCCTTGCCGAAGACGCGAAAGCTGGTCGGCGCCAGTTCCGGCCGCGCCAGCACGAAGCCTTGCACCATCGAGGTTCCCGATTTCTCGGCAAGCTCGAGCTGCCAGCCTTCCTCGAGGCCCTCGAACACGGTGCGAATGCCTTGCTGCTCGAAGCTCTTCACCATGGTGGTCAACAGGGCAAAGCCGGCGCCGGACTCCATCAGTTGCGTGATCCAGTGCGCATCGAACTTGACGATGTCGGGCTTGAGCTCCTTGATCCGGTTGATGTCGGATTCGTCGGCGCCGTAGTCGTCGACAGCGATGCGGAAGCCGTTGGCTCTCAGCGCCTCGACGAAGCTGTAGAGCGTTTCCTGCGAGGCCGATTTCTGTTCGGTCACCTCGCAAACCATCCTGCGCGGGTCGATGCCGGCCTCGTGCAGCACCAGCCGCATGTCGCGCAGCGCGTTGTCTGCGATGGCGCGGTCGGTGAACACAGACGGGTCGAAGTTGACGAAGATCGACGCCTCTTCCGGCAGGCAGGCGCCGGCGTTGAGCAGGTGTAGCGTCCGCGTCAGCGCCTCGATGTGCAGGCGGTCGCCCGCCGGGCAGGTGTTGAAGAAACTCATCGGCGACTGCGGCTCGCCGTCACGAAACGGCCGGATCAGCCCCTCGAATGCGACGATCGACAGCTTGCCTTCCCTGAAGGCGAAGATCGGCTGGAATGCGCTCTGCAGCGTATAGACGCCCCAGACACCACTGGAGGTGCCGTCATCACGACGGATGATGTGGGCGAGCCCGATACTACGCGACAAGGGATCCTCGCTCGGCAAGACTTGGCGGAAATGGCTTGCGATCCTGCCAACAGGGGTTTTAGCGGCCGTTGATGAATTTATTGTTGCCGAGCGATGCCGGTCACGGCTGCTTGACCCCTGGCTCATTCGACAATGCTTGCGCTTGGCCGGATGATGCGACATGAGAGGCCCGCGGCCGCTCCTGGCCCGCCGACCCTTGGAGATATCAGGTCATGGCCTTTCTTGCCGACGCCCTTTCCCGCGTGAAGCCTTCCGCGACCATCGCGGTGACGCAGAAGGCGCGCGAGCTGAAAAACGCCGGCCGTGACATCATCGGCCTTGGCGCCGGCGAGCCGGACTTTGATACGCCCGACAACATCAAGAACGCGGCGATCGACGCGATCCGTCGTGGCGAGACCAAGTATCCGCCAGTGTCAGGCATCACGCAGCTGCGTGAGGCGATCGCGAAAAAATTCAAGCGCGAGAACAATCTCGACTACCGGCCGGAGCAGACCATCGTCGGCACCGGCGGCAAGCAGATCCTGTTCAACGCCTTCATGGCGACGCTGAACCCCGGCGACGAGGTGATCATCCCGCGCCCCTACTGGGTGAGCTATCCCGAGATGGTGGCGATCTGCGGCGGCACATCGGTGTTTACAGACACATCGATCGACAACGGCTTCAAGCTGACGGCGGAAGTGCTTGAAAAGGCGATCACGCCGCGCACCAAATGGCTATTGATGAACTCGCCGTCCAACCCGTCGGGCGCCGCCTACACGGAAGCCGAGCTTCGATCTTTGGCCGACGTGCTGCTCAAGCACCCGCATGTCTGGACACTGACCGACGACATGTATGAGCACCTCACCTACGGCGATTTCGTCTTCAGGACGATCGCAGAAGTCGAGCCGAAACTCTACGAGCGCACCCTGACCATGAACGGCGTGTCGAAGGCCTATGCCATGACCGGTTGGCGCATCGGCTACGCCGCCGGCCCGGTGCCGCTGATCAAGGCCATGGACATGATCCAGGGCCAGCAGACCTCCGGCGCCTGCACCATCGCGCAATGGGCCTCGGTCGAGGCGCTGAACGGCCCGCAGGACTTCATCGCCAAGAACAAGGCGATCTTCCAGGGGCGCCGCGACCTTGTCGTGTCGATGCTCAACCAGGCGCGCGGCATCTCCTGCCCCTCGCCGGAGGGCGCTTTCTACGTCTACCCGTCCTGCGCCGGGCTGATCGGCAGGGAGACGAAGACCGGCAAGGTGATCGATAGTGACGAGACCTTCTGCGCGGAGTTGCTCGAGGCCGAGGGTGTGGCGGTGGTGTTCGGCTCGGCCTTCGGCCTTGGCCCGAACTTCCGCATCTCCTACGCCACGTCGGAGACGCTGCTGGAAGAGGCTTGCACGCGCATCCAGCGCTTCACCGCTTCACTGACCTGATGACGAAAAAAGCCCGGCTCCAGGCCGGTTTTTTTCGGGTGGTTAGCCGCCATACTGCTCGTCGCTGACCTTCTCCAGCCAGTCGGCGTGGACGCCGTCAATCGCTTCCTGCATGGCGATGTGCGTCATCGCCGTGCTCGCGCCGGCGCCGTGCCAGTGCTTCTCGTCGGGCGCGAACGAGATGACGTCGCCGGCCTTGATCTCCTGGATCGACCCGCCCCACGTCTGGGCACGGCCCGCGCCCGAGGTGACATAGAGCGTCTGGCCAAGCGGATGCGTATGCCAGTTGGTCCGCGCGCCAGGCTCGAAGCTGACCAGGGTGGCCCTCAGCCGCGCCGGCGCCTCCTTCTCGATGATCGGTGTCTGCAGCACCCGGCCGGTGAAATACTTTTCCGGCGCCATGATGGTCGGCACGCTGCCGCAAGCAATGATCTTCATCGTTTCAATCCTCGAACTGGGGTCACATCGGCGGTGGCGACCGCACCGCTACGGTCCGCCCTTGCGGCGACACTTTCCTCCGATGCCTGTCCGGACGCAACCGCTTCCCGGACAGCCGGATGGCACGCCGGACACGCGTCAGCCGCGCATCGTCGGCGGCGTCACCATCGCAGCCGCGGCCAGAACAAGCCGGCTTGCTTTCGATGGGCCTCATAGGCGCCGGCCAGATCCGTGCGCGAGAATTTCTTCTCTTCGTCCAGCGCCGCGATCAGATAGAGCACGAAAATCCCGGCGACAGGCACCACCGCCCAGATCGACCATGTGGCGATACCCCAACCGGCCCAGAAGATGATGTAGGACGTGTAGAACGGGTGGCGGATGTAGGAGAAGGGTCCGTCGGTCACCAGGCCATGCGGATTGTCGGCGTCGAAGACAAAGCGCAGCCGCGCCTTGCGCGACCTCGCAATCGCCCACCAGAACAGCGCGGAACTCGCCAGCTGGATCACCAGCCCGACGATCTTGGCCAGTAGCGGCTGCGGCAGGATCCAGATGATCGCCAGGAAAAACAGCGCCGTCGCGGCCACGACGACCGAGATTATCTTCGCGCCCGAGGACATGCCCGACGATTGGAAATGAGCGCGCATCGACCACAGATACTGGCCGACCGTGGCGATGCCGATGATCGAGACAAGAAGGTCGAGCCCACGTTCCATCGTCAACATTCCATGCCCGCCATCGAAGATTCGGGAGCCACTATAGACGGTCGGCGCAGATTAGTCCTTTCTTAACCAGAAACCTAAAGCCCGCGTAGACCCGGGAATGCGATATTGGCCGCTACGCAATCCTAAGGTTCAATGCATCATGGCCGTCGTTGAGCGTACGATCCGCACCCCGCAGGCCGATTTGCGCGTCAGCGAATCGGCGGGCCCCGGCATGCCCATCGTGATGATCCACGGGTCCGGCGCCTCGCGCGCCGTGTTCGCCCGCCAGTTCGACAGCCCGCTTGCCGATGCCCACCGGCTGATCGCTTTCGACCTGCCCGGCCATGGCGAGTCCTCGGATGCCGCCGACCCGGCGACGGACTATACGCTCACCGGCCTGGCGCGATCGGCGGCCGAGCTCCTCGACGGTCTGGGCATCGGCCACGCCGTCGTCTACGGCTGGTCGCTCGGCGGCCATGTCGCCATAGAGCTCGCAAGCTTCCATCCGGCCGTCCACGGATTGATGCTGACCGGTGCGCCGCCCGTATCGAAGGGCTTCTTCGGCATGCTGCGCGGCTTCCACGCCAACTGGGACATGCTGCTCGCTTCCAAGAAGGTCTATTCCGAACGCGATGCCGAACGCTTCGAAACGCTGTGCTTCGGCGACAGCGCGGATCCGTCATTCCGCGACGCCATCCTGCGCACGGATGGCCGGCTGCGCGTCATGGTGACCCGTTCCATGATGGCCGGCAAGGGCGCCGACCAGAAACAGGTTGTCGAGCAGGCCGCCTTCCCCGTCGCGATCATCAACGGCGAGGACGACCCGTTCATCCGGCTCAACTACTTCGACACGCTGGATTGCGGCACGCTGTGGGAGCAATGCCACGTCGTCCCTGGCGCCGGACATGCCCCTTTCTGGGAGCGTCCGGACCTGTTCAATCCGATGCTGTCGCGCTTTGCTGAGGCTGTCGCGACGCATGATGCGGATACTGCCCTGCCGGCCCTGCGCCGGACCGGTTGACGTCACGTAACGCCGACGATTTTCTTCTTAACCATGAGCGGCCGATCGTCGGCAGGCTCAATGTCTTCTTAACAGCTGGGCGCTAGCCGTGGCTTGTGTTGCGGGGACGGTGACATGAGCATACTGGCCACGATCAAGGATCACAGCGGCAGAATCTACCGCGGTATCCAGTTCCTGCTTGTACTGAGCATCGCCGCGACCGCGCTCGGCGCGGCCGGCCTGGTCAGGGACTCCTCCTTCACGAGCGCCCTCATCGTTTCGATGGTGGCGACTGGCCTGGCGCTGCTGGTGCTGATGTACATGCGCAGCAGCGTGGTCCAGCGCCTGCGCTCGGCGGCGGCCGCCGAAGCGGAGAAGCATCATTTTCTGGCCGTCGACGCGATGACCGGCGCCATGACCCGCCGCTATGTCCTCGAAGCGCTCGACGAGCGGCTGGGCACCTTGCGCAGCCGGCGCGAGGCGAGCCTGCTGTTGATTGATCTCGATCACTTCAAACAGCTCAACGACACGTTCGGCCATCAATTCGGCGACCTCGCCCTGGCGCATCTGGTCAAGGCCGCAGAGCGTATCTTCGCCGACGGCGTAGTCGGGCGGCTGGGTGGCGACGAATTCGCCGTCATCGTTCCGCACGGCAATCTGGCAGTGATCAACAAGGATGCGCGCCGGCTGCTCGATGTGATGCGGGCAGGCAAATCGCATGAAGGCAAGATCGTCCCGCTATCAATCTCGATCGGCGTGGCACTAGCTCCCGCGCACGCCTCGAACACGACGGAGCTGATGTTGCTTGCCGACCTCGCCCTCTATGAGAGCAAGGCCGGCGGCCGTGGCCGCGTCACCGTGTTCGACGAGGAGATGCTGTCGGACAAGCGCTACCGTCGCCTGGTCGAGCGCGAGCTTCGAGCGGCCATCTACCTCGGCGAGCTTGACCTCCACTATCAACCGATCGTCGATACCGACCGATCGACCTTTGCGCTTGAAGGGCTCGTCCGCTGGCGCCATCCGGTGCGTGGCCTGATATCACCGGCCGACTTCATACCGATCGCCGAGCGTTCGACCTTGATCGACATGCTCGGCGAATGGGTATTCAGGCGCGCTTGCGCCGACATCGCACATTTTCCCGGGCTCCGCATCAGCATCAACGTTTCCGGCGAGCAGCTGAAGCGCGACGAGATCGTCACCATGTGCGACCGCGTGCTCCGCGAAACCGGCAGGTTGGCGGCTGAGTTCATAATCGAGATCACCGAGACGGTGGCGACCGCGGCCACGCCCGAAATCCTGAAGCGCCTGGAAGCCCTGCGCGGGCTCGGCTTCCACATCGCGCTCGACGATTTCGGCACCGGCCATTGCGGCATCAACTATCTCAAGACCTTGCCCATCGACAGTATCAAGATCGACCGCTCCTATATCAGCAGCCTCGCCCACGATCAGGTGGCCCAGATCTTCGTCTCGGCGCTGGCGCAGATCGCACGCATCCAGCATGTCACCATCGTCGCCGAAGGCGTCGAGACGGAAGAGGAGTTCACCCTCGCCAGGGCAGCCGGCTGCAACCGCTTCCAGGGCTATTTCTTCGGCAGGCCGGCACCGCGCCAAAAGGCCGGCGCTCTCCCCGCCGCCGATGCCGCAGCGCTGGCCCTGATCGCCTGAGGGCACAAAGCCGGCAAAATTTCCTATTTTCCTTGCCCTCCCCGCGAACCCGTGGGACGATGGCGTTGGGCAGGTGGCGATTGAAAAGAAGCCCCGCCCGCGACGGCCGAACAGGCCGGCCGCCGCTCACAGGGAAACGCCTGAGTGGAGGTCAGCCATGGGTACTCGCGCCGGAGGACGACGCACGGGACCGAAATGCATAGCCATAGTCGGTCCCTTCGCAAGCGGTAAGACGACACTTCTCGAAGCAATCCTCGCCCGGACGGGCGCCATTCCCCGCCAGAATCCCGTTTCATCAGGCAGCACAGTTTCCGATCATTCGGCCGAGGCCCGCGCCCACGCCATGAGCGTCGAGGCGACCTTCGCCACCACGGAATTCATGGGCGAGCAGCTCACCTTCGTCGATTGTCCCGGCTCGATCGAGTTCGCCTTCGAGGCCGAACCGGTGCTTGCCGCCTGCGATGCCGCCGTTGTCGTGGCCGAAGCCGACGAGAAGAAGATCCCCGCGCTGCAGCTCATCATGCGCAAGCTCGACGATCTTGGCGTGCCGCGCATCCTGTTCCTGAACAAGGTCGACAAGGCGATCGCCGGAGTGCGCGACACGCTGAAGATGCTGCAGCCGGCAAGTTCGGTGCCGCTGCTGCTGCGCCAGATTCCGCTGCGCAAGGACGGTGTCGTCATCGGTTCGATCGATCTCGCGCTGGAGCGGGCCTACATCTACCGCGAATATGCCGAAAGCCAGGTCGCTGACATCCCAAGCGACGACAAGGCTCGTGAGCTGGAAGCCCGCTTCTCCATGCTGGAGACGCTCGCCGACCATGACGACCAGTTGATGGAGCAGCTGCTCGAGGAGATCGAACCGCCGAAGGATGCCATCTTCGACGATCTCGCCGCCGATCTTCGCGCCGGCGCGGTGACGCCGGTGCTGATTGGCACCGCCGAGAAGGGCAATGGCGTGCTGCGTCTCCTGAAGGCGATCCGCCATGACGCGCCCGACATCGAGGCGACCCGCAAGCGCCTTGGCGCGCCCGACGGCAACCAGACCGTTGTCCAGGTGATGAAGACCATCCACACCGCCCATGGCGGCAAGCTGTCGGTCTCGCGGGTGCTGTCCGGGCAGCTCGCCGACGCGGCCGAGCTTTACCTCTCGAACGGCGAAAGCGCCAAGGTCTCCGGCATCTACAAGATGCTTGGCAAGGATCAGCTGAAGCTCGCCTCCGCCAAGACCGGCGACACCGTCGCGCTGGGCAAGCTCGACAACGTCAAGACCGGCCAGACGCTGAGTTCGGTCAAGGGCGGCAGCAAGCCGCTGGTCACGCTGGAGCCACCGCAGCCGGTGTTCGCCTTCGCGCTGCGGCCGAAGGAGCGCAAGGACGAGGTCAAGATGTCGGCCGCCATCCAGCGCCTGGCCGAGGAGGATCCCTCGCTCAGCCTGCGCCACAACCAGGACTCCGCCGAGACTGTGCTGTCGGGACATGGCGAAATGCACCTGCGGGTCGTGCGCGAGCGGCTCGAGGGCAAGAACCAGATCCCGGTCGAGGGCCACGCTCCGGCCGTGCCCTATCGCGAGACGATCCGCAAACCGGCGCAGCAGCGCGGCCGCCACAAGAAGCAGTCCGGCGGCCACGGCCAGTTCGGCGACGTGGTGATCGAGATCAAGCCTCTGCCGCGCGGCACTGGCTTCCAGTTCACCGACACCATCACCGGCGGCGTGGTGCCGAAGACCTACATTCAGTCGGTGGAGACAGGCATACGCGACTATCTGAAATCGGGACCGCTCGGCTTCCCCGTGGTCGATGTCGCAGTCAATCTCTCGGACGGCTCGTACCATGCCGTCGACTCCTCCGACATGGCCTTCCAGATGGCGGCCAAGCTGGCGATGAAGGAGGGCATGGCTGCCTGCTCGCCGGTGCTGCTCGAGCCGGTGATGAAGGTCGAGATCGTCACACCGTCCGACGCGACATCGAAGATCATCGCGTTGATCCCGCAGCGGCGCGGCCAGATCCTCGGTTATGACGCGCGGCCTGATTGGCCGGGATGGGATGTCGTCGAGGCGACCATGCCGCAGGCCGAGATCGGCGATCTGATCATCGAGTTGCGCTCGGCAACCGCCGGCGTCGCCAGCTATCGGGCAGCCTTTGACCACATGGCCGAGCTTACCGGCCGGCTGGCCGACGAAGCGATGAACGCCAGCGGCAAGGCTGCCTGAACGGGACTTGTTGTGGCAGACACGCAAACGGCGCCCGGACTATCCGGACGCCGTTCTTATTGCGGACCGTCTTCCTGGGAGGCAAACGGCAGGTCCGCCGCAGCGGGAAATGGTTCGGACGCGGTAGCCGCCTGAGCCCGGTCCGTCCGAGTGATGCCCCCATCTCCCGGACCGACCAAACCGCGTCCTATGATCTGCTTATTCGATAGAGTGCGTCTTCGCCATGTTACCAGAGGTTACATGTCACTGTTACGTGGCAGTGCCGATCGATTTTCCGCCGCATCCGTGGACTGCGGGCAACAAAAAAGCCGGATCAATAAAGATCCGGCTGAGTTTGATTGGAAGTGCCTGTTGAGGCTAACCTCCAGAGGGGAACACTCGAGGGCGCTAATGGGAGGAGAACGCGCCCAGGAGATGATCTATATATGTGCTCATCATGCCCAAGAAACAAGCATCTATTTTGCAACACACGCATGCAAAAAGGCGCAGGCTGTGGTCCAACCCACTACCGGGCTCAATAGGACCAGGAAAATCGGTGGAATCAAGCGCGACTCAGGGTCAAAGTCGCTGCCGAAACCTTCATCAGGGTCGTTTCCAATCGGAAAATGCGAACGCCGCCAAATGATGTGGATTCGAGCAGCCCCAGTCCATTTTTGCGGCAAGGGCGCCTGATGCGTACATTTTCAGCAATCGCCGGCAGCGCGCTGTTCCTTGTCGTGGCCCCCGGCGTCGTTGCCGGGCTGGCGCCTTTTCTTTTGACGAACCGCTACCAGCTGCCGCTGTCGACGGTGCCGGCCTTCGTTCCTGTCGGCTGGGTGCTGGTTGTGGGAGCGACAGCCATGCTGCTGCACGCCTTCACCCGCTTCGCGCTCGAGGGCCTTGGCACGCCGGCCCCGGTGGCGCCGACCGAACGGCTGGTTGTCAGCGGCATCTACCGTTACGTGCGCAATCCGATGTACGTCGCCGTGCTGTCGATCATCCTCGGCCAGGCGCTGTTGTTCTCGAGCTGGACGCTCGTCGCCTACGGCGCCGTGGTCGGCGCCGCCATGGTCTCGTTCGTCAGGCTCTACGAAGAGCCGACGCTCGCCCGTCGCTACGGCGCCGAGTACGAGGCCTACCGTCGCGCCGTCCCCGGCTGGCTGCCGCGGCTGACGCCATGGCGCGGGTGATCCGACAAACCGGAGGTTCAGGTCAGGCCGGTCTCGCCTGGATTTCGACGCACCCTAGAAGGACCAGCTGCGCGCCTTGGCGATGATGAAATCGCGAAAGACATGCAGCTTGGCCTGGTTCTTCATCGCGTCCGGATAGGCGAAATAGGTATCGAAGGACGGCACCTCCGTCTCCGGCAGGAGCTGGATCAGGCCCGAATCCTTGTTGATCACGTAGTCGGGCAGCATGGCGATGCCGGCGCCACCCTGCACCGCGCGCTTGATCGACAGGATGTCGTTGATCTGCAGCGTCGGCACTCTTTGCCCATTTTCGAAATCGCCGACCGTCTCCAGCCAGTTTAGCTCCGACAGGTGCGACGGCACCGGCACGCCGAAGGTGACGATGCGATGGTTCCGAAGCTCGGCGATCGAGGCCGGTTTGCCGTATCTGCTGATGTAGGAGGGCGCCGCGTAGAGATGGAAATGCACGGTGAACAGGCGGCGCTGGATGAGATCCGGCTGCTGCGGCTGACGCAGCCGGATGGCGCAGTCGGCCTGGCGCATGGTGAGGTCGAGCTCTTCGTTGGCGAGAATCAGCTGCAGGCTGATCTCGGGATAGAGTTCGATGAATTCCTGCACGCGTTCGGTCAGCCAGCCGGCACCAAGACCGACCGTGGTCGTCACCCTCAGCACGCCGGACGGCCGATCCTTGGCCTCGGTCAGCCGCGATTTGATCGTCTCCAGCTTCATCAGCACGTCGTGCGCCGTGCGGAACAGCATTTCGCCCTGCTCGGTCAGCACCAGGCCGCGCGCGTGGCGGTGGAACAGCGCCACGCCGACATCATGCTCCAGCGCACTGACCTGACGCGAGATCGCCGACTGCGACAGGTGCAACGTCTCGGCGGCATGGGTGAACGACCCAGCCTCCGCCGCAGCGTGAAACACGCGAAGCTTGTCCCAGTCCAGCGCCATGGTTTCCCCTCGTATCGTTTTCTGGCGTCTGAATGAAAAATCAGGCTTTTAAACGGCTTTTCTCAGCCGTTTTGTTATTCCGCCGCCTCGCGGTGCACCTCGATCCCGGCGAGATATTTTTCAGCCTCGAGCGCGGCCATGCAGCCGAGTCCGGCCGCCGTCACCGCCTGCCGGTAGATGTCGTCGGTGACGTCGCCGGCGGCGAACACACCGGGCACGTCGGTGCGGGTCGAGTCCGGCGCTGTCCACAGATAGCCGTTCGGCTTCTGCTTCAGCTTGCCGACGAACAGCTCGACCGCCGGCGCATGGCCGATCGCCACGAACACGCCATCGACCTTGAGCCGCGTCACCTCGCCGGTCACGACATTGCGCAGCGTCAGCCCTTCCACCGAAGGCGGCAGCGGCGCCTTGCCGGGCTGCCCGGTGATTTCGTCGACGACCGTGTCCCAGATGACGCGCACATTCTCCTTCTTGAACAGCCGCTCGCGCAGGATGCGCTCGGCGCGGAAGTCGCCGCGCCGGTGAATGACGGTGACGCTCTTGGCGAGGTTCGAGAGATAGAGCGCCTCCTCCACCGCCGAATTGCCGCCGCCGACCACCGCGACATCCTTGCCGCGATAGAAGAAGCCGTCGCAGGTTGCGCAGGCCGAGACGCCGAAGCCCATGAAGGTCTGCTCGGAGGGAATGCCCAGCCATTTCGCCTGCGCGCCGGTGGCGATGATCAGCGCGTCGGCGGTGTAGGTGGTGCCGGAATCGCCCTTGGCCCGGAACGGCCGCACGTTGAGGTCGACCTCGGTGATGATGTCGTTGACGATGTCGGTGCCGACATGCTCGGCCTGCTTCAGCATCTGCTCCATCAGCCATGGACCCTGGATAGGATCGGCAAAGCCCGGATAGTTTTCGACGTCGGTGGTGATCATCAACTGGCCGCCCTGCTGCAGGCCGGCGACCAGCATGGGTTTCAGCATGGCGCGGGCGGCATAGATCGCCGCCGTATAGCCGGCTGGGCCGGAGCCGATGATGAGGACTGGCGCGTGCTTGGTGGTCATGAAAGCTCTCTGCTGAGGGCAGCCAAGGATTTTGATTAAAGGAAATCCCGCCCGATTGTCGCGCGTAATGTAAGTGCTGCCCGCGGCGCCAGCAAGGCGGGTTGGGATTCGTCCCCGGAAAGCTGCGCCGGCATAGCCGGCAATATCTCTCACCCTCCGGTCAAAAATCGTCGGACGGAGGGATGGCATGCATCGGAAAGTCTAATTACAAAATCACGAAAGATTCTTGCGCGCACGAAAGCCGACCATGCCGCTCAAAGCTGATCTCGACGCCATCGACTGGAAGATCCTGCGCGAGCTGCAGGATGACGGGCGCATGACCAATGTCGAGTTGTCCAACCGCGTCGGCATTTCGGCGCCGCCTTGCCTGCGCCGCGTCCGGCGGCTGGAGGAGGCCGGCATCATCCGCGGCTACCGCGCCCTGCTCAACGCGCCGGCGCTCGGCATGGATGTCGTCGCCTTCTGCCTCATCGGCCTGCATCATCAGGCCGACGCCGAGCTGAAGACCTTCGCCGAGCGCACGCGCGGCTGGCCGATCGTGCGCGACGCCTGGATGGTATCCGGTGAATCCGACTTCCTGCTGCACTGCGTGGCGAGCGACCTCGGCACCTTCCAGACCTTCGTCATCGAGGAACTGGCCTCGGCGCCGAATGTCGATACCGTGCGCACCGCGCTCACCATCCGTCGCGTCAAGGATGAGGGCCTGGTGGCGTTC
This sequence comes from Mesorhizobium sp. M4B.F.Ca.ET.058.02.1.1, assembly GCF_003952505.1. Taxonomy (NCBI): domain Bacteria; kingdom Pseudomonadati; phylum Pseudomonadota; class Alphaproteobacteria; order Hyphomicrobiales; family Phyllobacteriaceae; genus Mesorhizobium; species Mesorhizobium sp. M4B.F.Ca.ET.058.02.1.1. Next base: position 6,069,227 of record NZ_CP034450.1, on the reverse strand, counting down.
TAAACCGCGCCCACCCGGCAATTAGGTCGCACAATCTGCGATAATCATTGCCCGTCATTAGCTTGCGTATCGCAAAACTGCCGTCCGCGGCCTTTTTGTTGAACCTGCCGCCGACCAGCCAGCCTTCCGCCAGCCCGGCCCTTCGACCGGCTTCCATGTCGTCGGCCTTGTCGCCAACGATGATCGATCGACCAATGTCCACACCCAACAAATCACGAGCACGCAAAAGCATGCCGGGATTGGGCTTGCGCATCGGATGATCGCCCATCGCCAGCTCACCCGTGCCACTCGAATGGTACGCACAGGCGAACACCATATCGATCCGGCATTGCTCGACTTCGAGAAGTGCCAGCAGCTTGGCATTCACGGCGGCGAATTCAGCCCAGCCGAAATAACCGCGCGCAATACCTGATTGGTTCGAGATGATAATTGCGGGAAGACCGACAAGATTGGCCGTTCGGATAACCGGTAGCATTTCCGGCCGCAGCACGATATCAGCGGGATCGCTCGGATAGCCGGTGTCGACATTGATGGTACCGTCGCGGTCGAGAAAGATCGCTGGCAGGCCAGTCGCAAAGGTCCTGTCGCGAGTCCGCTCAACCCAAAGACCGGGCTCATCGAGCGGATACGGCGGCTTGCTATCAGCCATTGCTGAGACGCGCTTCGACCGCCTCGCACAGATAATGGTAGAGGCACAGATGCCCCTGCTGGATGATCGGCGTCGAGATCGACGGCACGTTGAGCAGGATGTCGGTCAGCGGCTTGAGCTTGCCGCCGGTGTCGCCGGTCAGGCTGATCACCGTCATGCTCATCATGCGAGCCTGTTCGGCGGCAGCCAGGATGCTCGGCGAATTGCCGCTGGTCGAGATGGCGAGCAGCACGGCGCCTTGCGAGCCATGGGCCTCGACCTGGCGCGAGAAAACCGTGTCGAAACCGTAGTCGTTACCCCAGGCGGTCAGCACCGCCGCATTGGCCGGCAGCGCGATGACATTGTAGGCCTTGCGCTCCTTGAGGAAGCGGCCGACCAGCTCGCCGGCGATATGGATGGCATCGCTAGCCGAGCCGCCATTGCCGCAGATCAGCAGCGCCTTGCCTTGCGACAGCGCGGTGACGACCGTGCTCACGGCGCGTTCCATCTCGGCGGTAAGGTCGCGTTCGACCGTCGCCGTAAGCGCGGCCGCCGAGCGAACCAGATAGTCGTTCAGTGCGGACATGAAACCCTCAATTGGTAGCGCGCATCCTGCCGATGGTGCCGGTCGTGCTCTTGCCGGCGACGAGGTCGACCAGCACCACGCGCCCGCCGGCCTTCTGCACCACGTCGGCGCCGACCACCTTGTCGATCGTATAGTCGGCGCCCTTGACCAGAATGTCGGGCAACAAGGCTTCGATCAGCGCCAGCGGCGTGTCTTCCTCGAAGACGACGACGGCGTCGACCGAGGCTAGGGCCGCCAGCACGCAGGCGCGGTCGTGCTGGTCGTTGACCGGACGTCCCGGGCCCTTCAGCCGGCGCACCGAAGCATCGCTGTTGAGGCCGAGCACCAGCCGGTCGCACTGGCTGCGCGCCGCGTGCAGCAGGCTGACATGGCCGGCATGCAGGATGTCGAAGCAGCCATTGGTGAAGCCGACTGTCAGCCCTTCCTCTTTCCACGCGGCCACCATCCTGGCTGCCGCGGCGGCGTCGAGGATGGCATCCTTGTGCGCGACCGGCCCATGCGAGCGGAACAGCGCCCCCGTCAGTTCCTCGACCGTCAGCCGCGCCGTGCCGCGCTTGCCCACCACGACGCCGCCGGCGGCATTGGCGATTGTAGCGGCCTGCACACGGTCGGCGCCCGCCGCGAGTGCGAGCGCGAAGGTGGCGATGACAGTATCGCCGGCGCCGGAGACGTCGAACACCTCCCGCGCCTGCGTGGCGATGTGGCGCGCATCGTCGGGCTCGACGACGCTCATGCCCTTTTCGCTGCGCGTCGCGACGACGAAGTCGAAGCCATGCGCCGAGATCAGTTCCCGCGTCGCCGCCACGATCTCGTCATCGGCAAACACCGCGCGCCCCACGGCCTCGCCGAGTTCCTTGCGGTTGGGCGTGACCGCCGTCGCGCCTGCATAGCGGGCATAGTCGCGGCCCTTGGGATCGACCAGCACCGGCTTTCCCGCCTCGCGGCAGATCGAGATCAGCTCGCCGGCGACGCCGTCGAGCAGCATGCCCTTGCCGTAATCGGACAGGATGACGATGTCGGCGCGCGCAAGGGCCGTGCGGAAATGCTCGACCAGCGTCGATCGCTCGGCGGCGTTGAGCGACTTCACCTCCTCCTCGTCGAAACGCAACACCTGCTGATTGAGCGCGCTGAAGCGGCTCTTCGACGAGGTCATGCGGTCGCGCTGCTGCGACAGGCCGAATGTCTCGGCGCCAAGCTCGCCAAGCATCCGCATCAGATCGTCGCCCGCCTTGTCGGCGCCGATCACCGAAACAGGAATTGCGGCGGCGCCCAGCGAGACGATGTTGGAGACGACGTTGCCGGCACCGCCCATCGCCAGCATCTCGCCACGTCCGTGCAGCACCGGAATGGGCGCCTCCGGCGAGATCCGCTCGATCACGCCGCTGACGAAACGGTCGAGGATGAAGTCGCCGACCACCAGCACGGTGACGCCGCCAAAGCGCGCGATGGCGCGGTGCAAAGGTTCCGGGGAAGGCAGATGATGATTGATCATGTCACTGGCAACGCGCGGAAAAAGCCGTTTCTGAGGATGGTTCGGGGTTCAAATGGCTGGACGGTCGTTCATGGCGAAGCCGATATACCGCAATTCGAGCCAGCGCAACGGCGGCCGGGGGACGGGTCGCCGCAGAACCCCGGCCGGCCGTTCAGCTCTTCTGCAGGGCGACATGGACGCCGAGACCAACCAGCACCGCGCAGCCCGCGCGCTGCATCAGCCGCTGCGCGCGGCTCGAACGCCGCAGCCCGGCGATCATCGCCCCGGCCAGGAAGACGCACGCTATGTCGGCGGAGGAGAACATCAGGTTGACGAGGGTGCCAAGGATGACGAACTGCAGCCAGACCGGAAATGCCGCCGAGGCATCGATGAATTGCGGCAGGAACGCCATGAAGAAGATCGCCGTCTTGGGATTGAGCACTTCGACGGTGATGCTCTCGAAAAAGGCGCGGCGGGCCGATTTCCGCTCGATGGCGGGCAGCGCCGAGTCGCCGCCTTGCGTCCTGGCGCGGAAAAGCGAGACGCCGAGCCAAATCAGATAGAGCGCGCCGATGAGCTTGACCGCCATGTAGAGCGGCGGAACGGCATGGAACAGCACCGAAAGACCCGCTGCCGCCGCAAGGACATGCACATAGCCGCCGAGATGGATGCCGAGCGCCGCCGTCAAACCTGACCAGCGCCCGCGCGCCATCGTCTGCGCCGCCGCGTAGAGCATGGCAGGACCGGGAATGTAGGCGAAGATCGCCGTGGTGGCGAAAAACGCGATGAGCAGTTCGCTCGACGGCATTGCCTTGCTCCTGTGAATGATGATGTTCAAACTTCTGAGAAACCGAACGCTGCCACCAGCCGCTCGAAAGTCGGGGTGTCCTGCTTTTCACCGAAAGGCCGGACAAGTTGCCAGATGTCTTCGCTATAGAGCAGCAGCATTTCCTCTGTAGCCGCGACGAGCTCTATGTCCGTCGGAGCTGCGTAAAACGAGATTCCTTGGATACCATCGAGAGAAAGGGGAGCGTAGTGGAGCCGAAATTCGCCACTGCTGATTTGGATGCCATTCGTCGATGTCCCTTCGTACGGCTCAACAATTCGGCAAATGCGTCCGATCGATGACCTGCGCACCTTTTCGATCGGTTTTCCACGATTCTCGTCCGGCAGGGACACCATCCGAACGTAGGAACCGACAAACACCGCCACGCCATGTCTATCGGTTGGCATAGCTGAAGGATCTCCTGCCATTCACCAGTCCTGCTGCGATTAGACCAACCGCTGCCGGCTTTATCGACAGCCCATACTGCCTCCCTTATAAGGACCGGAATCGGAAGCAACCAGAGGCCTTCATGATCATCGTCACGGGCGGCGCCGGTATGATCGGCTCCAACATCGTCGCCGCGCTCAACGCCGAGGGCACAGCGACAACCTCGTCGTCGACGACCTCACCGACGGCCACAAGATCGCCAATCTCGCCGACCTCCAAATCGCCGACTATCTCGACAAGGACGATTTCCTCGCACGCCTGGAGAATGGCGGGCTCGGCCGCGTCGAGGCCGTCTTCCACCAGGGCGCCTGCTCGACCACCACCGAGTGGAACGGCAAGTACATGATGGACGTCAACTACGCCTATTCGAAGCGGCTGCTGCATGCCTGCCTGGCCTTGCGCGTGCCCTTCCTCTACGCCTCCTCGGCATCGGTCTATGGCGGCGGCAGCGAGTTCCGCGAGGAACAGCAGTTCGAGCGGCCGCTCAACGTCTATGCCTATTCCAAGAAACTGTTCGACGACTATGTCCGCCGCACCGTCTTCGACACCGATCATTCGCAGGTGGCC